>JBDHRG010000012.1:0-39609 GCA_039807445.1 Candidatus Competibacteraceae bacterium
CCGCGGCGCCGGTGACGGTCGCCTCGACGTCGACCAGGCTCAGGGCCCAGGCGGGGCCGGTCAGCAGCAGCCCCAGGGCCAGATACACGATGCGCTTCATGGCGCCCTCCTCTGATCGCTTGCGTTCGCCCATGGGTTTCACGACTCACGGAGGGCACGCCGCGCCGAAGCCGGCGGTGCAGCCCGGCTCGCCGGGGTCGAGGTGGCGGCTGTCGCGCCCCGACAGCGCTGGCGCCAGGTAGGGGAAGGTCGACGGATAGGGCTTGTCGTTGACGTTGACGCCGTCGCCGATGCGGTTGTTGGGAAAGACGTTGAACGCGGGGTTGAACACGCCGACGACCGCGCGCGCGGAGATGTCGGTGACGTCGTCCTGCGGACGCCGACCGTTCGGATAGCCCGCCGCATCGCCGTCGAGCAGGCCGAGGCGGCTGAAGCCGGACGTGCCCGGCAGCGTCGGCGGCACACCGGTGTTCAGCCGCAGCAGGTCGGCGACCGGGCCCGTCGGCGTGCCGGACGCGGCGATCGGCGGCAGGTACTGCACCAGCGGCAACAGGTCGGTGCGCGGCGGCGTCGGGATCGACACCTCGCCAGCGGTGGCGGCGTTGAGCACCCGCGCCAGCAGCGGATCGAGCGCGAACGCCGCGAACTGCGCATCGTTCTTCGGCTGGTCCATGCTGAACCGGTCTTTCGAGCCGAGACCGATGATCAGCTCGTTGAACAGCGCGTTGCCCATGCGCTGGATCTGGGTGAAGTTGCTCGACAGCAGCGGCTTGGCGCCCGGCACCGAAGAGTAGGTCTTGACCTTGGGCCGCGACGTCGTGCCCCAGGTGCCGATCGTCGCCAGCGGGTCGGTCGCGGCGTGGACCTGGCCGTCCCGGGTCAGCAGCGCGATCGGCACCTCGATCGCGATCGCATTGACGTTGAAGCCGGCGACGTCGTCGGCGGCGAAGTTCTGCGTGTCGTCGGCATCCTGCGTCGGAGTGAGCACGCCGCCGCCGACCGCGGTGCGGAAGTTCAGCGTGTCGAAGGTGCCGCCGAGATCGATCCAGAACGGGTCGTCGACGGTGCCGGCGAACACTTTGACGCCGCCGCCGAGGTCGCGGATGCCCTGCTCGTACAGCCCACCGGGCCGGTCGTAGTTCGGCATCGTGCGCGGACCGGCGTTGCTCGGTACCGCGAACAGCCCGCTGCCGAGCACGGTGCGCACCCCGCTCTTGACCATCGTCACCGTGTAACGCTGGCGCAAGGTCAGACCTTCCGAACCCGGCCCGTCGAGCGCGGTGATCGCCGGCGGCACCACCCGCGTTCCGGGCGCCACCGGTGGCGGCGAGTTGGACGGCGCATCGATGCCCGTCCCGACACCGATAGCGACCGTGAACGCCCCCTTGAGCAGGTCCGGCGTGCGGATCTCGGTGGTGAAGCGGAACTCGAAGACGACGTCTTCGATGCCGTCGTGGTTGTTGTCGATGCGGATCGCGTAGAGGAGCTCGGGATCGAACGGGAACAGCGTGGGGCCGTTGGACGGCTCGAGCAGCGGGTCGACGTCGAGGATCAGCGTGACCTTGGTCGGGTCGGCGTAGCTGCGGAAGGCGAAGAAGTCGGCGATGTCGGCCTTGTGGTCGAGCGCGGTGATCGGCGCCTCGCGGTGGTTGGCGGCGTGCGCGGCGCTGCCCAGCGCCAGCCCCAGCGCCAGCGCGAGCGCGCTGCGGCGGAACGAACGGTGCTGCATGGTGCTTTCCTCCCCTCGGTGGCGTGTGGCCGGGGAATCGCGCCGGCGGCACCGACGCGAACCCACTCGCCCCTATGCGCGGGCGCACGGGTTTCGGATGCAGCGGCGCGCAGGCACGGCCGCAGGCGCCTACCGCTGCGATCAACAGCAAGCAAGCAAGAACTGCACCGCATCACCAAGTGATTGATGAAAAAGAAGTTCATGATTCGGCCCGTGAACGGACCGTAAAGAAAATCGACACCGAGGCGGCGGAAATGGGCTATGCAGGCTGTGTCGCCGAGCGCGCACGCAGCGGAGCGTCGTCGAGCTCGATGCCGATCACCCGGCGGCGTGCTCGCGGCGGCCGGCGAGCAGCGACTCGGGATCGAACTCGCGTACGGTCTGATCGCCGAACTGCACGCCCAGCAGTTCGGCCTGCTCCTTGGCGACGCTGAGCACGTCGTAGTACGCCATCACCAACCCCTGGTCGAACGCCTCGGCGCTGCCGACCTTGGTGCGGGCCGCCTGGATGGCCGCAGACAGTACCTCTTCCAGCACGGCCAGCGCGGCGCTCTCTCGGACTTCACTCATCGGTTTCACCTCGTTCGCGCAGGATCCCCTGCAGCACCTCGATCTGTTCCCGCTGGCGAACGATGTCGGCGGGCCACTTGGTCTCGATCAGGTGCCGGCGCTGTGCCGGCGGTGTATCGGGGCGCAGGTGGCGGTCGGGATCGGCAATCTTGTCCTCGTGCTCGGCGATGCGCTTGCGCAGCGAGCGGACGGCCTTGCGCACCCGATGCGACGGCAGTTGCGCATACTCGCGCAAGAATCCGTCGTGCTTGCCGCCGGCCTTGGCCGCGTCGTAGGCATCCATGGGCGCGAGTATAGCCGCTGCCTGCGCCGTGCCGATCCACCGCTCCGTCGGCAGTGGCGCGAGCTTCTGCCCGAGCACAGGAACGCTATTCGCCGCGGGTGAAGCGGACGATGCGCCGGCGCGACTTCTTGTCGGGGCGGGACTCGGGACGGGGGTTGGCGGCGGCGAGCAGGCGGCGGCGCTCGGCATCCGCTTCGCGGCGCGCGCGGCTGGCTTCGGTTTCTTCGTACAGCGCCTGCGCGAGCGCAGCCGGGCCGCGCATGTCCGACAGCGCGCGCACGAACACTTCGAACTCGTCGAAGCCGCGGCGGATCTCGAGCCGGTCGCCGGGCCTGACCGCATGCGCGGGTTTCACGCGCGCGCCGTTCAGGTGCACCTTGCCGCCGTCGACCGCTTCGCTGGCCAGCGCGCGCGTCTTGAAGAAGCGCGCCGCCCACAGCCACTTGTCGAGCCGCAGCCGATCGACCTCGTCTTCGACCGCCGGCGCAGTGCGTGCCTTGCGGCTCACGGCGAAGGCGAGGGCTTCGGCGCCCTGCCCGGGGCATCTTCGTCCGGGAGCACGACGTTGAGCTCCAGGATCTCGTAATCGCCGTCGCGGTCGAGGTGGATCTTGATCTGGTCCTGCTCGACCTGCACGTACTTGCGCACCACGTCGAGCAGCTCGCGCTTCAGCGCCGGGATGTAGTCCGGGCTGTGACGGCGGTTGGCGCCGCGCTCGTGGGCGACGATGATCTGCAGCCGTTCCTTGGCCACCACGGCCGTGTTCTTGCGGTGGTTGGAGCGGAAGTAGTCGAAGAAACCCATGCTCAGTTACCGAACAGCCGCTTGAAGAAACCCTTCTTCTCGGCGATGAGGAAGCGGTGTGAGCGCTCTTCGCCGAGGAAACGGGCGACCAGGTCGCCGTAGGCCTGACCGGCGTCGCTGGCATCTTCCAACACCACCGGCACGCCGGAGTTCGACGCCTGCAGCACCGCGCCCGATTCGGGGATCACGCCGAGCAGCGGGATCGACAGGATTTCCATCACGTCGTCGACGCTGAGCATGTCGCCCCTCTCGACGCGGTCCGGCGCGTAGCGGGTCAGCACCAGGTGCTCCCTGACCGGTTCCTCGGCTTGCTCGGCGCGGCGCGACTTGCTCGCCAGGATGCCGAGGATGCGGTCGGAATCGCGCACCGAAGACACCTCGGGGTTGGTGACCACCAGCGCCTCGTCGGCGAAGTACATCGCCATCAGCGCGCCGCGTTCGATGCCGGCCGGCGAATCGCAGACGATGTAGTCGAAGTTCTGCTTGAGCTCGTTGAGCACGCGCTCGACGCCGTCCTTGTTCAGCGCATCCTTGTCGCGGGTCTGCGAGGCCGGCAGCACGTACAGGTTCTCGACGCGCTTGTCCTTGATCAGCGCCTGGTTCAGCGTCGCTTCGCCATTGAGCACATTGACGAAGTCGTACACCACGCGCCGCTCGCACCCCATGATCAAATCCAGGTTGCGCAGGCCCACGTCGAAGTCGACGACGACGGTCTTGAACCCGCGTATCGCCAGCCCGGTGCCGAAGCTGGCGCTGGTGGTGGTCTTGCCGACCCCGCCCTTGCCCGAGGTCACGACGATCACTTTAGCCAAGGCACTCACTCCTCGAGAAACGCACGAAACGGGGTCCGCCGCCTCAGCGCGGCAGCGGCTCGATGATCAGGTGGTCGTCGACCAGGTGGATCTGGGCCGGTTTGCCCCAGAGCTCGGTGTCGTCCTTGTCCAGCATCCGGTAGCGTCCGGCGACCGACACCAGCTCGGCTTCCAGGCTCAGGCAGAAGATCCGTCCCTCGGCGTTGCCGCGCGCACCGGCCAGCGCCCGTCCGCGCAGCGGCCCGTAGACGTGGATACTGCCGTCGGCGAGCACCTCGGCGCCGGGGCTGACCGGCCCGACCAGCACCAGGTCGCCGTCGGGCACGTAGATCTGCTGCCCCGAGCGCACCGGGTGGGTGACGATGCGGCTGCGCGCCGCTTCCGGCTTGTCGGCTTTGTCGGTTTCCGGGCGCCTGGGCGCACGGCCCTCGGGCAGCACCGCGATCCCGGCACGCGCCGCCGTCTCGGTCAGCGCCGGAGCGCCGTTGCGCACGCCGACCGGTACCAGGCCGTGGCGGCGCAGGCAGCCGAACAACGCTTCGAAGTCGGGCGCCGCCGCATCGTCGGGAAAAGCCTCGAGATCGACGACCACCGGGGCATTGCTGAAGAAACCGGGCGCCTGGCCGATCTTGTCGCTGAGATGGCGGTCGACGGCCTCGAGCGCGGCGGGGCGCAGGTGCATCACGGTCAGCGCGAACAGGCTGCCCTTGAGTTCGAACGGCGCGGGCTCGGCAGAAGGCTTTTCGTTCAGGAGCGTCATCGTGTCGCGCGGGGCACGGCGGCCCCTGTGTCGTTGCCCGGCGTGCGCGCGGCCGGCTCGCGGTGCCGAGACTCTAAACACTCGGCTACGGGCGTTCAAGCGCCGCCCCCGCCCTAAGTCGATGTAACCCCGGACCATGCGCCGCGGGCGCGCAGCGCGGCCTCGCCGGCGTCGTCGCGCAGGCGCAGGAACGCGGTGTCGGCCGGCGCCGAGGCCAGCAGCACCTCGAAGCGCATCAGTTCGTCGCGGCGGAAGGCGTGCAGCGTCACGCGGTCGCCGGGGCGGTACGCGGCGAGCTGGCGCTCGAAGCCGCGCGGGTCGATCTTCAGTTCGTCGAGCGCGAGCAGCACATCGCCGGCGGCGAGCCCCGCGGCTTGCGCCGCACCGCCGTCGAACACCGTCTCGACCTCGAGCCCGCCGTTGGCCGCACGGGCGCGCAAGCCGAGATCGGCACGCGCCCGGGTGCCAGCCTTGGCGGGCTTGCCGCCCTTGTCGGCGGCGCCCTCAGCCGGGCGCAGCACGAACTCGATGCCGATCCCCTCCAGCAGTTCGGCCAGCGGCGGGTCTTCGGTGCCGTGCACGTAGCGCGCGAAGAAGTCCGACAGGTCGGCGCCGGCGATCTCGGCCGCCAGCCGCTCGATGCCGTCCTCGGGCACCGGGATGCCGGGTTTGCCGTGGCGTCCCCACAGTGCGCGCATCAAGTCGTCGAGCGAGCGCTCGCCGCCGGACAGCCGACGCAGCAGCAAGTCCAGCGCGAGCGCGACCAGGGCGCCCTTGGTGTAGTAGCTGACCACGGCGTTCGGCGTGTTGGCATCGGGTTTGTAGAACTTGGTCCAGGCGTCGAAGCTCGAATCGGCCAGCGACTGGCGCAAGCGCCCCGGGCCGCGCCAGACGCGCGTCGCGGTTTCGCCGAGCAACTGCAGCCAAGTGTCGAGGTCGATCAGCCCGCAGCGCAGCAGCGCCAGATCGTCGTAATAGGCGGTGATGCCCTCGAAGGCCCACAGCAGCCGCGTGTGGTTCTCGCGCGCCAGGTCGTAGGGCGCGAACGCCGCCGGCTTGATGCGCTTGACGTTCCAGCTGTGGAAATACTCGTGACTGCACAGGCCGAGGAAGGTCCGGTAGCCCTCGGTGATCTCGTCAGCGCCGGCGCGCGGCAGATCGTCGCGCGAGCACATCAGGCTGGTCGAGGCGCGGTGCTCGAGCCCGCCGTAACCCTCGCCGACCGCCTGCACCAGGAACACGTAGCGCTCCATCGGCGCCGGCTCGCCGAAGAAGCGGATCTGCCATTCGCAGAGGCGCTTGAGGTCGCGGCACAGCCGTTCCATGTCGGCCTTGTGACGGCCGCTGACGACGACGTCGTGCGGCACGCCACAGGCCTCGAAGCGCGCGTGCGCGAAGTGCCCCATCTCGACCGGGTGGTCGATCAGTTCGTCGTAATCGTCGCAGCAGTAGGTGCCGGGGCCGTCGAGCGGCGCGGCGAGCCGGCGCATCGAGGTCGCGACGCGCCAGCGGCGGCTGGCTTCGCCGACCGGCAGCTGCAGATCGACCACGCAGGGGCGCTGCTCGTGCCCGTGCACGCGCGGGAACACCGCGGCGCCGTTGAAATAGGCGTGCGTGGTATCGAGGTGCGCAGTGCGCACCGACAGCTCCCAGGCATGCACCTCGAGCGTCAGCGTCAGCGCGCCCTGACACGGTTCGCAGCGCCAAGTGTCCTTGTCGAGCTTTTCGACCGCGAGCGCCTGCTCGCCGCAACGCGCCGACACCGCGACCACGTGCCGGGCGAAGTCGCGGATCGTGTAGCTGCCGGGAATCCACGCCGGCAGCGAGAAGCGCTGCCCCTCGGGATCGGGATCGGGCACCGAGCAGCTCACCGTGAAACGGTGCGCGCCGGGGTTGGTCGGCTGGATGCGGTAGCGGATCGCGTCGGGCTGGGTGGCGTTCATCGGGGCTGGGGATGGGACTCGCTCGGAACAGTGTGGATCGGGTGCGGGCAGCGAACGTCAACGAGTGTTTCGGCGCCAAACGAAAGGGCGGCCGCAGCCGCCCTCACCCGCCACGATGCCGGTGCTCAGTGATCGTGACCGTGCGCATGCACGTGGCTGTGGTCGAGCTCCTGCGCGGTGGCTTCGCGCACGCCCAGCACTTCGACGTCGAAGTGCAGCGTCTTGCCGGCCAGCGGGTGGTTGCCGTCGAGCATCACGCCGTCGGCGGTCAGGCCGATTACGGTGAACGCGACCACACCGTGCGGGCCTTCGCCGTGCACCTGCATGCCGACCTGGATCTCTTCGCCCTGCGGGAACTGCTCGCGCGGCACTTCGAACACCGCCTTGTCGTTGCGCTCGCCGTAGCCGTCGGCCGCGGCGACCGTGACCTTTGCCGCGTAGCCGGCTCCGGTGCCTTCGAGCGCCTTCTCCAGACCGCCGATGATGTTGCCGAAGCCGTGCAGGTATTCGAACGGTTCGCGGCCGCGGCTGCTGTCGAGCACGTCGCCGGCGTCGTCGGTGAGGGTGTAGTGCATGGAAACGACCATGCCGTGCGCGGCTTTCATGGGAATACCCCGAGCTGGAGAGTCGAGCCGACACTATACCCGATCGCCCGGACCGACGCTGCCGTAGATGCCGCCGGGCGTGGCTATACTGGATGCGCCTTCATCCCTTTCGACATCTCGAGAGCCATGCGAACCAGCCGACCCCTGCCGGCGCTCGCCGCGCTGTGCGCGCTGCTCGCCGGCTGTGCCTCCGCCCCGCCCGCGCGCGACGACGGCGCGCGCGGGCGCATCGTGCGCAGCGCCGAGCGCCTGATCGGCACCCCGTACCGCCTCGGCGGTGCCAACCGCCAGGCGCTCGACTGCAGCGGCCTGGTACAGCTGTCGTACCTGGAGGCCGGGCTGCGCGTGCCGCGCACCACCGAAGCCCAGTTCCGCCAGGGCCGCCGCGTCGACCAGGTGCTGCCGGGCGATCTGCTGTTCTTCCAGACCGAGCCGGGGCGAGTTTCGCACGTCGGCGTCTACGCCGGCCAGGGGCAGATGATCCACGCCTCGAGCGGCGCCGGCGAAGTCAGGAAGGTGCCGCTCGATCAGCCCTACTGGCAAAACCGTCTGGTCGGCGGGACGACGTACCTGGCGTGCGGAGTGCAGTGCTGATCACGCCATGCGCTCGCCGCCCTCGAACACGGCGAGTTCGCCGGGCTGCATCAGCCGCCAGCGCTCGTTGCTGGTCAGCGGCCGGGTCGCGATCACGGTGACGATGTCGTTCGGCGTGGTTTCGGCGGCGAAGTCGACCACCATGTCGGCGTCCGACAACTGCGCCTCGCCGAACGGCGCGCGGCGCGTGATCCAGGCGAGCTGCGTGCTGCAGTGCGCATACAGGTGGCGACCGTCGGCGAGCAGGACGTTGAAGATGCCGAGGCCGTTGAGCTCGGCGGCCAGGCCGGCGACGTGCTTCCACAGCGGCGCGGGCCGCTGCGGCGGCTCGGGGAAGCGGCTGCGGATGCGCTCGAGCAGCCAGCAGAAGGCGTGCTCGCTGTCGGTGCTGCCGATCGGGCGGAAGGCGCCGAGCGCGCGGCGCTTGATGCCCTTGAGCTCGCCGTTGTGGGCAAAGGTCCACGCCCGCCCCCACAGCTCGCGCGTGAACGGATGGGTGTTCTCCAGGCACACGCGGCCACGGTTGGCGCGGCGGATGTGGCTGATGACGATGCAGCTCTTGATCGGGTAGCGCTGCACCAGGCGCGCGATCTCGGAGTCGCAGCTCGGCGCCGGGTCGTGGAAGGCGCGCACGCCGCGGCCCTCGTAGAAGGCGATGCCCCAGCCGTCGCGGTGCGGCCCGGTCTTGCCGCCGCGCTGCATCAGCCCGCTGAAGCTGAAGCAGATGTCGGTCGGGACGTTGGCGCTCATGCCGAGGAGTTCGCACATGGTCGGTGGTCGGAAGTGGGCTTCCGGCGAATCGTATCCGACTCCTGCGGAATGAGTGATGGGGAATGGGGAGGATTCGAACCCATTCCCCATTCCCACTCACCCATCACCCGCTATTCCCGCTCACCCGTCACCCGTCACCCGATCACACCAGCACCAGATTGTCGCGGTGGATCAGCTCGGGCTCGTCGATGTAGCCGAGCAGGCTCTCGAGCGCGTCGCTCGGCTGCCCGGCGATCCGCGCCGCCTCGGGCGCGGAATAGTTGACCAGCCCGCGCGCGATCTCGGCGCCGTCCGGGCCGATGCAGGCGACCAGCGCGCCGCGGCCGAACTCGCCCTCGACGCCGGTGACGCCGACCGGCAGCAGGCTCTTGCCCTGGTGGCGCAGCACGCGCACCGCGCCCACGTCGACGTGCAGCCGGCCGCTGACCTGCAGCTGCACCGCGAGCCACTGCTTGCGCGCCGCGATCGCGCCGCGGCTCGCGTTCAGCAGCGTGCCGATCGCCTCGCCGCGCGCCAGCCGGCGCAGCACCTCGGGCTCGCGCCCCCAGGCCAGCACGGTGCTGGTGCCCGAGCGCGCGGCCTTCTTCGCGGCGTGGATCTTGGTCAGCATGCCGCCGCGCCCGAGCGTTCCGGCGCCGCCGGCCATGCGCTCGAGCGCCGGATCGCCGGCCTCGGCTTCGGCGATGAAGCGCGCCTCGGGGTTGCTGCGCGGATCGGCGCTGTACAGGCCCTTCTGGTCGGTCAGGATCACGTACAGCTCGGCTTCGACCAGGTTCGCCACCAGCGCGCCGAGCGTGTCGTTGTCGCCGACGCGGATCTCGTCGTAGGCGACGGTGTCGTTCTCGTTGATCACCGGGATCACGCGCAGCCGCGTGAGCGTGCGCAGCGTGCTGCGCGCGTTCAGGTAGCGCTGGCGGTCGCGCACGTCTTCGTGGGTCAGCAGCACCTGCGCGGTCTGGATGCCGTGGCGCGCGAGCGCCGACTCCCAGGCTTGCACCAGCCCCATCTGCCCGACCGCGGCCGCGGCCTGCAGCTCGTGCAGCGCGCTCGGGCGCTTGCGCCACTGCAAGCGGCGCATGCCCTCGGCGACGGCGCCCGACGACACCAGGATCACTTCGCGCCCCTGCGCGTGCAGCTCGGCGAGCTGTTCGACCCAGGCGCCGATCGCGGAGCCGTCGAGGCCGCGGCCTTCGTCGGTGATCATCGCGCTGCCGATCTTCACCACCCAGCACCGGGCCTGGCCCAGCGCTTCGCGCGTCTTCCCTGCCGTCATGCCGTCGCCCCGCCGTCCCGCGCCTGGTCCTGGTCTGCCGCCGCCAGCGCGGCGCGCTGCGCTTCGATCGACGCCATGATCCGGTAGCACAGCGCCTCGGTGCCCTCGCCCTTGATCGCCGAAATCCGGAACACCGGTCCCCGCCAGTCCAGCGCCTCGAGCAGCGCCGCGACGCGCGCCTCGCGCTCGGCCACATCGACCAGATCGAGCTTGTTCAGCACCAGCCAGCGCTCGCGCGAAGCCAGCGCCTCGCTGTACTTGGCGAGTTCGGCCTCGATCACGCGCACGTCCTTGACCGGATCGCCGCTGTCGGAGTACGGGCTCATGTCGACCAGGTGCAGCAGCTGGCTGGTGCGCGACAGGTGCTTCAGGAACTGCACGCCCAGACCCGCGCCCTCGGCCGCGCCCTCGATCAGCCCCGGGATGTCGGCCATCACGAAGCTCTTCAGCGGGCCCACGCGCACCACGCCGAGGTTCGGGTGCAGCGTCGTGAACGGGTAGTCGGCGACCTTGGGCCGCGCCGACGACACCGCGCGGATCAGCGTCGACTTGCCGGCGTTGGGCATGCCGAGCAGACCGACGTCGGCGAGCACCTTGAGCTCGAGGCGCAGCGCGCGCTGCTCGCCCGGCGTGCCGGGCTTGGACTGGCGCGGCGCGCGGTTGGTCGAGCTCTTGTAGCGCGCGTTGCCGATGCCGTGGAAGCCGCCCCTGGCGACCAGCAGCCGCTGCCCGGGCCGCACCAGGTCGCCGACGACCTCCTCGGTGTCGGCGTCGATCGTCATCGTGCCGACCGGCACCGGGATGTCGAGGTCGGCGCCGGCCTTGCCGGTGCAGTTGGCACCCATGCCGTTGTGGCCGCGCTCGGCACGGAAAGCGCGGGTGAACCGGAAGTCGACCAGCGTGTTCAGGTCGGGGTCGGCCACCAGGTAGACGCTGCCGCCGTCGCCGCCGTCGCCGCCGTCAGGCCCGCCGAACGGGATGTATTTCTCGCGGCGGAAGCTGACGCAGCCGTTGCCGCCGTCGCCGGCCTGCACGCGGATCATCGCCTCGTCAACGAACTTCATCTGTACCCACCTTTCCGCCCCTACAACGCAAAAAGCCCCGCATCGCACGGGGCTTTCCGCAGAACCGCCCGGGCTCAGGCCGGAACGACGCTCACGTACTTGCGCGAGTTCGGGCCCTTGGTCTCGAACACGACGCGGCCGTCGGCCTTCGCGAACAGCGTGTGGTCGACGCCGACGCCGACGTTGGTGCCGGCATGGAACCGGGTGCCGCGCTGGCGGACGATGATGTTGCCGGCGACGGCCTTCTGGCCGCCGTAGAGCTTCACGCCGAGGCGCTTCGACTCGGAATCGCGGCCGTTGCGGCTGGAACCACCCGCCTTCTTGTGTGCCATTGCCCTGTCCTCTTAGCCGGCGCTGATGCCGGTGATCTTCAGTTCGGTGAAGTCCTGGCGGTGCCCCTGGCGCTTCATGTGGTGCTTGCGGCGGCGGAACTTGACGATCTCGACCTTCTTGCCGCGGCCGTGGCCGACCACGGTGGCGCTGACCTTGCCGCCGGCGACGTACGGGGCGCCGATCGTGACCTGGTCGCCGGCGGAGATCAGCAGGACTTCCGCGATCTCGACCGAGTCGCCTTCGGCAACGTCCAGTTTCTCGACCTTGAGGGTCTGGCCTTCGGCAACGCGGTACTGTTTGCCGCCGGTCTTGATGACAGCGTACATTGCTGATTCTCCGACTTGCTGATCCGACAGGCCCCGACCGGACCCGATAAAGGGCGGGGATGTTAACCGAGGCGCCTTGCGCAGGTCAAACGCCGGGCGCCGGCTGGGAGGGGGCCGGACGGCGCGCTAAACTATCGCGTTCGAACGACAATCCGAGGCGCCCCATGAGAGTGCCCCCGAGCACAAGGCCCGCCGATAGCCTCATGAACATCCAAGACGTCCGCGCCCTGGCGGCCAGCGACATGCAGGCCGTCGACCAGTTGATCCGCCGCGAACTGCACTCCGAGGTGGTGCTGATCAACCAGCTCGGCGCCTACATCATCGACAGCGGCGGCAAACGGCTGCGGCCGATGATCGTGGTGCTGGCGGCGCGGGCCTGCGGCTACGCCGGCGAGCAGCACCACGCGCTGGCCGCGATCATCGAGTTCATCCACACCTCGACGCTGCTGCACGATGACGTCGTCGACGCCTCGGAGCTGCGCCGGGGGCGCGAAACCGCCAACGCGATCTGGGGCAACGAAGCCTCGGTGCTGGTCGGCGACTTCCTGTACTCGCGCTCGTTCCAGCTGATGGTGTCGCTCGACAGCATGCGCGTGATGCAGATCCTCGCCGATGCGACCAACACCATCGCCGAGGGCGAGGTGATGCAGCTGCTGAACTGTCATGACCCGGACACCACCGAGGAGCGCTATTTCGAGGTGATCCGCTGCAAGACCGCCAAACTGTTCGAAGCCGCCGGCCGGCTCGGCGCGGTGATCGCCGGCCAGCGGCGCGCGGCCGAGGAAGCGGTCGCGACGTACGGCATGCACCTCGGCAACGCCTTCCAGCTGGTCGACGATCTGCTCGACTACAGCGCCTCGAGCGCCGAGATCGGCAAGAACATCGGCGACGACCTCGCCGAGGGCAAGCCGACGCTGCCGCTGATCCACGCGATCCGCCACGCCGCGCCCGAGGACGCCGCGCTGATCCGCCGGGCGATCGAGACCGGCGGGCGCGAGCACATCGACCATGTCAGAAAGACTATTGAAAGCTGCGGTGCCATTGCCTATACTGCGCGCCTCGCTCGGCGAGAGGCCGACAAGGCCATCGATGCCATCGCATCCCTGGTCGAATCGCCGTTCAAGCAGGCGTTGATCAGCGTCGCGAATTTCGCGGTTGACAGAAGCAGTTGAATGGCTAAAATAGCGGCCCTGTTGCAATTCGGGGTGTAGCTCAGCCTGGTAGAGCACCACGTTCGGGACGTGGGGGTCGTAGGTTCGAATCCTGTCACCCCGACCAATTCCAGGAAAAGCCGGTTTCGAAAGAAACCGGCTTTTTTTATTGCACCTTTCGCTCGCGCTCGATGAAAACCGCTTGCGGCGTGAGCAAACGCGAATGCTTGCCCAACCCCCTACGGCGCGTCAAACGCCGACACGCCGCCGCAGCGCCGCCATCAGCGGCAAGCCGAGTCCCAGCAGCCAGGCTGTCGCCGGCAGCGGTACGGCCGTCACGGCTGCGACTTCATTGCCACTGATGCCGCTGATCTTGAACTTGTCGTCCCCGCCGTCCACAGTGCCGCCATTGTTGCTGGTGGTGCCGAACACCGACGTATAAGCAGTGACCAACCAGTAGCTCGATTGGACCGCGCTGGCGATCGAGTAGGTATTCGGCGCCGAGCTGTCACCATTGTAATTGCCGATCAGCGTCCAGCCGTTGCTGAGAAGACCGCCGTAAGTCTTGCCGATCAGCACCGGCACCCCCGTTCCCGTGTAGGCGAGCACCGAGAGGTCGGAATCGCCGCTGACCCAGTCGGTGGTCAAGCTCGTCAGCTGGTAATTCGAGCTGTCGAAGGTGAACAGGACGCTGTCGATGCGCTGATCGTTGTCGATCGCGTGCTCGTACGGAGACGAAGACGAACCTTCGTTGTTATCATCAGTGGAAGAGGCGTCTCCGGGCCCGCCCGGATAATCCCGGTTCCGGACACCATAACCACCTCCGAAACGCCGCAAGGAGGCGCTCTCCAGCGCGTTGCTGGTCGAGCTGCTGGTACCAGCGGTATTGGCCCAGGCCGTCACGCCCACCGTCTCCCCCCCGGAGGTCTCGGAGCAGTTCGTCTGCCAGCTGCCGTTGCACGCCGCTGACGAGAAGGTCCACGAGATCGCGGCCTCGGCACTGCCGGCGGACAGCGCGCCCAGCAACGCCAGCGGCAGTAGTTTGGTCTTGTTCATTGTTTATCGCTCCGATTCGGCCTTGCGCGGATTTCCCGAGCACCACCCAGTTAATCGTGCAAATTTCGAGCCAAAAACAGACAAACTTTGTCTTACAAACACTTGTGAAGCCACCCGAGCCACTGCCGACCCTCGACTGTCAAAAAAACCGACGCGTCGCCCCGCTCGGATCGCCCGGGGCCCACGCCGCGCGCCTTGCCCGCAGCGGGACTCGAGACCGCAGCGGCTCAGCGCCGCAGGCTCTCCAGCAGGCGGCGCGCGTCTTCGCTCCCCGGGAAATCCTGGCCGGCGGCGAGCGCCTGCTCGAGCTGACGCCGCGCCTCGGCGGCGCGGCCGAGACGCTGCAGCGCCACCCCGAGGTGGTAGCCGACCTCGGGATTCGCGGACAGGCGCGACTGCGCATCGCGCAGATACTGCAGCCCCTGGGCCGCATCGCCCTGCCGGACCAGGATCCAGCCGAGCGTATCGAGCGCCAGCGGGTCCTCGGGCGCCTTGGCGAGCGCACGCTGCGCGGTGTCGCGGGCGCGGGCGTCGCCGGTGGCCAGGTAGATATTGGCGAGATTGTTGAGCAGCGCGGGATCCTCGGGGCGCGCCGCGAGCAGGCGCTCGTACAGCGTTTGCGCCCCCTGCCAGTCGCCGTCCCGCAGGCAGGCTTCGGCCAGGGCCTGCTGGATGACCCGATCGTCCGGATGCGCCTTCAGCCAGGTTTCGAGCCCCGCCCGCGCGGCTGCGGACTGCCCCGCCGCCAACCGGGCGCGGTAGAGGCCGAGCGCGAGCTCGGCGCGGGGCTCCAGTTCCAGGCCGTGCCGGTACGCTTCGGCTGCGTCGGCGAAGTGGCGGGTGCGCATCAGCACCTCGCCGAGCAGGCCGTGGGCCAACGCCGAGTCCGGCTGCGCCTCCAGCAGCTCGCGAACCCGCTGCTCGGCATCGGCCAGACGCCCGGCGCCGAGATAGGCCGTCACCAGGACCGCCGCGATGTCGCTGCGCGCGGGCGCCGCTCGAGCCGCCTTCTCCGCAGCGAAAGCCGCGTCCGCCGGCAGGCGGGCCTGCATCTGCAGGCGTGCGATCCCGAGCAAGAGTTCGGGATCGAAGCCCGCCAGCTTATCCATGCGCCGCAGCGTCACCTGCGCCTGCGGCAGGTTGCCGGCGGCGAGCTGGGTACGCGCCAGCGCGGCGAGCGCATCGAGGTTCTCCGGCGCGCGCCCCACGGCTTCCTCGGCCACGGCGAGCGCCTGGGCGGCGTCGGCCTGGCGCAGGTAGAACTCGACCAGGTGCAGACGCGCAGCGAGCGATCCGGCATCGGCGGCTCGCGCCTTCTCCAGCCAGCGTCGCGCCTCGTCGCGCCTGCCACCGACATCCGCCACGCGCGCCAGTTCGATCATCAGCGCGGCATTCTCGGGTTGCGCCTGCAGACGCTCGCGCAGCCGCGCATCGGCCGCCTCCGGCCTGCCTTGCGCCAGATCGAGCCGGCTCAGGCCGATGTGCGCCGGCAGGAAGTCGGGAGCGGTCACGATCGCCCGCTCCAGCGCGGCGCGCGCCCCCGCTGCATCGCCAGCGGCCAGCAAGGCCGTCGCACGCAGCTCGAGCACCGTCGGATTGTCCGCCTCGCGCTCGAGCAGGCGCGCGGTGGTGCGCGCCGCTTCGGCGCTGCGCCCCAGGCGCAGTTGCAAGCCCGCCAGCAGCACGCCGGCGCGGACTTGCGCCGGATCGCGATCGAAGGCTTCGCCCAGCTCCGCCAGCGCCTTGCCCGGATCGCCGCTGCGGATGCGGCTCGCGGCCAGCTCGACCGCGATGTCGGACGCGCCGCCGCTCAGCGCCGCGGCGCGTTCGAACAGTTCGGTCGCCAGCGTGTAGCCACCGGTACGCATGTATGCCATCCCCAGCAACCCGAGCAGCTGCGGGTCTTTGTCCGCGCGCGGCCGCAAGGGTTCGAGCACGCCGAGCGCCTGGCGGGCTTCGCCGAGCTGCAGATAGCTCGCGCCGAGCAGCTTGCGGGCGCCGGCATGGTCGGGATTGCGACGGATGAAGCGGTCGAAGTCGTCGCGCGCGCGCTCGAACTCGTTGACGGAATAGTGCGCCAGCCCCGACGCCAGCAGTAACTGCGGATCCTGCACCAGGCGCTCGGCCGGGATCGACTTCAGCACGCCCGCCGCTTCAGCCATCTGCGCTCGGGCCGCGGCTTCGTCGCCCCGCCGTCCCGACCACAGCGCGCGCAGCAGCAGCGCGCGCGGGTCGCGGACGGCGTGTCGCTGCAGATACTCGAGGTCGGCCGTCATCGCCTCGGCCCGATCCAGATCGAGCAGCAAGCCGAGTTTCGCGAACCTGGCCGCGAGGTACTGCGGCGCCAGCGCCAGCACGTAGTCGTAGCCCTGCAGCGCCTCTTCCAGCCGCCCGCTCCGATGCCGTACTGCCGCCCAGGCATTCCAGGCATCGGCATCGCGTGGCCCCAGGGCGATGGCTTCGTCGGCCGCTGCCTCGGCCTCGGCGAACTGTCCCTGCCGCAGCCGCAGCATCGCCATGCCGGCACGGCTCGCCGCGGCCTGCGGATCGCGCTGTTCGGCTTCGGCGAAGGCTTGCTCGGCCTCGAACGGCTGGCCGCGTTCGGTCAGCGCGAGCCCGCGCTGCACCAGGATCTGGGCCTGCGCGGCAGCGGGCAGGCCCTCGGACGCGATCTGGTCGAGCAGGACCTGGTGCTTGCCCTGGAGCAGGTAGAGTCGCGCCAGCGACACCGCGGTTTTGGCACGATCGGCGCCGGCACGGCCGGCTGCCTGCACCTCGACTTCCGCGAGTTCGTAGCGCCCGAGACCGAGGTAGACCCGCCCGAGCAGCAAGCGCGCGGCAAGATGCCCCGGCTGGCGTTGCAAGGCATTCTTGAGCTGGATCTCCGCGCCGGCGAAGTCGTTCGCGTCGAAGCGCATCAGTGCATCTTCGTAGTACGCCGCCGCATCTTCCTGCGGACTCGCCTGCGCCTGCGCGAGCACGAGCGCGAGGGCCAGCAACACTCCCGTCTGCCGATTCAACGCGATGGACTCCTGGTTCGCTCCCCGGCACCCAGCGTAACGGATCGGACCCATCGGGATAAACGGGACAGCGCGGCCGAATCGGCGCGAAAAGGCCGTTTCGACCGTTACGGCAACAAAGATTTGCGAATCGGCAGGAACCCGGGCGTCATCCACAGGGCGCTGCGGACCGGAACAACGATCGGGTCCACGTCGACGAAAAACCCCGCATCATTTCGATGCGGGGGTTTCGTATCATGGCGCGCCCGGAAGGATTCGAACCTCCGACCACCTGGTTCGTAGCCAGGTACTCTATCCAACTGAGCTACGGGCGCTTTGATCTGCGGAAGCGCGCATTATAAGGTCGATCCGATTCCTGTCAACCGCCTTTGCAGCGACCGCCGAATTGGCGCGCCCGGAAGGATTCGAACCTCCGACCACCTGGTTCGTAGCCAGGTACTCTGTCCAGCTGAGCTACGGGCGCTTCGACCTGCAATGCGAGCCTCGAAAAGTTTGGCGGAGAGAGAGGGATTCGAACCCTCGATGGAGGTTTAAGCCCCCATACTCCCTTAGCAGGGGAGCGCCTTCAGCCGCTCGGCCATCTCTCCGGCATTCCGTTCGCCACGGCTCGGTGGCGTTCGAGGCGGCGAATGGTACCGGCTTCCGCCGCCTGCGTAAAGCCCCTCACTCGTCGCTGCCGTGATCGGTATGCTCCTGCTCGCGCTTGATGCGCTCGTAGATCTCTTCGCGGTGCACCGCGATGTCCTTGGGCGCATTGACGCCGAGGCGCACCTGGTTGCCCTTGACGCCCAGCACGGTCACGGTGACTTCGTCACCGATCATCAGCGTCTCGCCGACGCGACGAGTCAGGATCAGCATGGCGGAACTCCTTGTGAATCACCTTTTATATTGTCCGGATCTGGCTGCTTGCAGCCCGCCGCCGCGGTGCGGCGACGGGCGTACCCGGACTGTAGTCGACCGGCCCCGGGCTGGATAGTTTTGTGCCATGTTTTGACGAATGCCGCTCCTGCAACGCCGTCGCCGTGGCACTCAGACGCCGGGGGCCTGCTCCAGGCCGAACGCGTCGTGCAGCGTGCGCACGCCGAGCTCGAGGTACTTCTCGTCGACGACGACCGAAATCTTGATCTCCGAGGTCGAGATCATGCGGATGTTGATGCCTTCGCCGGCCAGCGCCTGGAACATGTGGCTGGCGATGCCGGCGTGCGAGCGCATGCCGACGCCGACCAGCGAAATCTTGACGATCCTGTTGTCGCCCTGGACTTCGCGCGCGCCGAGCTCGGCGGCCTTGGCCCTGACGATCTCCAGCGTGCGCTCGTAGTCGTTGCGGTGCACGGTGAAGGTGAAGTCGGTGGTGCCATCGTGGCCGATGTTCTGCACGATCATGTCGACTTCGATGTTGGCGTCGGACACGCCGGCGAGGATGCCGAAGGCGATGCCCGGTTTGTCGGGCACGCCGCGCACGGCGATCTGGGCCTCGTCGCGCGAGAACGCGATGCCGGAGATCAGGGCAGCTTCCATATTCTCTTCCTCGGTCGTGATCAGCGTGCCCTCGCCTTCCTGGAAGGTCGACAGCACGCGCAGGGGAACGTCGTACTTGCCGGCGAACTCCACCGAGCGGATCTGCAGCACCTTGGAGCCGAGGCTCGCCATCTCGAGCATCTCTTCGAAGGTGATGCGGTCGAGACGGCGCGCGTTCGGCACGATGCGCGGGTCGGTGGTGTAAACGCCGTCGACGTCGGTGAAGATCTGGCACTCGTCGGCCTTCAGCGCCGCGGCCAGCGCCACGCCGGTGGTGTCGGAGCCGCCGCGGCCGAGCGTGGTGATGTTGCCGTCTTCGTCGACGCCCTGGAAACCGGCGACCACGACGATGCGGCCCGCGCCGAGGTCGGCGCGGATGCTGGCGTCGTCGATCGCCAGGATGCGCGCCTTGTTGAAGGCGCTGTCGGTCAGGATGCGCACCTGCGCACCGGTGTACGACTTGGCCGGCTGGCCGCGCTTCTCGAGCGCCATGCACAGCAGCGCGATCGTGCACTGCTCGCCGGTCGAGATCAGCACGTCGAGCTCGCGCGGGCTCGGCCGTGGGCTGATCGCCTTGGCCAGGCCGATCAGGCGGTCGGTCTCGCCGCTCATCGCCGAGACGACGACGACGAGGTCATGGCCCTGCTTGCGGTAGCCGATCAACTTTTCGGCGACGTTCTCGATGCGCTCGACCGAGCCGACCGAGGTGCCGCCGAACTTCTGGACGATGAGTGCCATGGTGTTCCTGCTACATGCGAGGGGGCGCCAGCGGCGCCCCCGGGTTGGCGGAATCGTGGAGGAGCTCAGCCGGCGAGGCGGCTGCCGACCCAGCCGGCGACCGAGGCCAGCGCGGTGTCGAGCTTGGCGGGCTCGGTGCCGCCGGCCTGCGCCAGGTCGGCACGACCGCCGCCCTTGCCGCCCACCTGCTGCGCGACCATGTTGACCAGATCGCCGGCCTTGACCTTGCCGTGGTGGCCATCGGTGACGCCGGCGACCAGCCGCACCTTGCCGTCATCGACCGCGGCCAGCACCACGGCAGCCGAGCCCAGCTTGTTCTTCAGTTGGTCGACGGTGTCGCGCAATGCCTTGGCGTCGGCGCTGTCGAGACGCGCGGCCAGCACCTTGAGCCCGCCGACCTCGACCGCCTGCGCGGCGAGATCGCCGCCCTGGGCGCTGGCCAGCCTGGCTTTCAGCTGCTCGAGCTCTTTCTCCAGTCCGCGGGCGCGCTCGGCCAGCGCACGCACCTTGGTTTCGACCGTCGCGGCATCGCCCTTGACCAGTCCGGCGACCGACTTCAGCCGTTCCTCGAGCTCGCGCACATGCTCCCAGGCGCGCTCGCCGGTGAGCGCCTCGATGCGACGCACGCCGGCGGCGACACCGCCCTCGGCGACGATCTTGAACAAGCCGATGTCGCCGACGCGCGCCGCGTGCGTGCCGCCGCACAGTTCGGTCGAGAAATCGCCCATGCGCAGCACGCGCACCTCTGCGCCGTACTTTTCGCCGAACAGCGCCATCGCGCCGGCGGCCTTGGCTGCATCGAGCCCCATCAGCTTCGTCTCGACCTCGACGTTGCCGCGGATCTGCGCGTTGACCAGGCGCTCGATCGCCTCGAGCTGCTCGGCGCTGACCGCCTCGGGGTGCGAGAAGTCGAAGCGCAGGCGCTCGGGATCGACCAGCGAGCCCTTCTGCAGCACGTGCGGCCCGAGCACGCGGCGCAGCGCCTCGTGCAACAGGTGCGTCGCCGAGTGGTTCAGGCGGGTGGCCTGGCGGCGCGCCGTGTCGACCGCGGCCATGACGCGCTCGCCGAGCGCCAGCATCCCGGCGGTGAGCTTGCCGATGTGCAGATGCACGCCTTCGCCCTGCTTGCGGCAATCGGCGACCGCGAACACCGCCCCCGCGGCGCTGGCCAGGCGGCCGGTGTCGCCGACCTGGCCGCCGCTCTCGGCGTAGAAGGGCGTGCGCTCGAGCACGACGATGCCGTCTTCGTCCGCGACTAGGCGCTCGGCCGGCTGGCCGTCGCGGAACAGCGCGACCACGCTGCCCTCGCCTTCGGTGCCGTCGTAGCCGATGAACTCGGTCGTGCCCTGCACCGCCAGCGTCTCGCTGTGGTAGTGACCGAAATGGCTGTGGGCGCGGGCGCGGGCACGCTGCGCCTCCATCTCGCGCTCGAAGCCCTGGAGGTCGAGCGCCAGCCCGCGCTCGCGCGCGATGTCGGCGGTCAGGTCGACCGGGAAGCCGTAGGTGTCGTACAGGCGGAACACGGTTTCGCCGGGGATCACGCTGCTTTCGAGCTGCGCGATGTCGGCCTCGAGCAGGCGCATGCCGTGGTCGAGCGTGCGCGCGAACTGTTCTTCCTCGTGCAGCACGGTGCGGGTGACGAAGTCCTGCGCTTCGACCAGCTCGGGGTAGGCCGCCCCCATCTCGGCGACCAGCGCCGGCACCAGCCGGTGGAAGAAGGCATGGCTGCAGCCGAGCTTGTGGCCGTGGCGGATCGCACGGCGCATGATGCGGCGCAGCACGTACCCGCGCCCTTCGTTCGAAGGCACGACGCCGTCGATGATCAGGAACGCGGTCGAGCGGATGTGGTCGGCGATGACTTTCAGCGAGCTCGAGTGCAGGTCTTCGGCGCCGGTGGCCGCGGCGGCGGCCTTGATCAGCGCCCGGAACAGGTCGATCTCGTAGTTCGAGTGCACGCCCTGCAGCACCGCAGCGAGGCGCTCGAGGCCCATGCCGGTGTCGACCGAGGGTTTGGGCAGCGGATGCAGCACGCCCGCCTCGTCGCGGTTGAACTGCATGAACACCAGGTTCCAGATCTCGATGTAGCGGTCGCCGTCTTCGTCGGGCGAGCCGGGCGGACCGCCGGCCACTTCGGGGCCGTGGTCGTAGAAGATCTCGGTGCAGGGGCCGCAGGGGCCGGTGTCGCCCATCTGCCAGAAGTTGTCGGAGCCGCCGCCCGGCTTGTCGCCGATGCGGATGATGCGATCGCGCGGCACGTCGACGTCGTCGGCCCAGATCGCGTAAGCCTCGTCGTCGGTGGCATAGACCGTGATCCAGAGCCTGTCCGCCGGCAGCCCGAAGTCTTCGGTCAACAGCGCCCAGGCGAAGCGGATCGCGTCGCGCTTGAAGTAGTCGCCGAAACTGAAGTTGCCCAGCATCTCGAAGAAGGTGTGGTGGCGCGCGGTGTAGCCGACGTTCTCGAGGTCGTTGTGCTTGCCGCCGGCGCGCACGCAGCGCTGCGCGGTGGCGGCGCGGACGTAGGGACGCGGGTCGACGCCGAGGAACACGTCCTTGAACTGCACCATGCCGGCGTTGGTGAACAGCAGCGTCGGATCGTTGCCCGGCACCAGGGGGCTGCTCGCGACCACTTCGTGGCCGCGCGCGCGGAAGAACTCGAGGAAGGTCTTGCGGATGTCGGCGCTGCTGATCATGGCCCTGGCTACGTGTTGGCTTGTTGCTCGTCCGGCCCAGCCCGCGCGGGCCGCCGGGATGTTTGTTCGGTTCAGACTCGGGGCTGCCGGAGCAGGCGCTCGATCTGGCCGGGCGCGAAACCGCGCATCTGCAGGAAGCGGATACGCGCAGCGCGCTCGCGCGCATCGTGCGGCGGCTCGCCGCCGAAGCGCTTGCGCGCCACGGCCGCCAGCCGTTCGGGCCAGAGCGCCTCGAAGTCCGCGAGGATAACGGAAACGGTGTCCTCGGGAACCCCCCGCTCGCGCAGCTCGGCCCGGATGCGCAGCGGACCGTAGCCGCGCTCGGCGCGCGAAGCGGCGTAGGCTTCGGCGAAGCGCGTTTCGCTCAGCAGCCCCTCGGCTTCGAGCGCATCGAGCACGGCGGCGGCGAGACCCTCCGCGAAGCCGGCGCGGCCGAGCTTGCGCGCGAGCTCCGAACGGGTGTGCTCGCGCCGCGCCAGCCAGCCGAGCGCGCGGCGGCGCGCCTCGGCAACGGCGTCAGAGCTGCTCGGGGAGCTCGTCGTCGTCATGCACATCGACCGCCGGCAGCGCCGCGGGGCTGGTCAGGAACTTCTCGCGCACCCTGGCTTCGATCTCGGCGGCGAACTGGGGGTTGTCCTTCAGGTACTGGCGGGCGTTGTCCTTGCCCTGGCCGATGCGGCTGCCGCCATAGCTGTACCAGGCGCCCGACTTCTCGACGATGCCGCCGCTGACGCCGAGGTCGATCACTTCGCCCAGGCGCGAGCAGCCCTCGCCGTAGAGGATCTCGAACTCGGCCTGCTTGAACGGCGGCGCCATCTTGTTCTTGACCACCTTGACGCGGGTTTCGGAGCCGATCACCTCGTCGCCCTTCTTGATCGAACCGATGCGGCGGATGTCGAGGCGCACCGAGGCGTAGAACTTCAGCGCATTGCCGCCGGTGGTGGTCTCGGGGCTGCCGAACAGCACGCCGATCTTCATGCGGATCTGGTTGATGAAGATCACTAGCGTGTTCGAGCGCTTGATGTTGGCGGTCAGCTTGCGCAGCGCCTGGCTCATCAGCCGCGCGTGCAGGCCGACGTGCGAGTCGCCCATCTCGCCCTCGAGCTCGGCCTTGGGCGTCAGTGCCGCGACCGAGTCGACGATCACGACGTCGATCGCGCCCGAGCGCACCAGCATGTCGCAGATCTCGAGCGCCTGCTCGCCGGTGTCGGGCTGCGATACCAGCAGGTCGTCGATGCTGACGCCGAGCTTGGCGGCGTAGCCGGGGTCGAGCGCGTGCTCGGCGTCGACGAAGGCGCAGGTGCCGCCGAGCTTCTGTGCCTCGGCGATCACCTGCAGCGCCAGCGTGGTCTTGCCCGAGGATTCGGGGCCGTAGATCTCGACGATGCGCCCGCGCGGCAAGCCGCCGATGCCCAGCGCGATGTCCAGGCCGAGCGAACCGGTCGAAATCACCTCGGCGGCTTCGCGGCTGCCGGCGTCGCCCATGCGCATCACCGTGCCCTTGCCGAACTGCTTTTCGATCTGGCTCAGAGCAGCGGCGAGCGCCCTCTTCTTGTTTTCGTCCATCGCGGTGCAAGCTCCTGAATCGATTGCCGACCTGGCCTGGCTGGCCGTCCGCGCGCGGCGCGGACAAAGGACAAGGATTATCCCACAGAAGGCGGAACCGACCTAGCCTCGGCCCGCCACAGCCGTAAGGGCCGGTAGTGCGTGCCTGCGGGCTCGGCCGCCGACTCGACCAGCGCGACGCGGTCGGCATGCCAGCGCACTGGCGTACGCGTGCCGAACGCCGGTGCTGGGCCGGGGTGCTTGCGCACGAGCGTGACGTGCGCCGCGAACGGGCGCGTCTCGGGCCGGTAGCCGCGGCTGGCGAGCCGGGCGTTGACCTCGGCGGCCAGACGTAGCAGCTCGGGCGGCATCGAGGCGGCGCCGAGCCACAGCACGCGCGGCCCGCGCCACCAGCCGAGCACGTCAAGGCGAAGCTCGAACGGCGCGAAAGCCAGCCCGTCGAGCGCGGCACGGTAGGCGGCCTCTTTCGACTCGGGGGTGGCGCCGAGGAAGGCCAGCGTCAGGTGCAGATGTTCGGCCGGCACCAGCCTGCCGCCGCGGCAGCTCTTCGCCAGGTGCGCGATCGCGTGGCGCGCGCTGTCGTCGGGCCACAGCGCGACGAACAGCCGCCGCGTCGGCTCGGGCGGCGTGTCAGGTGCCGGATTCGCGCTCGCACTCATCGATCAAGCCCTCCAGCGCCGCGACCACCGCCTGCCGGCGCACGGCAGTGCGGTCGCCGTCGAAGCGGAACAGCTGCGCACGCGGCGCGGCGCCCGCGTGCGCCCAGGCCAGCCACACGCTGCCGACCGGCTTGTCGGGGCTGCCGCCGTCGGGGCCGGCAACGCCGCTGACCGCGACGCTCGCCTGCGCGCGGCCGGCACGCAGGGCACCCGCCGCCATCTCCAGCACCGTCGCTTCGCTGACCGCGCCGTGCTCGGCCAGCGTCTGCGCGCGCACGCCGAGCAGCTCCTGCTTGGCTTCGTTCGAGTAGGTCACGAAGCCGCGTTCGAACCAGCCCGAGCTGCCGGCGATCGCCGTCACCGCCCCGGCGACGAGACCGCCGGTGCACGACTCGGCGCTCGCCAGCATCCAGCCGCGCGCCGTCAGCGCGGCGCCGAGGCGGCGTGCCAGGGCTTCGAGCTCGCGATCACGCTGCCGATCCCCATCCGTGCCCATGCTCAGCGCCCCTCCTGCTCGGCGAACAGCTTTTCCAGCGCGTTGCGCTTGGCGCGCACCGCGGCGTCGCCCGGCTCGAGTTCGACGGCGCGGCCGTAGGCTTCGAACGCGAGCCGCAGGTACACGTCGCCGAGGTTGGCCGCGGCGGCGGCGTAGTCCGGCGCCGTCGCGAGCGCCTGGTCGAGCGCTGCGCGGGCATGGCCATAGTCGCCGATCGCGGCGTAGCTGGCGGCGAGGTTGTTGTGTGCCTCGGGCAACTGCGGAAAGCGCCGCGTCAGCTCGAGGAACACCTCGCGCGCCGCGGCCGCCTCGCCGCGCCCGAGCAGCAGCGTGCCCTTCAGGAAGCGCGGCTCGGCCGCGTCCGGGCGCGCGGCGATCAGCTCGTCGAGCCGCACCAGCGCCACCTCGGCCTGCCCGGCCTCGGCGAGTTTGCGGATGTCGTCGAGCTCGTCGGCGTGCGCTGCCGTCGCGAGCAACGCCAGTGCCAGCGCCTGCGCGAGCGTCTTCAGCCTGGGCATCGTGACCTCCCCGGGAGTACCGCAGCGATCGTACACCAGCGCCGTGCCGATGCGCGGCTGGCATTCAAGCTGCCGGGTGGTAAGCTGCCCGGTCTCCGTGATCGGCACCCGCCTCGGGCCGGATTCCAGACGGCGACGAACCACGAATACCTGCTGCGGCTGCGCCAATTCCATCCCGCCTGGCGGCTGCTGTCGGCGGACCTCTACCACCGTGCGCAAGCGCGCGGCTGCGATCATCCGCACGCCTGCGTATCCTCGCCCATACCTGGGTGCGGGGCGGATGCCGCCGAGTGCGCCACCCCTGCATCTTCCGATACACTGCACCGCTCGCCCGGCCCGCCCCTCCAGACGATGAATGACGCCCTGCTGAATCTTTCCCAGCACACGCCGATGATGCAGCAGTACCTGCGCGTCAAGGCCGAGCACCCCGAGGTCCTGGTGTTCTACCGGATGGGGGACTTCTACGAGCTGTTCTTCGACGATGCGCGCAAGGCCGCACGGCTGCTCGACATCACGCTGACCGCACGCGGCCAGTCCGCCGGCGAGCCGATCCCGATGGCGGGCGTGCCCTGCCACGCGCTCGAGAGCTACCTCGCCAGGCTGGTGCGCCTGGGCGAGTCGGTCGCGATCTGCGAGCAGATCGGCGACCCGGCAACCAGCAAGGGGCCGGTCGAGCGCAAGGTGGTGCGCATCGTCACCCCGGGCACGCTGACCGACGAGGCGCTGCTCGACGAGCGCCGCGACAACCTCCTGCTCGCGGTGCACGCGGTCGAGGGCCGCTGGGGACTCGCCAGCCTCGACCTGGCCGGCGGGCGCTTCGTGCTGTCCGAGGTGCAGGGCGAGGAAGCGCTGAGCAGCGAGCTCGAGCGGCTGAAGCCGGCCGAAGTGCTGGCATCGGAAGACGCGGCGCTGCCGGCGGCGCTGCGCGAACACCCGGGGCTGCGCCGCCAGGCGCCGTGGCACTTCGAACTCGACAGCGCGCTGCGGACGCTGAACGGCCAGTTCGGCACCCGCAGCCTGGCCGGCTTCGGCGCCGACGAGCTGACGGTCGCGCTCGCCGCCGCCGGCTGCCTGCTGCAGTACGTCAAGGACACCCAGCGCAGCGCGCTGCCCCACCTCAGCGGGCTCGCCGTCGAGCGCCGCGAAGACGCGGTGATCCTCGACGCCGCCAGCCGCCGCAACCTCGAACTCGAATTCAGCCTGTCGGGCAACCACGCCCACACCCTGGTCGGGGTGATCGACCGCTGCGTCACGGCCATGGGCAGCCGCCTGTTGCGGCGCTGGGTCAACCGCCCGCTGCGCGGCCGCGAAACGCTGGCGCGGCGCCGGCACGCGCTGGCACAACTGCTCGAAGAGCGCGCGGTCGACGCGGTGCAGGCAGCGCTGCGCGGCATCGCCGACGTCGAGCGCATCCTGGCGCGCATCGCGCTGAAGTCAGCGCGCCCGCGCGACCTGGTGGGCTTGCGCGCGGCGCTGGCCCGGCTGCCGCAGCTCGCGCAAGCGCTCGCGCACGTCGATTCGCCGCGGCTCGCCGAGCTCGTCGCCCAGACCGGCCACCACCCCGAGGCGCACGCGCTGCTCGCGCGCGCGATCGTCGACAACCCGCCGCAGCTGGTCCGCGACGGCGGCGTGATCGCCCCCGGCTTCGACGCCGAGCTCGACGAGCTGCGGGCGCTGTCCGACAACGCCGACCAGTTCCTGGTCGAGCTCGAGGCGCGCGAGCGCGCACACACCGGGCTCAACCTCAAGGTCGGCTACAACCGCGTGCACGGTTTCTATATCGAGCTGTCGCGCAGCGCCGCCGACAGCGTGCCGGCGCACTACCTCCGCCGCCAGACGCTGAAGGGCGCCGAACGCTACATCACCCCCGAGCTGAAAGCGTTCGAAGACAAGGTGCTCGGTGCGCGCGAGCGCTCGGCTTCGCGCGAACGGGCGCTGTACGACGGCCTGCTCGAGACGCTGATCGCGAGCCTGCCGCAGCTGCAGACCTGCTCCGCCGCACTCGCCGAGCTCGATGTGCTGGTGAACTTCGCCGAGCGCGCCGACACGCTGCGCCTGAACCCGCCCGAGCTGGTCGACGCACCGGGGGTTTCGATCCAAGCCGGCCGCCACCTGGTGGTCGAGCGGGTCATCGACGCACCCTTCGTGCCCAACGACCTCGCGCTCGACGAGGGCCGGCGGATGCTGATCATCACCGGCCCGAACATGGGCGGTAAATCGACCTACATGCGCCAGACGGCGCTGATCGTCGTGCTGGCGCACATCGGCAGCTTCGTGCCGGCCGAGCGTGCGGTCATCGGCCCGGTCGACCGCATCTTCACCCGCATCGGCGCCTCCGACGACCTCGCCTCGGGGCGCTCGACCTTCATGGTCGAAATGACCGAAACCGCGAACATCCTGCACAACGCCAGCGCTCAAAGCCTGGTGCTGATGGACGAGATCGGCCGCGGCACTAGCACCTTCGACGGCCTGGCGCTGGCCTGGGCTTGTGCCGAGCACCTGGCGCTGCGATCGCGCGCGTTCACGCTGTTCGCGACGCACTACTTCGAGCTGACCCGGCTGCCGCAGGACCACGCCACGATCGCCAACGTGCACCTCGACGCGGTCGAGCACGGCGACGGCATCGTGTTCCTGCACGCGCTCCAGGAAGGCCCGGCCGACCGCAGCTACGGCTTGCACGTCGCCGCGCTGGCCGGCATCCCGCAGCCGGTGGTGCGCGCCGCGCGCAAGCGCCTGCGCGAGCTCGAGCGCCAGGCGGTGCGCTCGCAGGCGGTCGAGATCCCCGACCCGCAGCTGTCGCTGTTCGCTCCCCGGGAACCCTCGGCAGCGCTCGAAGCGCTGGCCGCGCTCGACCCCGACGCGCTGAGCCCGCGCGAAGCGCTGGCGGCGCTGTACCATCTGAAACGAGTAATGAGCGATGAGGCATGAGGGATGGGATGCCGCCCTCTCAATTCTTCCTTCATTCTCCATCACCCGTGACCAGTTATACCCGTATGCTGATGTGCTATTTATCGCGGCCGCGCCGCAGGCTTAGACTGTACGGCCATTTTGAGAGAGAGGCCGGCATACGGCTGCCGACACCGAAAGCGAGGCGTACAGCATGACCTTCGTCGTCACCGAAAACTGCATCAAGTGCAAGTACACCGACTGCGTGGAAGTCTGCCCGGTCGACTGCTTCCACGAGGGGCCGAACTTCCTGGTCATCGACCCCGACGAGTGCATCGACTGCACGCTGTGCGAGCCCGAGTGTCCGGCCCAGGCGATCTTCGCCGAAGACGACCTGCCGAGCGGCCAGGAGGGATTCCTGGCGCTCAACGCCGATCTGGCGCAGAAGTGGCCGGTGATCACCGCGCAGAAGGATGCGCCGGCCGACGCCGCCGAGTGGGACGGCAAGCCCGACAAGCTGCAGTACCTGGAGAAGTGATGCCTCCCGAAGCCCCTGCCCCGCAGGGGCTTCGGCTTTCCAGGGCTTGAAACGCACACGCCGCGCCCGCATCGTGTGCAGCCGAATCCTGTTCCCATACGCAACGAGCGTCCCGCGATGAGCCAGTTCAGCTTCGACGTCGGCCTGGCCGACTTCCAGCGTTACGTCCTCGACAACTCCTTCCAGGTGCCGGTGCTGGTCGACTTCTGGGCCGAGTGGTGCCAGCCGTGCCAGACGCTCAAGCCGATGCTGGAAAAGCTGGCCGACGAGTACCGGGGCGCCTTCCTGTTGGCCAAGGTCAACGCCGACCGCGAGCCCGAACTCGCTGGCCACCTCCAGGTACGCAGCCTGCCGACGGTGATGCTGATCCGCGACGGCCAGATCGTCGAAACCCTGGTCGGTGCGCAGCCCGAGAGCGCCTACCGCAAGCTCGTCGACCTGTACAAGGCACGCCCGTCCGACGCCGTGCTCGAGCAAGTCGAGGCGCTGTGGCAGCAGGACCGGCAGGCCGAAGCGATCGCGCTGCTGCGCGAGGGCGTCGCGCAATTGCCCGACGAGCTCGATCTGCAGGTGGCGCTGGCGAGCAAGCTGCTCGAGCAGGGCGGGTTCGACGAGGCCGGGCAGCTCTTGCGTGCGCTGCCCGCCAACGTGCAGCTGGTCGAACCGGTCGCGGGCCTGTTGAAGCGCCTCGAATTCCAGCAGGCGGCGCCGGTCGGCGTCGACACCGCCGAGTTCGAACGCCGCCTCGAGGTCAGGCCCGATGACCACGCCGCGCGTCGCGAACTCGCGCAGGCACTGGTCGGCAACGGCGACTACGAGGGCGCAGCAAGCCAGTTCCTCGAGCTGATGCGCCGCGACCGCGGCTACGGCGACGATGCCGGCCGCAAGGGCTTGCTCGGCGTGTTCGAGGTGCTCGGCGGCGAGCACCCGGTAACGCTCGCCTATCGCCGGCGGATGATGTCGCTGCTGTACTGATGGAGTCAGTGAGGAGTGAGGAGTAAAGACGTCCCCCTCACCCCTCACCCCTCACCCCTCACCCCTCACCCCTCACCCCTCACTTCTCCAGCATCTGCGCCAGCTCGGCTGCCGGAACGTAGCCGGGCACCATCTCGCCGCTCTCGAGCACGATGCTGGGCGTGCCCTGCACGCCGAGCCTGTTGCCGAGTTCGTAGTGTTTCGCCACCGGGTTGTCGCAACTCGCCGCCGGCACGGGCTTGCCGAGCTTGGCCTGGGTCAGCGCCGACTTGCGGTCCTGCGCGCACCACACCGATACCGCCTTGTCGTACGACTCGCCGGCCGGCCCGGTGCGCGGATAGGCGAGGTAGCGTACCTCGATGCCGGCGCGGTTGTAGTTGGTGATCTCGCCATGCAGCTTGCGGCAGTAGCCGCAGTCGATGTCGGTGAAGATCGTGACCGTGTGCTTCGGCTGCCCCATCGGCGCGAACACGATCATCTCGTTCGCCGGCACCGCATCGATCGCCGCCTTGCGCAGTCCCCCCTCGCGCGCCTGGGTCAGATTGCTGGCGTGCTCGAGGTCGAGCAGGTCACCGCGCAGCACGTAGCGGCCGTCGCCGCTCAGGTACACGATCTGCGTGCCGATCACGACTTCGTACAGCCCGGGCACCGGAGTCTGCCTGACGCTGTCGGGCTTGGCGCCGCGCAGCAGCGGCTCGAGGCGCGACAGGTCGGGCTCCGCAGCAGCAGCGGCACCGACCGCCAGGGCCAGCGCGGCGAGAATGGGCTTGCGCATGTTCATGTCCGTTGTCGGGTGCGGAAAGCCGCTTAGGGTAGCGCGGCAGCGGAAGGTTCGGCCAGCCGCGGCTCACCCGCGCGGATGGTGTCGTGCGTGCAGCGCCTTCAGCCGCTCGCGCGCGACGTGGGTGTAGATCTGCGTGGTCGACAGGTCGCTGTGGCCGAGCAGCAGCTGCACCACGCGCAGGTCGGCGCCGTGGTTGACCAGATGGGTCGCGAAGGCGTGGCGCAGCGTGTGCGGCGACAGGTCCTTGGCGATGCCGGCGGCGAGGGCGTGGCGCTTGATCAGATACCAGAAGGCCTGGCGCGTCATGCCTTCGCCACGCTGGGTGACGAACAGCGCGTCCGACAGCCGCCCGGCGAGCAGCGCCGGGCGGCTGCGCATCAGGTATTCGTCGAGCGCCGCGAGCGCCGCCTCGCCGAGCGGCACCAGCCGCACCTTCGAGCCCTTGCCGAGCACGCGCACCACGCCGGCGCCCAGGTTGACCGCATCGAGCCGCAGCCCGACCAGCTCCGACACGCGCAAGCCCGTCGCGTACAGCATCTCCAACATCGCGCGGTCGCGCAGCCCGAGCTCGGTTGCCGGGTCGGGCGCCGCCAGCAGCACCTCGACCTCGGCCTCCGACAGCGTGCCGGGCAGCGTACGGCCGAGCTTCGGCGAGGCGAGCTGGCCGGTCGGGTCGGCGGCGATCGCGCCGAGGCGCAGCTGGTGGCGGTAGAAGTGGCGCAGCGCCGACAGCAGCCGTGCCGCGCTGCGCGGCTTGGCGCCGGCGTCCTTGCGCGCGGCCAAATAGCCGGCGAGGCGCTCGCGGTCGGCATCGAGCAGCGTCGCCCCCTGCGACGCCAGCCAGCCGGCCAGGCCGCGCAGGTCGGCGCGGTACGCGGCGAGCGTGTTTTCGCTCAAGCCCGCTTCCATCCACGCCGCGTCGACGAAGGCCTCGATCAGCGCCTCCTCGGCCTCGGGCAGCGCGCTTGACGGCGCGCGCGCGACTGTCGAAGCTCCGCCCATGTCCTCCGTCTCCCTTCCCGTTCTCGGATTCGCCGCCTGGAGCGGCACCGGCAAGACCACGCTGCTCGAAGCCCTGATCCCGCGGCTCGCCGCGACCGGGCTGCGGCTAGCGCTGGTCAAGCACAGCCACCACGCGCTCGAGCTCGATCGCCCCGGCAAGGACAGCCACCGCCTGCGCGAAGCCGGTGCGCGCCAAGTGCTGGTGAGCTCGAAGCGGCGCACCGCGCTGATCGAGCCGCGCGAACTGGGCCTGCCCGAGTGCCTCGCCCGCCTGGCGCCGCTCGCGCCCGGGCTGGTGCTGGTCGAGGGCTACAAGCGTGCGCCCGTCCCCAAGCTCGAACTGCACCGCCCGGCGCTCGGCCAGCCGCTGCTGTGCCGCAGCGATCCGCGCATCCTCGCCGTCGCCAGCGACACCCCGATCGCAGCGCCGGTGCCGGTGCTCGATCTGAACGACGTCGATGCGATCGCAGCCTGGGTGCTGGCACGGCTGGCGGACGGTTCGCTTCTGGCGGGGAATGGGTGAGCGGAAATGAGGAATGAGGAATGAGGAATGAGGAATGAGGAATGAGACGTTGGCTGTGATGAGGGAAGCATGCCAGTGTCTTCGCGCTTCACCGCCCCATTCCCCATCACCCATTCCCGTTCACCCGCTTCTCCTCCCATTCCTCATTCCCGCTCACCCGTCCCTCGCCACCCGCCACGCGCGCACGATGGCCCGCAGCCGCTCCAGCCCGTCGGTCAGCGCCGCCGGGCCGGGCTGCAGGATTTCGGCGGACTTGATTTCGTGCAGCTCGCCGTCGCGCACCGCCGGGATCGCGTCCCAGCCCGGGCGCGCCGCGACCTGCTCGGCCCGGAACTTCTTGCCGCACCACGAACCGATCACGATGTCGGGCGCGCGGGCGATGATTTCGGCGTCATCGGCGATGATCCGCCCCTTCGCCCCCGCCGAGCGCGCGCGCTCGGCAAAGATGTCTTCGCCGCCGGCGATCGCGATCAGCTCCGACACCCAGCGGATGCCGCAGATGCGCGGCTGGTCCCATTCCTCGAAGTAGATCTTCGGCTTCGGCCCGGCTTCGTCCGGCACGAGCTTCGCGGCCAGCTGCGCGCACAGCGCCTGCGCCTTGGCCTCGGCGCCGATCAGCCGGCCGAGCAACAGGATCGTGTCGAGGATCTGCTGCACCGAGCGCTGGTTGAACACGTGCACCGCCACGCCGGCGCGCACCAACTCGGCGGAGATCTCGGCCTGCATGTCGGAGAAGCCGAGCACCAGCTCGGGCTCGAGCGCCAGGATCCGGTCGATCTTCGCGCTGGTGAAGGCCGAGACTTTCGGCTTTTCCTTGCGCGCCTGCGGCGGGCGCACGGTGAAGCCGGAGATGCCGACGATGCGGTGCTGCTCGCCGAGCAGGTACAGCGTCTCGGTGGTTTCCTCGGTCAGGCAGACGATGCGTTCGGGGCTGCGGGGCGTCATCGGAAGCTCCTGGCGGTCGCGGCCGAGCTTAGCACGGGCTTTGCCGGGACCGCTGCGATCGCCTACCGTGGCGCCCTCTCCCCTTCCGACGGCGGACGACATGGGCAGGACCATCCTGATCACCGGCTGCTCCAGCGGCATCGGCTACACCTGCGCGCACGGCCTGAAGGCGCGCGGTCATCGCGTGTTCGCTTCGGCGCGCAAGCCCGAGGACGTCGACAGGCTGCGCGCCGAGGAGCTGGAAGCGCTGCAACTCGACCTCTCCGATCCCGGCTCGATCCGCACCGCGGTCAACGCGGTGCTCGAGGCGACCGGCGGCGGGCTCGATGCGCTGTTCAACAACGGTGCCTACGGCCAGCCCGGCGCGGTCGAGGACCTGAGCCGCGCGGCGCTGCGCGAGCAGTTCGAGACCAACCTGTTCGGCACCGTCGAGCTCACCAACGCCGTGCTGCCGGCGATGCGCCGCCAGCGCAGCGGGCGCATCGTCCAGAACAGCTCGGTGCTCGGGCTGGTGGCGATGCCGTACCGCGGCGCGTACAACGCCAGCAAGTTCGCGCTCGAGGGCATCAGCGACACGCTGCGCCAGGAGCTGCGCGGCAGCGGCATCTTCGTGTCGCTGATCGAACCGGGGCCGATCGCCTCGCGCTTTCGCGCCAACGGCCACCAGGCTTTCCTGAAGCACATCGACAAGGCGCACAGCGCGCACCGCGCGCAGTACGACGCGATGGAGGCGCGCCTGACCAGACCCGGCCCAGTGGCGCCGTTCACGCTGCCGCCCGAGGCGGTGCTGGAAAAGCTGGTCCACGCGCTCGAGAGCAGGCGCCCGCGCGAACGCTACCCGGTGACGGTGCCGACGCACCTGTTCGGCTGGGCGAAGCGGTTGCTGCCGACGCGGGCGCTCGACTGGATCGCGTTGCGCGCCGGCGACGGCGGACGGCGCTGAGCGGCGCGCGAGTTTGACGGATATCAAGGCGCCTCCCGCTGCGCTGGCACCTAATATTCCGAGCGCGGACTTCGGGTATTTCCGCCGCAAGGAGAGGACATGAGCGAAACCTTCACCAAGTCCATGGCGCGGAACATCTACATAGGCGGAAGCGCGTTCTTCCTGCTCCTGTTCTTCGCCCTGACCTTCGATACCGTTTCCGGCCTTCCCAACCGCGACAATCGCGCTGCGCTCGAACATGCCGAGCTGGGGCCCAAGATCGCGCTCGGCAAGAAGGTCTGGGAAGAAAACAACTGCATCGGCTGCCACACCCTGCTCGGCGAAGGCGCGTACTTCGCGCCCGAGCTCGGCAACGTCTACAAGCGCTTCGGCAACAACATGGAGGCGATCAAGGCCTTCATCAAGTTCCGCCCCGTCGACGGCATCCCGGGACGCCGCTCGATGCCGCAGTTCAACCTGAGCGACGCCGAGCTCGACGCCGTCGCCGAATTCCTGAAGTACAGCTCCGAGATCAACACGGCCAAGTGGCCGCCGAACATCCAAGGCTAGTCGAGCACCGTCCGGAGGGAATCACACCATGAGATATTCATCGCAGGCGGTCGCGAAGCCCTACTTCATCGCCGCCATCGCCCTGTTCGTCGGCCAAGTGCTGTTCGGGCTGATCCTCGGCACCCAGTACGTGATCGGCGACTTCCTGTTCCCCGAGATCCCGTTCAACGTGGCCCGCATGGTCCACACCAACCTGTTGATCGTGTGGCTGCTGTTCGGCTTCATGGGCGCGGCCTACTACCTGGTGCCCGAGGAGGCCGAGCGCGAGCTGCACAGCCCGCTGCTCGCGCACATCCTGTTCTGGGTGTTCCTGATCGCCGGCGCGCTGACCGTGCTCGGCTACCTGGCGGTACCGTACGCGACGTTGGCCAAGATCACCGGCAACGACGTGCTGCCGACGATGGGGCGCGAATTCCTCGAGCAGCCGACGATCACCAAGGTCGGCATCGTCGTGGTCGCGCTGGGCTTCATCTACAACGTCGGCATGACGGTGCTCGCCGGACGCAAGACCGTGGTCAACGTGGTGCTGATGACCGGCCTGGTCGGGCTGGCGGTGATGTTCCTGTTCTCGTTCTACAACCCGGTCAACCTGGTGCTCGACAAGTACTTCTGGTGGTGGGTCGTGCACCTGTGGGTCGAGGGCGTGTGGGAGCTGATCATGGCCTCGATCCTGGCCTTCGTGCTGATCAAGGTCACCGGCGTCGACCGCGAGGTCGTCGAGAAGTGGCTGTACGTGATCATCGCGATGGCGCTGATCACCGGCATCCTCGGCACCGGCCACCACTACTTCTGGATCGGCGCGCCCGAGTACTGGCAGTGGGTCGGGTCGGTGTTCTCGGCGCTCGAACCGATGCCCTTCTTCATGATGACGGTGTTCGCCTTCAACATGGTCAACCGCCGCCGCCGCCAGCACCCGAACAAGGCGGCGATGCTGTGGGCGCTCGGCACCTCGGTGATGGCCTTCCTCGGCGCCGGCGTCTGGGGCTTCCTGCACACGCTCGCGCCGGTCAACTACTACACCCACGGCTCGCAGGTCACCGCCGCGCACGGTCACATGTCGTTCTACGGCGCCTACGCGATGATCGTGATGACCATCATCTCGTACGCGATGCCGCTGCTGCGCGGGCGCAAGCTGTGCAGCAGCGACCGCTCGCAGGTGGTCGAGATGTGGGGCTTCTGGCTGATGACGGTGTCGATGGTGTTCATCACGCTGTTCCTGACCGGCGCCGGCATCCTGCAGGTGTGGCTGCAGCGCTACTCGGCCAGCCCGCTGCCGTTCATGGTGGTGCAGGACCAGATCGCACTGTTCTACTGGATGCGGCTGCTGGCGGGCTTCACCTTCCTGGCGGGGCTGGTCGCGTACGTGGCGAGCTTCTTCGTCGGCGCGCGTGAACCCGAGCGCACCGTCTCGACGGTCGCCACGACGGCGGCGGAAGCGTAAGCGCGCGGTGAGGCGTGAAGGGGGAGAGGTGAGGGGGGTACTCTCACCGCTCATCCCCTCACTCCTCGCCCCTCACCCCTCACTTCGAGAACGCCGCCCATGAACGCCCCTGCCCACACCACGCCCGAGCTCGAACTGCCGTTCTACAGCCCGCAGGGCGACGAGCTCGCGGTGTTCGAGCACGCCTTCCGCAACCGCCTGCCGGTGCTGATCAAGGGGCCGACCGGCTGCGGCAAGACGCGCTTCGTCGCGCACATGGCCGCGCGCCTCGGCCGCCCGCTGATCACCGTCGCCTGCCACGACGACCTGACTGCCGCCGACCTGGTCGGTCGGCACCTGATCAACGGCTCGGGCACCTACTGGTGCGACGGCCCGCTGACGCGCGCGGTGCGCGAGGGCGCGATCCTCTACCTCGACGAAGTGGTCGAGGCGCGCAAGGACACCACCGTGGTGCTGCACCCGCTCAGCGACGACCGCCGGGTGCTGCCGATCGAGCGCACCGGCGAAACCCTGACCGCACCGCCCGAATTCATGCTGGTGGTGTCGTACAACCCCGGCTACCAGAACCTGCTCAAGGGCATGAAGCCGAGCACGCGCCAGCGCTTCGTCGCGCTCGCCTTCGACTACCCGGCGCCCGAGCGCGAGGCGGCGATCGTGGTCGCCGAAACCGGGATCGAGCCGGCGCTGGCCGAACGGCTGGTGGCGCTCGCGGAGGCGCTGCGGACGCTGAAGGACCAGGACCTCGAGGAGGGCGCCTCGACGCGGCTCTTGATCTACACGGCGACGCTGATCCGCGCCGGCCTCGCCCCGCGTGCGGCCTGCGAGGCGGCGCTGGTGCAGCCGCTCAGCGACGAACCCGAGACGCTGCGCGCGCTGCGCGAGCTGATCGATGCCCACTTCGCTGCTGCCGGCTGAACCCGAAGGCAAGCGCCTGGCGGTGCTCGCCGAGGTGCTGTTTCTCGCCAATCTCCTGATCGCGCCGGGCCTGGCCTTCGCCTGGCTGGCCTGGCTGTGGTGGCGCCATCGCGAGGCCGCGCCGGCGCTGGCGCGCAACCACCTGGGCCAGGCCCTCGCCGCCAGCCTGTGGGCGGGGGCGCTGCTGGTCGGCGGCTGCCTCGCGATCTTCGTCCTCAGCGGCCACCGCGCCGAAACCTGGACGGTGCTGATCCTGTACTTCACCTGCGTCCATTCGACCCTGGTGCTCGCCGGCATCCTCGGCCTGGCGCGGGCGATGGCCGGCAGGCACTGGCACTACCCGCTGATCGGCGCACCCGGCGCCGGTAATTGACATAGATCAAGGTCGGAGGGTCCGGCGCACCCGAATATCCGAGCCCTGCACTCGGGAATAGGGGATTCGGACATGAGCGCGAGCCTCGAAGCCGCTTTGCCTGCCACCGCGTCGGCGCGCCGCGAGCCGCTGCCGGGCGATCTGGCGATGTGGATCTTCATCTGCGCCGAGCTCGCCGTGTTCGGCCTGCTGCTGGTCGGCTACGCCTTCGCGCGCCGCGCCAGCCCCGAGCTGTTCGCCGCCGGTCAGGCGACGATCGACCGCGGCGCCGGCGCGATCGGCACCGTGCTGCTGCTCGTCGGGAGCTGGTGCGTAGTGCGCGCCGCGCGCGCGATCCGCTCAGGCAGCCAGGCCGGGCTCGAACGCTGGCTGCTGGCGGCGATCGTCACCGGGCTCGGCTTCGTCGTGTTCAAGGGCTTCGGCTTCGCCCACGTGTTCGGCCAGGGCATCGGTCTGTCGACCAACCTGTTCTACACGCTGTTCCTGCTGTTGACCGGCTTCCACTACGCGCACGTGCTGCTCGGCCTGGTGATCCTGACGGCGGTGCTCATGAAGGCGCGCCGCGGCGGCTATTCGGCCGCCGAGCACGCCGGCGTCGAGAGCGGCGCCAGTTACTGGCACATGGTCGACCTGGTCTGGCTGGTGCTGTTCCCGCTGGTCTATCTGGTGCACTGAGGAGAGCCGCCATGAACCGGATCACGATCGATTCGACGCTGCTGGTGCTGGCGCTGCTGCTCGGGCTGACGCTGGCCGGCTACGGCTTCGGCCAGTCGGCCTGGGGCGGCGCCAGCCTGGCGGCGCTGGGGCTGGCGCTGGTCAAGGGCCAGATGGTGATCGACCGCTTCATGGGGCTGGCCCGCGTGGCCGGACCCTGGCGCTGGGCGCTGAGCGGCTGGCTCGCGTTCGTGCTCGGGCTGATCGCGCTGGCGAGCGTCGTATGAACAGGCACGAGGAGCGAGGGGCGAGGCGCGAGGAAAGGCCACCGACTCGCGAACCTCGCGCCTCGCCCCTCGCTCCTCGTGCCTGTTCCATCGCCTCGCCCCTCGCGCCCGTCTCGTCGGCCGCCGCCCGGACCCTGCAGCGCCAGCGCCGGTGGACCCGGATCGCCTTCTTCGCGCTGTTCGTGCTGGCGCCGCCGCTCGACCTGTTCCGGCTCGACCTCGACCTGAACCACTTCGTCCTGTTCGGCCAGCCCTGGACGCTCGGCCTCGACGCCTTCCGCCGCGGCGAGATCGGCCCGCTGATAGCGGCTTGGAAGCTGGTCTGGCGCGGCTTCGTGCCGATCGCGCTGCTGGTCGGCGTGGGGCTGTGGGTGGCGTGGCGCTGGGGCCGGGTGTACTGCGGCTGGCTGTGCCCGCACTTCTCGGTGGTCGAACTGATCAACGCGCTAATGCTGCGCGCGAGCGGCAAACCGTCGCTCTGGGAAAAGACCGCGCTGCCGGCGCGGCTACCCGACGGGCGGCTACGGCGCATCGATCCGCGCGGGTGGATCCCGGTCGGCGCGGCGGTGCTCGGCTTCTCGGCGCTGTGGGCGGTGACGCTGCTGAGCTACCTGATCGATCCGGCCGAGGTCTGGGGCAATCTCGTGCGCGGTACGCCCACGCGCAACCAGGCGATCTTCGTCGGCGTCGCGACGCTGGCCTTCGCGGTCGAGTTCACGCTGGCGCGCCACCTGTTCTGCCGCTACGCCTGCGCGGTCGGGCTGTTCAAGAGCCACGCCTGGATCGCGAACCCGCGGGCGATGGTGGTCGGCTACGACCGCATGCGCGCCGCCGCCTGCGCCGACTGCAACGCCGCCTGCGACAACGCCTGCCCGATGCGGCTGAAGCCGCGCGCGATCAAGCGCAAGATGTTCGCCTGCACCCAGTGCGCCGAATGCATCAGCGCCTGCGCCACGGTCCGGCGTGACGATCCGCGCGGTTCGCTGTTGCGCTGGGTCAAGGACGCCGAGGCGCTGGAGGTGTCTGATCGGGACTTCGGTTACAGGCACAGTTCCGAGGTGCGAGGCACGAGGCGCGAGTGAAAGCCGCTCGCACCTCGCACCTCGCACCTCGCACCTCGCACCTCGCACCTCGCACCTCGCACCTCGCACCTCGCACCTCGCACCTTGGATTCGGACAATGGAAGAACACGTCGGCCTCGTATGGCACCGCCTGGTCACCCGGGCCGCCGAACGGCGCTACCCCGAGGCGGCGGCGAGCCTCGAGCAGGTGCGCCGCAGCGTCGGGGTACTGTTCCGGGCGCTCGGCGGCGACGGCGGCCTCGGCGTCAGCAACGCCGCCGCCACCGAGCACGGCGCGCGCCGCTCGTGGCTGGCGCGGCTGGCGGGCAGCGGCGCGCGCGCCGAGCTGGGCTGGCGCGACGCCGAGACGCTGCGCCTGCCCGAAACCGTCGAACTCTACCCCGAGGCGCGGCTGAACCGCGACCTCTACCTGTGGCTGGCGGCGCTGGCCGCG
>JBDHRG010000179.1:0-6350 GCA_039807445.1 Candidatus Competibacteraceae bacterium
TCAGCGCCGGTCAGACCGCGCTCAGGCTCGCGACGCCGCTGATCGGCGAGCCGCTGCGACTGGGCGACAGCGGACAGGTCTTCGCGGCGTGGTGGCAGGCGCCGCATTGAATCACGTACGGCACGCCCTTGAAACTCACGGTGCCATTGCGCGCTCGCCGACCAGCGTGCCGCGCGCAGTGCGGACGGTGACGGGCGCGGCGCGTAGGCCGCCGCCGATCGACAGCTCGCGTGCGCCTGCGACGCTGGAGCGGCGCCGTTCAGGCTCGACGTCCGTCGCGAGCCGAAGGCCGAATCCAATGCGCTTCGTGAACACTGCCTGCGGCGACCATGCAGCAAGTGCACGGGTCGCCAGAATCGGCAGCGCGCTGCCCGCGACCGCCAGCACGACGGTGCCGAGCTAGGCCAGGAGCGAGGCCGCGGCGGCGACGCATCGGTGCCCGCCCAGGTCGACGAAGCTCACGCCATCGCTGGACGCGCCCCCATCTCGTCGGCCCGCTGCCTCAGCCCCTCGACGTCACGTTTCGGCGGCGCGCCGAACAGACGGCTGTACTCCCGGCTGAACTGCGAAGGGCTCTCGTAGCCCACGTGAAAGGCGGCGCTCGCCGCGTCCTCTCGCTCGTTGAGCATCAGGCGCCGGGCTTCGCTCAGGCGCAGCCACTTCTGGTACTGCAGCGGGCTCATCGTGGTGAGCTCGCGGAAGTGGTGGTGCAGGCTGGACGCGCTCATCTGCACGTGCGCCGCGAGCTCGTCGATGCGCAGCGGCTGGCGGTAGTTCGTTTTGAGCCAGTCAATCGTCTTGGCGACCCGCTGGCTCTGGCTGCCCACCGAGGCGATCTGCCACAGGCGCGCCGCCAAATCGCTGCTCAGCACCCGGTAGTGGATCTCGCGCTCGATCAGCGGCGCCAGGACGGGGATCGCGCCCGGTTCGTCGAGCAGGCCCAGCAGGCGGGCGAACGGTTCCAGCAGCGCCGGCGTGACGGTGCCCAAGGCGGCGCTGCCCCCGGCGGCGCGTTCACGCGGCGGCTGCGGCAGGCCGCCGGCCGCGATCAGCTCGGTCGTCACGCGCAGATCGAGCTTCACCGTCAGCCCCAGGCAGGGCGCGCCGGCGCTGGCCTGCAGCACCTGCGCGCTGGCCGGCAGATCGAGCGAGGTGACCAGGAAGCGCTCGGTGTCGTAGGCATACGAGCGCTCGCCCAGCAGCAACTGCTTGGCGCCCTGCGCAATGATCACGATGCTGGGCTCGTACAGGGTGGCGCAGGGCTCGGTGCACTGCTCGCGCCGGAACAGCATCAGTTTCGGTATCGGCGTGGCCCGGTCCTCGTTGCCGTGGGTCCAGCGGCCGATGACCTCGGCGAGCTGCGCGCACAGCGGCGCGAGCGAGGGCCGTCGATCGGTTGGGGCTGGCGTGGGCATGAATCGATCCTTGCCGGGGTTTGCTCTAGCGTAGCGGCGGCCAGCCCGGCTGTCACCCGAAAGCCCGCGACCCTGGAGGATCGGGCAATCACTCGGCAGGATCGTGCTACCGCGGCGACCGGCCCGGCGCGCAGACTTCCGTTCAGTCCCCCGAAGAACATCGACCCTGAACGGAGCCCGCACCATGAAGTCGCCATGCACGACGCCGGAAAGCCCTCGCATCCCCAACCCGTCCGCGCGAACGACCCTCCAAGCGGCGGTCGAAGCGGCCCCGGCCCTGTCCCGCAAACGATTCCTGCAAGCGTCGGCAGCCACGCTGGCGGCGGCGCTGATCCCTGCCCAGGCGGCCCGCGCTGCCGCCGCTGCTTCAGCCCTTCCCCTGGGCGCGGCCTGGGACAAGACCTTCCCTAAAAGCGCCAAGGTCGAGCATCGCAAGGTGTCGTTCACCAACCGCTACGGCATCGTGCTGGCCGCCGATCTGTACCTGCCGGCGGCACGTGGCAACGCCCGGCTGGCCGCGCTGGCGCTCGCCGGCCCTTTCGGCGCGGTGAAGGAGCAGGTGTCGGGCCGCTATGCGCAGACGCTGGCCGAACGCGGCTTCGCGACGCTGGCCTTCGATCCTTCCTACACCGGCGAGAGCGCAGGCACGCCGCGCCATCTGCCTTCGCCCGAGATCAACACCGAAGACTTCAGCGCCGCGGTCGACTTCCTCGGACTGCAGCCCTTCGTCTCCCGCGAGCGCATCGGCATCGTCGGCATCTGCGGCTTCGGCGGCATGGGGCTGGCGGCCGCGGCGGTGGACAAGCGCATCAAGGCGGTCGTGACGACCAGCCTGTACGACATGTCGCGCCTGATGGCGCGCGGCTACAACGATGCGATGACGCGCGCGGCACGCACGACGGCGCTCGAGCAGATGAGCCTGCAGCGCTGGGCCGATGCCGAAACGGGGGCACCGGCCGCGGGGCCGCGCATACTGCCGGAAACGCTGGACGGCGTCACCGATCCGGTGGTGCGCATGTACTTCGACTACTACCGCACGCCGCGCGGATTCCATCCGCGTTCGCCGGGCTCCAACGGCGCCTGGACCGCGACCGGACCGCTGCCGTTCATGAACCTGCCGCTGCTGACCTATGTCGACGAGATCGCGCCGCGGCCGATCCTGCTCGTCGTCGGCGAGAAGGCGCACTCGCGCTACTTCAGCGAGGACGTGTTGAAGGCCGCCGCCCGCCCGAAAGAGCTGCTGGTCATCCCCGGCGCCATCCACACCGACCTGTATGACCGCATGGAGGTCATTCCCTTCGACCGCATCGCCGGCTTCTTCGAGGCGAACCTGAAGTCGACGGGTTCGAGCGGCGCCTGACAACCCCAGCCACAAGGAGGTCCTGCAATGAAACGAACCTCATGCGCGGCGGCCGTTGCTGCGGTCCTCGCTCTTGCCATCGCGGCCGGCCCCGCCGCCGCGCAGACGCCGGCTGCCGCGGCGACCCAGACCATCACGCGCGCCGGCGAACAGGCGTCGGTGGCCGGTTCCGCCGACTTCTTCACCGGACGGGTGCGCGTCGATCCGGTCTGGCCGGCCGACGCGAACATCAACGCCTCGGGTGCCTGGGTGACCTTCGAGCCTGGCGCCCGGTCCGCGTGGCACACGCATCCGGCCGGCCAGAGGCTCGTCGTCGTCTCGGGCGTGGGGCTGACGCAGGAATGGGGCAAGCCCGTGCAGGTGATCCGCTCCGGCGACGTCGTCTGGTGCCCGCCGGGCGTCAAGCATTGGCACGGCGCGGCGCCGACGACGGCGATGACGCACCTGGCCGTCACCGGCACGGTGGACGGGAAGAACGTGAGCTGGATGGAGAAGGTGAGCGATGAGCAATACAACGCCCGCTGAGCGCCGCGCGCTCGCATTCGCGCTGGCCTCGAGCTTGGGCGCGGCGATCGCCTGCGCCAGCGCCAGCGCGCAAACCACCCCCGCACAGGAGCCGAGCCCCATGACGACACAAAGCACGCCCGCTGCGGCGCAGACCCTCAGCGCCCGCCAGCAGGCCATCCCGCCCATCGCGGCGTTCGCCGCGGCGGGCGACATCGCCGGGCTGAATGCCGCGCTGAACCAGGGGCTGGATGCCGGCCTGAGCGTCAGCGACGCGCGCGAGGTGCTGGTGCAGCTCTACGCCTACGCCGGTTTCCCGCGCAGCCTCAACGCCCTCGCCGAGCTGATGAAGGTGGTGGACGCGCGCAAGCAGCGCGGTATCCGGGACGCGCCGGGTCGTGAGCCCGGCCGCGCCATTGCCAAGGGCGATGCGCTGCGCGCCGCCGGCACGGCCAACCAGACGAAACTCGTCGGTCAGCCGGTGCAGGGGCCGGTGTTCGACTTCGCGCCGGCGATCGACGAGTACCTGAAGGTGCATCTGTTCGGCGCCATCTTCGAGCGCGACAACCTCGACTGGCCGAGCCGCGAACTCGCGACCGTGGGCATGCTGTCGGCGCTGCCGGGCGCCGAAGCGCAACTGCAAGCGCACCTGCGCTACAGCATGAACGTGGGCCTGACGGCCCAGCAGATGCAACAGGCGGTGCAGGTGCTGGACGCCCAGGTCGGTGGCGACAGCGGCCGCCGCGCACGCGAGTCGTTGGCGCGCGTGCTGGCCCCTTCGCAACGTTGATCAGGAGCAATGATGAAGATCAGCCAACCCGGTTCCACACCCTCGGCCAGAGGGCCGGCGTCGTATTTCACCGGCAGCGTGCGCATCGACTGCCCGTTCTGCGGCAGCGGCAACCTGAGCGCCGCGACCGTGACCTTCGAGCCGGGCGCGCGCACGGCCTGGCATACCCATCCACTCGGCCAGACGCTGCTGGTGACGGCCGGGCTAGGCCTGGTCGGCCGTTGGGGTGGAGAAGTGCAGGAGATCCGCCCCGGCGACACCGTCTGGATCGAGCCCGGCGAGAAGCATTGGCACGGCGCATCGCCCGACTGCGCGATGACCCACATCGCCATCTGCGAAATGAAGGACGGCAAGGCCGTGGACTGGATGGAGCCCGTGACGGACGCGCAGTACCGCGGCACGAAGTGAACCTCGAGGAAAGGCAAACATGACTGACGACATCAAGGACAAGGTGGTCGTGATCACCGGCGCGTCGAGCGGCCTGGGCGCCGAAACCGCGCGCCATCTGGTCAAGGCGGGCGCCAAGGTCGTACTCGGCGCCCGCCGCCTGGAGCGGCTGGAAGCGCTGGCGGCCGAACTGAGCCTGCCCAAGGAGGCCGCCTTCAAGGTGGACGTGACCCAGGGCGCGCAGGTCAAGGCGCTGGTCGATCACGCCGTGAAGGGGCATGGCCGCATCGACGTGATGATCAACAACGCCGGACTGATGCCGCTGGCACCGCTGGAGATGCTGCGCTTCGACGAATGGGAGCAGTGCATCGACGTCAACATCAAGGGCGTGCTGTGGGGCATTGCTGCGGCCCTGCCGTACTTCAAGGCGCAGAAGAGTGGCCAGTTCATCAACGTCTCGTCGGTGGCCGGCCACACCATCAGCCCGGGCGGCGCGATCTACTCGGCGACCAAGTACTCGGTGCGCGTGATCTCCGAGGCGCTGCGCAAGGAGGTCAAGCCCTACAACATCCGCACCACGGTGCTGTCGCCGGGCGCGGTGGACACCGAGCTGCCAGCGTCGGTCGGTGCGCCGGGCGTCAACGCAGCGATCGCCGACTACTACAAGCACAACGCCATCCCGGCCGACAGCTTCGCGCGCTGCGTACTGTTCGCGATGAGCCAGCCCGACAACGTCGACATCAACGAGATCCTGTTCCGCCCGACGGTGCAGGAGCTCTGAATCTGAAGAAGAAGACCATGAATGGCAAGAGTCCGTCCATCAAGCTCAACAATGGCATCGAGATGCCGGCGCTCGGCCTGGGCGTCTTTCAAGCCTCGCCCGAGGACACGGTCAAGGCCGTCACGACCGCCATCGCGGATGGCTATCGGCTGATTGACACCGCCAGCGCCTACCAGAATGAACCCCAGGTCGGCGAGGGCATCCGCAACAGCGGCATCCCTCGGGAGCAGCTCTTCGTCACGACCAAACTGTGGCTGACCGATTACGGCTATGACGCGGCGCTGCGCGGCTTCGAAGCAAGCATGGCCAAGCTCGGGTTGGACTATCTCGACCTCTACCTGCTGCACTGGTCGACAACGAATTTCGAAGCAACCCTCCAGTCCTGGAAGGCGGCCGAGAAGCTGCTCACCGCAGGACGGGTACGGGCGATCGGCGTTTGCAATCACACGACGCAGCATCTCGACGCGCTGATCGCGCGTACCGATGTGGTTCCGGCGGTCAATCAGGTCGAACTTCATCCCTACTTTGCCCAGCCGGCGCTGCGCAAAAAAGACGCGGCGCTCGGGATCGTGACGCAAGCGTGGTCGCCGATCGACGGCGTGAAACGCTACTGGCCCGGCGCTTCCAGCACCGGCAGCGGCGATCCACTGGCGGACCCTGTCATCGCCGATATCGGCGTGTCCTATGGCAAAGCGGCCGCGCAGGTGATCCTGCGATGGCATTTCCAGAACGGCGTCGTCGCCATTCCCAAGTCGATCAAAGCTGCCCGGATCGCCGAGAACATCGACATCTTCGACTTCGCGTTGAGCGAAGCGGAGATGGCGAGGATCGACGCGCTCGATACCGGTGTGCGCGGCGGCCCCGATCCGACGCAGATCGATACCGACAGCTTCTCCGAATACAGCTGATCGGGTGCCCGCGATCCGTGTCAACAGACACGGCGCGCAACAAGAGGAAGCGTCAAATGAAGATCGATCTATCAGGCAAGGTGGCCATCATCACGGGTGCTGGCTCAGGCATGGGCCTGGCCTCGGCAGAAGCGTTTCTGGAAGCCGGCGCGTCGGTCGTGCTGTCCGGCACCCACTACGACAAGGTCAAGGAGCAGGCTGAGCG
>JBDHRG010000013.1:0-39381 GCA_039807445.1 Candidatus Competibacteraceae bacterium
TTGATCATCGTCACTACTCCTCCTCGGGGGTTCTGCCCGGAGCGGGCGGACCCTGATGGACCTCTGCGGGGGTCTTCGGGATCGGGGCGCCGGATCGACGCCCCGGGGGAACGAAGGCTTACTGCTCGCGCGCGGACTTGCGCTTGCGCTTGCCGAAGCTCTCGGTGATGCGGTCGAGGATGATCGCGAGCAGCACCATGCCCAGCCCGCCCTCGAAGCCCAGGCCCACGTCGAGGCGCTGGATGCCGCGCAGCACCTCGTCGCCGAGGCCGCCGGCGCCGATCATCGAGGCGATCACCACCATCGACAGCGCCATCATGATGGTCTGGTTGATGCCGGCCATGATCGAGGGCAGCGCGTTGGGGATCTGCACCTTGAACAGCAGTTGCCGCGGAGTGCAGCCGAAGGCCAGCCCCGCCTCGACCATCTCGGTGCGCACCTGGCGGATGCCGAGGTTGGTCAGGCGCACCACCGGCGGCATCGCGAACACCACGGTGGCGAAGATCCCGGGCACCCGCCCCAGGCCGAAGAACATCGCCGCCGGAATCAGGTAGACGAAGGCCGGCATGGTCTGCATGAAGTCGAGCACCGAGCGCGTGATCGCTTCGACGCGGTCCGAGCGCGCCGCCCAGATGCCGAGCGGGATGCCGAGCGCGAGCGCGGCGATCGTCGAGCTGATCACCAGCGCCAGCGTGATCACCGTCTGCGTCCACAGGCCGATGCCGAGCAGCACCCCGATCGAGGCCGCCGTGAACGCAGCGAAGCGCCAGCCGACACGGCGCCAGGCGATCAGCACGATGAGCGCGCCGAGCAGCCAGGTCGGCAGCGCCAGCAGCGCATCCTCGACCAGCGCCGCGACCCAGCCGATGCTGGTCGCGATCACGTCGAACAGCGGCTGGAAGTTGTTCAGCAGGAAGTCGACGAACTGTTTGACCAGGTCGCCGATCGGCAGCTTCTCGAAGTTTTCCATGGTTCACCTCGCCTCGCGCAGCTTGTTGAGCAGGGCCGCCTTCGACACCGAGCCCTTGAAGACGCCGTCGTTGCTGACCACCGGCAGCGGATAGGGGCTATCCGCGGCGCGGCCCAGGAGTTCGTCGATGTGCGTCGTGCACGGCACCGCCTCGACGTCGCGCAGGTAGGCGGCGTCGAGCCGCGACTCGGCGCGGTCGATCGCGTCGAGCAGCGAAGGGATCGACACCACGCCGAGGAAGCGCCCGGCCTCGTCGTGCACGTAGCCGAACTCGTGGCCCTGCTGGCGCAGGAAGTGCAGCGTATCGTCGAGCCTGAGGGTGTTGCCGCGATCGCACACCGCCGGCATGTGCGGCTCGCAGCCGACCAGGTCGTCGGCGGTCAGGAACTTGGTGACGTCGACCCCCTTGAAGAAGGCGCGCACGTAGTCGTCGGCCGGGTTGCGCAGGATCTCTTCGGGCGTGCCGACCTGCACCACCACGCCGTGGCGCATGATCGCGATGCGGTCGCCGATGCGCAGCGCCTCGTCGAGGTCGTGCGAGATGAAGACGATGGTGCGGCTCTGCTCCTTCTGCAGGCGGATCAGTTCGTCCTGCATCTCGGTGCGGATCAAGGGGTCGAGCGCCGAGAAGGCTTCGTCCATCAGCATCACCGAGGGATCGGTCGCCAGCGCGCGCGCCAGGCCGACGCGCTGCTGCATGCCGCCGGAGAGCTCGTCGGGGTAGCTGCGTGCGAACGGCGCCAGCCCGACGCGTTCGAGCGCCGCCATCGCCTTGTGCTCGCGCGCCTTGCGCTCGACACCGGCGATCTCGAGGCCGAAGGCGGCGTTGTCGAGCACGCTCAGGTGCGGCATCAGCGCGAAGGACTGGAACACCATCGCCATGTTGCGCCGGCGCAGCTCGATCAGCTGCTTGGCGTCGAGGCGGGCGACGTCCTGGCCGTCGACCAGCACCTGGCCGGCGGTGGGCTCGATCAGGCGGTTGAGGAGCCGCACCAGCGTCGACTTGCCCGAACCCGACAGCCCCATCACGACGAAGATCTCGCCGGCGTTGACGCTGAAGCTGGCATCCTGGACGCCGACCACCAGCCCGGTCTGCTTGAAGATCGCATCCTTGTCCAGTCCCTGGCGCAGCAGCTCGAAAGCTCTCTCGGGCTGTGCGCCGAAGACTTTGTAGAGGTTCTTGACGATCAGTTTCTCGCTCATCTCCGTACTCACCCTCGCTGGTCTCCGGTTGCATTCCGGGCGTCGGTCCGGTGGACCGCGCCGCGTTTTGTTCTAAGGTTCGGTTCGAATCCGTCGCCCGCCGGCCTGCGCGTCGCCGCGCCTCTCCCCGCGCCGCGTTTCCCGCCGCATAATCAATGCGGTTCGGGCATCCCGTCCGACACGAGGATAACGAGGCACGGTACCGCCATGACCGACGCGCTCGCCCAACAGCCAGCCCCGCTGAACTTCGGCTTCCTGCTGCTGCCGCAGTTCACGATGATCGCCTTCACCTCGGCGCTCGAGCCGCTGCGCATGGCCAACATGCTCGCCGGGCGCACGCTCTACCGCTGGACCGTGATCACCGCCGACGGCCAGCCGGTTGCGGCCAGCAACGGGCTGCGCATCGAGCCCGACTGCGCGATGACGGACGCCCCACCGCTGCACGCCGTGTTCGTCTGCGGCGGCATCAACATCCACCTCGCCACCGACAAGGCGGCGATGAGCTGGCTGCACAAGCTCGCCGGCCGCAAGACCGTGCTCGGCGGGCTGTGCACCGGTGCCTACCTGCTCGCCAAGGCCGACCTGCTCAACGGCTACCGCAGCACCATCCACTGGGAGCAGATGGCCAGCCTGCGCGAAGAGCATCCGCAGCTGATCGTCTCGTCCGAGCTGTTCGAGATCGACCGCGACCGCTACACCTGCTCGGGCGGCACCGCGCCGCTCGACATGATGCTGCACCTGATCCGCGCGCAGCACGGCACCAAGCTCGCCGCGGCGATCTCCGAAGAGTTCGTCTGCGAGCGCATCCGCGGCCCCAACGACCGCCAGCGCATGCCGCTGCGGCTGCGCCTGGGCACCAGCCAGCCCAAGCTGGTCGAGGCGGTCACGCTGATGGAGGCCAACCTCGAGGAGCCGATGAGCCCCGACGAGATCGCCAGCCACGTCGGCCTGTCGCGGCGCCAGCTCGAGCGCCTGTTCCAGAAGTACCTGCATTGCGTGCCCACCCGTTACTACCTGGAGCTGCGCCTGGCGCGCGCGCGCCAGCTGCTGCTGCAAACCAACATGCCGATCGTCGACGTCTCGCTCGCCTGCGGTTTCGTCTCGGCGCCGCACTTCAGCAAGTGCTACCGCGACTTCTACGGCATCGCCCCGCGCATGGAGCGCAGCAAGACCGAGCCCCACGTCCTCGGCCGGCTGCAGGCGGGGGAGATCGCCGAGGTGCCGGCCGACGAGGGCTGAAGCGGACCCGCCCGAGTTCACGCTTTCGAGTTCCGAACTTGGAACTCGGAAGCGTGAACCCGGAACTCATGCTCTCCGCCGCCCCCTCCTGCCCCGCCCCTCGCCCTCGGCTTCCGCCTTGGGCTGCGGCAGCCGTACCACTTGCGCCAGCTGTGGGTACGGCGCGGTCTTGTGCGGCAGCGCCATCGCCTCGACGAAGTGCTCCTGGAAGCGCGGCTCGATCGCCGTCTCGACCTTGGCGATGCGCCGCACCAGGGCCTCGATTTCGGCGCGCGCGCCCCGATCGAGCAGCGCGATCCGCGCGCCGGTGCCGGCGGCGTTGCCGGCCGAGCCGACCTTGGCCAGCTCGCAGTCGGGGATCATGCCGAGCACCATCGCGTACTTGACGTCGATGTGGCTGCCGAAGGCGCCCGCCAGGCGGATGCGCTCGATGCGCTCGACCCCGATGCGCTCCATCAGCAGGCGCACCCCGGCGTGCAGCGCCGCCTTGGCGAGCTGGATCGCGCGCACGTCGGTCTGCGTGATCCGCAGCCGCACTTCGCCGTCGTGCAGCACGTAGGCGAACGTCCTGCCGTCGGGCTCGATACGCGGCGAGCGCTCCGCCAGCGCACCGTCGATCACGCCGTCGGCGCCGAGGATTCCGGCCAGGAACATCTCGGCGATCACCTCGATGATCCCCGAGCCGCAGATGCCGGTGACGCCGGTCTTGCGCACCGCCTGCGCGAAGCCGGGCTCGTCGGACCACAGCTCGCAGCCGATCACCTTGAAGCGCGGTGCCAGCGTCGCGGGGTCGATGCGCACGCGCTCGATCGCGCCCGGCGCGGCGCGCTGGCCGCAGCTGATCTGCGCGCCCTCGAAGGCCGGGCCGGTCGGGCTCGAGCACGCCAGCAACCGTTCGCGGTTGCCGAGCACGATCTCGGCGTTGGTGCCGACGTCGACCAGCAGCGTCACCTCGTCGCTGCGGTCGGGGCGTTCGGCCAGCACCACGCCGGCGGTGTCGGCGCCGACGTGGCCGGCGATGCACGGCAGCACGTAGATGCGCGCGTTCGGGTGCACGCGCAGGTCGATCTCGGTCGCCCACAGGCCGATCGCCTGGTCGGTGGCGAGCGCGAACGGCGCACCGCCGAGCTCGACCGGGCTGATGCCGAGCAGCAGGTGGTGCATGATCGGGTTGCCGACGAAGGTCGCCTCGAGGATGTCGGTGACGTCGATCCCGGCCTGGCGCGCGACATCCGCGGCCAGCGCGTTCAGCGCCTCGCGCACCGCGCGCGTCATCTCGGCGTCGCCGCCGGGGTTCAGCATCACGTACGAGACGCGGCTCATCAGGTCTTCGCCGAAGCGGATCTGCGGGTTCATCAGCCCGGCCGAGGCGACGACCTCGCCGCTGGACAGATCGCACAGGTGCGCGGCGATCGTCGTCGAGCCGACGTCGACCGCCATCCCGTACGCCTTGTCGTGGAAGCCGGGCCAGACCGCGATCAGCTGGTTGCCGTCGTGCACCGCGACCGTGACCTTCCAGTCGCCCTGGCGCAGCGCCGCCTGCAGGTGCTGCAGCATGCGCACGTCGCACTGCAGCCCGCTCAGCCGCCATTCGAACTCGAGCGCCTCCTCGAGCCGGCGCAGATCGCCCGAGGGGTCGTGCATGTCGGGCGGCTGTACCTCGACGTAGTACAGCCGCGCGACCGGGTCGAGGTTGATCGCGACCGCTTCGGCGGCCTTGCGCACCACCTGGCGGTGCACCTGCGAATCCGGCGGCACATCGATGACGACGTCGCCGAGGACCTGCGCCGAGCACGACAGCCGCCGGCCGGGCGCCAGCGGCTTGCGCTCGCCGTAGCGCGCCTCGACCTCGGAGAACGCCGTCAGGTGCTCGGCGCGCGAGGTCACGCCGTGCTTGGCGAACTCGCCCTCGGCCAGCAGCACCTGGCAGCGCCCGCACAGCCCGCGCCCGCCGCACACCGAGTCGATGTCGACGCCGAGCGCGCGCGCCGCGGCCAGCACCGGTGTGCCGAGCGGGAAGCGCCCGCGGCGGCCCGAGGGCGTGAACACCACCAGCGCGTCCTTAGCCACGGCGGCGGCGGCTCTCGCGGCGTCCGCGCGCGGCGTCGCCCTCGGCGCCGGCCGGCGGCGCCTGGCGGAACTTGCGGATCCAGCGCATGCAGTCGGGGTCGTGGCCGAGCATCACGTCGCCGGCCATGATCGCCTTGACGATCTCGGCGTGCAGCGGGTTGGTGATCGCCGAGGTCATGCCGGCGGTCATCGCCATCGTCAGGAAGGCCGAGTTGATGCCTTCGCGCTCGGGCAGACCGAAGCTGATGTTCGAGGCGCCACAGCTGGTGTTGACCTTGAGCTCGGTGCGCAGCCGGTGGAGCAGGCGGAACACCTGGTTGCCGGCCTGGTTGATCGCGCCGATCGGCATCACCAGTGGGTCGACGACCACGTCGCAGGGCTTGATGCCGTGGTCCATCGCCCGCTCGACGATCTTCTTCGCCACCGCGAAGCGCACGTCGGGGTCTTCGGAGATGCCGGTCTCGTCGTTCGAGATCGCGATCACCGCGGCGTCGTACTTCTTGATCAGCGGCAGCACCGCCTCGAGGCGCTCCTCCTCGCCGGTCACCGAGTTGACCAGCGCCCGGCCCTTGTACACCGCGAGCCCCGCCTCGAGCGCGGCGACGATCGACGAGTCGATCGCCAGCGGCACGTCGACCAGCGACTGCACGATCTGGACGGTCTGCGCCAGGATCGCCGGTTCGTCGGCGAGCGGGATGCCGGCGTTGACGTCGAGCATGTGCGCACCGGCCTCGACCTGCGCCAGCGCGTCCGCCTTGACGCGCTCGAAGTTGCCCTCGGCCATCTCGGCGGCGAGCAGCTTGCGCCCGGTCGGGTTGATGCGCTCGCCGATGATCACGAACGGCCGGTCGAAGCCGATCACGACTTCGCGGGTCGCTGAACTGATGACGGTCTCGGTCACGATGCTGCCCTCTGCGCTGCGGTGGGGGTGGGGTCCTGGGTTTGGTCGCGCCCCGGGTACCAGGGCACGCGCCCGCCGAGCACGCCCGAGCGGTCGACGATCTCGGCGACGGTGTCTTCCTGGCGGTAGGCCATGATGTGCACGCCGGCGACGCCCTTGATCTCGCGGATCTGCTGGATCAGCTCGATGCACAGCGCGCGGCCCTCGAGCTTCTGCTTCTCGGCGCCGGCCAGGCGCTTGATCACCGCGTCGGGGATGTGCACGCCGGGGACGTGGGTGCGCATCCACTCGGCGGTCTTCGCCGACGGCAGCGGCCCCACGCCGACCAGGATGAACACCTTGCCGAGCAGGCCGAGGTCTTCGACGCGCGCCATGAACTCGCGCAGCCGCGGCACATCGTAGCAGTACTGCGTCTGGATGAACTCGGCGCCGGCGGCGACCTTCTTCGCCAGGCGCTGCGGGCGCCAGTCGTGCGGCGGCACGAACGGGTTCTCGGCGGCGCCGAGGAACACCCGCGGGCGGTAGCTCAGATGGCGCCCGCTCTCGAAGTGGCCCTCGTCGCGCATCGTCCGCGCGATGCCGAGCAGCGACATCGAATCGAGGTCGAACACCGGCTTGGCCTGCGGGTGGTCGCCGCACTGCACGCCGTCGCCGCTCAGGCACAGGATGTTGCAGACACCCATCGCCGCGCCGCCGAGGATGTCGCCCTGGATCGCGATGCGGTTCTTGTCGCGGCACGAGATCTGCATCACCGGCGCGTAGCCGATGCGCGTCAGCAGCGCGCACACCGCGACCGACGACATGTGGCAGTGCGCGCCCGAGCCGTCGGTGGCGTTGATCGCGTCGACGTAGCCGTCGAAGATCCGCGCGCGCTGGTACACCTCCTCGGGGTCGGCCGAGTCGGGCGGCGCCAGTTCGGTGGTCACCGCGAAGGCACCGGCGCGCAGGACGCGCTCGAGGCGCCCGGGCGAAACGTGGCCCGGCAGGATCGGCAGCGGGTAGCCGGGAACCGGCTCGTCGTCGAAATGCATCTCAGCCTCCCGTCGCGGTCTTTTCGCGCACCACACGCAGCCACGAGGAGCGCCCCTCGAGCCGCCGGTCGACCGGCAGCTGCACCAGCCGGATCGCATCGCCCTCGCGCATGCGCCGGCTGCCCTCCCAGGCTTGCACCCAGACGCACTGCATCTCGGGCTTGACCTCGCAGCGGCCGTCGGCGCGCACACCGCCGCAGGGACCGTTGCGCAACTGCTTGGGGCAGTTCATCGGGCACGACATGCCGGTCGAGCTCAGCACGCACTGGCCGCACATGCGGCAGTCGAACAGCAGGCCCTTGACGCCGCGCTCGAGCGCGGCGACCGGGCGCTCGAGGCGCGCGTAGCCGATGCGCTCCAGCAGCGGCGCCAGCGCGATCAGGCTGCGCTCGAGCCCTCGGTAGACGGTCTCGAGCAACCGGGCCCGGCGCACGGACCACAGGCGTAGACGGTACATGGATTTCCTCCTCTCCCGGGGCCGGTACTTGGCCGATCCCGTGCAGTGGGTATTCCGAGGTTCAAGGGCGGGGGTCGGGCCGCAGGACGCCCCTCGGCCCACGGCGAGATCCGGCTCAGGTGCCCGGTGCGAGCCCCTTGGCCTTGACCAGGCGCTCGAGCGCCTCGTCGCTGTATGCCGCTTCGAGCCGCGCGGCTTCGGCGCGCGCCTCGGCCTCGATCCCGTCGCCGCAGTCGCGCGGCGCGCTGCGCGCCCAGTCCTCGAGATAGGCATCCGAGCTGCCCTTGCCGGCGCGCATCGCGGCGCGGTCGATCGCGACCTGGAAGCGCTCGGACAGCGGCACCTTGGCGGCTTCGCGCCCGCGCTTGACGATCACTTGCGCCGGAATGTCGCGCCAGGACACGACGATCAGCTTGGCCATGCGTGCGCTCCTCGAGCGTGGATCGCGACCAGGCGGCGTCCGAGCTCGCCGTAGCCGGTGTGGCGGTGTTCGTAGGCCAGTCCCAGGCGCTCGGCGGCCGCGCGCGCGCGCGCTTCCAGCGCCGGGTCGCGGGTCTGCGCCAGGTAGACCAGACGGCGGTAGTGGCCGAAGTACATCGGCCCGAGCTCGGGGTGGCGGTCGAGGCCGAGGCCGCGGATCACCAGGCGCTCGAAGTGGCGGGCGAGGAAGTCGGTCAGGTAGAAGCTACCCGGCTCCTCCTCGGCCAGCGCCGCGAACGCGTCGCTGCTGGCGAAGAATTCGTAGCAGTGCGCCCCCGGCAGCCGCTCGACGCCTTCCTCGGCGAGCACCGCATCGAGCAACCCGCCGGTGCCGCAGTCGCCATAGGCGACGAACACCTCGAGCCCGTCCGCCTTCGCCGCACGCACCGCCGCGCGCACCGCGCCGGGGATGGCTTGCGGCGCGTTGTGCAGCTCGGCCGGCAGGCAGCGCACCTCGACCTCGGCCCAGCGGTTGGCGCGGCACACCGCGACGACTTCACGGGCGATCGCGCCGCAGGCGACGATCGCGAGGCGGACCGCCCGCGTCATCGCTGCATCTCCATTGCCGGAGGGCGGGGTGAGGGGGATGCTGCGGAGCGGATTACGCGCGCCGCGGGCGCATGGACAGCGCGGAGCGGCGCCGTACCTCGGAGGCATACAGGGATGTATGCCGAGAATGAGCGCAGCAGCATCCCCCCCACCCCGCTTCGTGCCACGGCAGCGATCATTTACAGGTCTCAGGCCCGCGCGGCGCGGCGCGCAGCGACCAGACTCTTGGCAGTCTCGACCGCGACCGCCGCGTCGCGACAGTAGGCGTCGGCGCCGACCGCGCTGCCGAAGGCTTCGTTCAGCGGCGCACCGCCGACCAGGACGATGAAGTCGTCGCGCAGGCCCTTCTCCTTCAGCGTGTCGATCACCACCTTCATGTACGGCATCGTCGTGGTCAGCAGCGCCGACATGCCGAGGATGTCGGGCTTGTGCTGCTCGAGCGCCTCGAGGTAGTTCTCGACCGGGTTATTGATGCCGATGTCGATCACCTCGAAGCCGGCGCCCTCCATCATCATCGCGACCAGGTTCTTGCCGATGTCGTGGATGTCGCCCTTGACGGTGCCGATCACCATCTTGCCCACCGACTCGGCGCCGGTTTCGGCGAGCAGCGGGCGCAGGATCTCCATGCCGCCCTTCATCGCGTTCGCCGCCATCAGCACCTCGGGCACGAACAGGATGCCGTCGCGGAAGTCGATGCCGACGATACGCATGCCTTCGACCAGCGCGTCGTTCAGGACCTTGTCGGGGGACCAGTCGCGGCCGAGCAGGATGCGCGTGCCTTCCTCGATCTCTTCCCGCAGGCCGTTGTAGAGGTCGTCGTGCATCTGCTCGACCAGTTCGTCGTCGGACAGCGCGTTCAGATCGAGTTCTTGCTCGAATTCGTCGGCCATGGTGTTCGGCTCCCCTCGGGTGGTCTGCCGCGGGCTGCGGCTTTTGGACCGTAGGTTAGGCGCCGCCCCGACGCCACTGCTGACGCTCGCGCGACCCGCGGTTGCCGACAGGCGACACCCTGCAAACCGCGGCAAGGAACCCCGTCGCAGCACCGCAAGCCTCGGTCGCTGCGGGAAAAGTCGACACCCGGGCATCGCGGCAGTCTGTCGCACAGACCGGCGCGAATGCGCCGCCGTACGCCACCACCGAAGGGGCCCGACACCGATGAGCACCGCGGAGCAACACCGCTACATCCTGACCGCCGCCTGTCCCGGGATCATCGGGACGATCGCGCGGATCTCGACCTTCCTCGCCGAGCGCGGCTGCTACATCGAGGCGATGCAGCAGTTCGACGACACCCTGACCGGGCGCTTCTTCCTGCGCGTCGCCTTCCGCACCGAGCCCGGCCGCACCCCCGAGCTCGAGCCGCTGCGCGAGGCGTTCGCCGCCCAGGTCGCGAGCCGCGAGCCGATGGACTGGGCGATCCACGATCCGCGCCAGTGCATGCGGGTCTTGATCATGGTGTCGAAGTTCGACCACTGCCTCGACGACCTGCTCTACCGCCACCGCACCGGCGAGCTGCCGATGGACATCACCGCGGTGGTGTCGAACCATCCCGACCTGCGCGAGCTGGTCGAGTGGCACCGCATCCCCTACCACCACCTGCCGGTGACGCCCGACACCAAGGCGCAGCAGGAGGCGAAGCTGCTCGAGCTGGTCGCCGAGACGCGCAGCGAGCTCGTCGTGCTGGCGCGCTACATGCAGGTGCTGTCCGATGCGCTGTGCGAGCGGCTGCGCGGGCGGGCGATCAACATCCACCACTCCTTCCTGCCCGGCTTCAAGGGCGCCAGGCCCTACCACCAGGCGCACGCGCGCGGGGTCAAGCTGATCGGCGCCACCGCGCACTACGTCACCGCCGACCTCGACGAGGGGCCGATCATCGAGCAGGTGGTCGAACGCGTCGACCACGGCTACACGCCCGAGATGCTGGTCGCCGCCGGGCGCGACTCCGAGTCGCTGGCGCTCGCGCGCGCCGTCAAGGCCCACGTCGAGCACCGCGTGTTCCTGAACGGCGACCGGACGGTGGTGTTTCCCTGACCGGGCCCGATGGTGAACGCTGTCCACGCCGAGGTTTACGTCGTCATTTCGGCCGCAGCGGCGCCAACCGCTGGGACTGTCCGCCGGACGGCGGCGAAGCCTACGGCGTGCTCTACACCGCGCTCGAGCCCAAGGGGGCGTTCTACGAGACGCTCGGCCACGCGCTGCACGAGCAGATCTTCTCCGACACCGAGCTGGCCGAGCGCACGCTGTGGACGCTCGAGCTGCCCGCGCCCCTGACGCTGGTCGATCTGAGCGACGACGGCCTGGCGCGGCTGCGGGTCGACGTGCGGCTGACCAGCATCCGCGACCTGGCCGTACCGCAAGCCTGGTCGCGCGCCTTGCACGAGCACCCGGCGCACGCCGACGGCATCGTGTACGTCTCGCGCCGCCAGCCGCAGCTGCGCTGCGCTGTTCGAGCGCGCCGCCCCGCGGCTGCCCCCCGGCAGCGGCGAGCGCCTGCGCTACTGGCAGCACCCCGACACCGGCGAGACGGCCGTCGACTGGATCGAGGCACGCGGCGGAACGATCGTGATCGAGGGCTTGCTCGGCTGACGAACGGCAAGCAGGGCATTCCCCCCTGCAAAAGGGGGGAAATCCGTCAGACGCCGAGGTACTTCTTCACCGCGGCGGTGCCGTCCTTGCCGTCGAGCGTGGTCACGCCCTCGAGCCAGGCGTCGAGCACCTGCGGGTTCTGCTTCAGCCAGGCGCGCGCGGCCTGCTCGGGCTTCTGCTTGTCGTTGAGTATGCCGCCCATGATCGCGTTCTCCATCGCCAGCGTGAACCCCAGGTTCTTCAGCAACCGCCCGACGTTCGGGCAGCGCTCGCTGTAGCCGGCCGCGGTGTTGGTGTGGACGGTGGCGCCGCCGTAGTTGGGGCCGAACCAGTCGTCGCCGCCGCTGAGGTAGTTCATCTTGAACTGGGTGTTCATCGGGTGCGGCTCCCAGCCGAGGAACACCATCCACTCCTGCGCCTTCTCGGCGCGCCCGACCTGCACCAGCATGCCCGCCTCGCTCGACTCGACCAGCCTGAAGTCGCCGAGGCCATAGGCGTTGGCCTTGAGCATCTTCTCGATCACCAGGTTGCCGTCGTTGCCGGCCTCGATGCCGTAGATCTTGCCGCCGAGCTGGTCCTTGAACCGGGCGATGTCCTTGAAGTCTCGCAGGCCGGCCTCGTAGACGTAGCTCGGCACCGCCAGCGTGTACTTGGCACCCTCGAGGTTGGTGCGCACCACCTCGACGCTCTGGTCGTCGAGGTAGGGTTTGATGAAGGTTTCCATCGTCGGCATCCAGTTGCCGAGGAACACGTCGATGTCCTTCTTCTTCATGCCGACGAAGGCCACCGGTACCGAGGTGATCTGCGTCTTCGGCTTGTAGCCCAGCCCCTCGAGCACCAGCGAGGCGGTCGCGGTGGTCGCGGTGATGTCGGTCCAGCCGACGTCGGCGAAGCGCACGTTCTTGCAGGCGGCCGGATCGCCGGCCGCGTGCGCCGCGGCCGAGAAGGCCAGCACGGCGAGTGCGAGACTGCTGCTGATCTTGTTCATCGTCTGTCTCTCTCCCCTGGATGGTCGTCGATGCCGCCTCCGGCGGCGCTCCCGGTCCTCCCTGCCCGCGGACGCGCCTTCCCGATCGAGGCTGACCGACAGCGTAGTACATTTTTTTGATTGGACGTTCAATAAAAAAATGATCTATGTTGAGTCGACCGCTCAACACACCGGAGACCGGGAGCGATGCCGAAGCTCGGAATGGAACCGATTCGCAGACAGCAGCTGATCGAGGCGACGATCGCCTCGATCAGCGAGCACGGCTTCGCCGACGCCACCGTGGCACGGATCAGCAAGGCCGCCGGCGTCTCGGCGGGCATCATCCACCACTACTTCGGCGGCAAGAACGAGCTGTTCGAGGCGACGATGCGCAGCCTGTTGCGCGAGCTGCACGTCGAGGTCGCCCGGCGCATGGCCGGCGCGCCCGGCCCGCGCGCGCGGATCGAGGCGATCGTCGACGGCAACTTTTCCGAGCGCCAGTTCGAGCCGACCGCGGTCACCGCGTGGCTGGCGTTCTGGGCCCAGGTGCCGCACGTGCCGGCGCTGGCGCGGCTGCAGGCGGTCAACGCCCGGCGGCTGCAGTCGAACCTGCGCCACTCGCTGCGCACCCTGCTGCCCGCGGACGCCGCCGAGGAAGCCGCCTTCGGCATGGCGGCGCTGATCGACGGCCTGTGGCTGCGCGCCGCGCTGACCGGCACCCCGGACATCGAGCGCGCCCGCGCCACCGCACGCGGCTACCTGGCACGGCTGCTCGCCACGCGCCCGAGCGCCGAGCACGAACACCAAACCACCGAGGAGACCACCCCATGACCCTGCCCGAGCAGCAGCTCTACATCGGCGGCCGCTACGTCGCCGCCGCTTCCGGCGCCACCTTCGAGACGATCAACCCGGCCACCGGCGAGCCGATCTGCCGCCTGCAGCAGGCCGGCCCCGCCGACGTCGCCCGCACGGTCGAGGCGGCGAAAGCCGGCTTCGAGCAGTGGTCGGCGCTGAGCGGCGCCGAGCGCGGCCGCATCCTGAACCGCGCGGCGGCGATCCTGCGCGCGCGCAACCGCGAGCTCGCCGAGCTCGAGGTGCTCGACACCGGCAAGCCGATCCAGGAAGCCGAGGCGGTCGACGTGCTCTCGGGCGCCGACTGCATCGAGTACTACGCCGGGCTGGCGGCCAGCCTGCACGGCGAGCACATCGGGCTGAAGGGCGCCTTCGCCTACACGCGGCGCGAGCCGCTCGGCATCTGCGCCGGCATCGGCGCGTGGAACTACCCGATCCAGATCGCGTGCTGGAAGTCGGCGCCGGCGCTCGCCTGCGGCAACGCGATGATCTACAAGCCCTCGGAGCTGACGCCGCTGACCGCGCTGAAGCTCGCCGAAGTCTACACCGAGGCCGGCGTGCCGGCCGGCGTCTTCAACGTGCTGCCCGGCAACCGCGTCGCCGGCCAGGCGCTGGTCGAGCACCCCGACATCGCCAAGGTGTCGCTGACCGGCTCGGTCGAGGCCGGCAAGAAGGTCGCGGCGCTGGCCGCCGCCTCGTCGCTGAAGAAAGTGACGATGGAGCTCGGCGGCAAGTCGCCGCTGATCGTGTTCGCCGACGCCGACCTCGACAACGCGGTGTCGGCGGCGCTGATGGGCAACTTCTATACCCAGGGCGAGATCTGCACCAACGGCACACGCGTGTTCGTCGAAGCGGCGATTCTCGACGCCTTCCTCGACAGGCTGGTCGCGCGCACCCGCAAGCTGCGGATCGGCGACCCGATGCACCCCGACACCCACGTCGGCGCGCTGATCTCCGAGGCGCACATGCAGCGCGTGCTCGGCTACGTCGAGCGCGGTCGCGCCGAAGGCGCGTGGCTGCTGTGCGGTGGCAGCCGCTACACGGCCGAGGGCTGCGAGCGCGGCTTCTTCGTCGAGCCGGCGATCTTCGCCGGCTGCACCGACGACATGGCCATCGTCCGCGAAGAGATCTTCGGCCCGGTGATGTCGGTGCTCGCCTTCGAAGCCGAGGACGAGGTGATCGCGCGCGCCAATGCCACCGAGTTCGGCCTGGCCGCCGGCGTGTTCACGCGCGACCTGGCGCGCGCGCACCGCGTGGTCGCGAAGCTCGAGGCCGGCGTGTGCTGGATCAACAACTACAACATCACGCCGATCGAGATGCCCTTCGGCGGCTACAAGCAGTCCGGCCTCGGGCGCGAGAACGGGCGGGCCGCGATCGAGCACTACACCCAGCTGAAGAGCGTCTACGTCGAGCTCGGCGACGTCGCCTGCCCGTACCCGTCGTGACGTCCCTTCCCCGCCCCTCCCCCGGCCAAGGGGGAGGGAGCTGCCTGATCACCGATGCATCGCCCGAGCAGGATGGGATCCATGAAGACTGAGGAATTCGATTACGTCATCGTCGGCGCCGGCTCGGCCGGCTGCGTGCTGGCCGCGCGGCTGAGCGAGGACGTCGGCGTCAGCGTGCTGCTGCTCGAGGCCGGCGGCTCCGACCACCGCTGGGACTGGCGCACGCAGATGCCGGCGGCGCTGGCCTACCCGCTGATGGGGCGCACCTACAACTGGGGCTACGAGACCGAACCCGAGCCGTACATGAACGACCGGCGCATGGGCTGCGGCCGCGGCAAGGGCCTGGGCGGCTCGTCGACGATCAACGGCATGGCCTACATCCGCGGCAACGCGCTCGACTACGACGCCTGGGCCGAGGCGAAGGGGCTGGCACACTGGCGCTACAGCGAATGCCTGCCCTACTTCCGCAAGGCCGAAAGCTATGACAAGGGCGCCAACGACTACCATGGCGGCGACGGCCCGCTGCACGTGACCACGCCCAGGCCCGGCAACAACCCGCTCTACCGCGCCTTCATCGAAGCCGGCATGCAGGCCGGCTACGCCGAGACCGACGACCTCAACGGCTATCGCCAGGAAGGCTTCGGGCCGATGGACCGCACCACCACCGCCAACGGCCGCCGCTGCAGCACGTCGCGCGCCTACCTCGACCGGGCCCGCAGCCGCGCCAACCTGACGGTGCGCACGCACGCGCAGACCGACCGCGTGCTGTTCGAGGGCCGGCGCGCGGTCGGCGTGGTCTACCTCGACGGGCTGCGCCCGATCGAGGTGCGCGCGCGGCGCGAAGTGATCCTGTCGGGCGGGGCGATCAATTCGCCGCAGATCCTGCTGCGCTCGGGGGTCGGCCCCGCCGACGAACTGACCGTCCTCGGCATCGCGGTGGTGCAGGACCTGCCCGGCGTCGGCAACAACCTGCAGGACCACCTGGAGATGTACATCCAGTACGAGTGCAAGCAGCCGATCACGCTGTACCCGGCGCTGAAGTGGTGGAACAAGCCGAAGATCGGCGCCGAGTGGATGTTCTTCGGCACCGGCATCGGCGCCAGCAACCAGTTCGAGGCCGGCGGCTTCATCCGCACCGACGATGCGGTCGAGTGGCCCAATCTGCAGTACCACTTCGTGCCGGTGGCGATGAACTACGACGGCCGCAACCCGGTGCCGTGCCACGGCTTCCAGGCGCACGTCGGCTCGATGCGCTCGCCGAGCACTGGCTACGTCAGGCTCGCCTCGCGCGACCCGCACGCGCCGCCGCGCATCCGCTTCAACTACATGGCCAGCGACATCGACTGGCGCGAGTTCCGCGCCGGCGTGCGCATCACCCGCGAGATCATCGGCCAGCGCGCGATGGACGCCTTCCGCGGCCGCGAGCTCAAGCCCGGCCCCGAGGTGCGCACCGACGCCGAGATCGACGCCTTCATCCGCGCACACGCCGAGACCGCCTATCACCCCTCGTGCTCGTGCCGCATGGGCGAGGACCCGCTGGCGGTGGTCGACGGCCACGGTCGCGTGCACGGCGTCGAGGGCTTGCGCGTGGTCGACGCCTCGATCATGCCGCGCGTGGTCACCGGCAACCTGAACGCGCCGACGATCATGATCGCCGAGAAACTCGCCGACGCCATCCGCGGCCGCCCGGCGATCGCCCCCTCGACCGCGCCGTACTACGTCGCCAACGGCGCACCGGCGCGCCGCCAGACCGCCTGATCCTGCCTTCGGGGGTTTCCTTCCTTGGGGCGCCTTCACGGCGCCCTTTTTCTGGAGTTCGGTCGGATGGGCGTGTCCCGATCGCGTGGCGATGCTCAGCGCTGCCCCACGGTCAGCCGCCGCTCAGCGCCTGGAGGACCTGGACCTCGTCCGCTGGGCCGAGCGGTGCATCGAGGCGCATCACCTGCTCGCGGTTGACGAAGATGCGGACGTGGCGGCGGATCGAGCCCTGCTCGTCGATCATCCGGAAGCGGATTCCCGGGAAGCGACGATCGAGCTCGGCGAGCAACTCGCCTACCGTCGCGCCGTCCGCCTCGACCACGTCTTGCCGCGTGTACGAGCGCAACGGTGTGGGAACGAACACTTTCATTCCGAACTCCCCGATCGGAGGTGGACATTCTCTATGACATCTCCGCGGCCTCGATCGCATAGATATGCGGCAGGTGGCGGGCGATGCAGGTCCAATCGGCACCTTCGTTGGCGCTGGCCCACACTTCGCCGCTGGTCGTGCCGAAGTAGACCCCCACCGGATCGTGGGCGTCGGCGGCCATCGCCTGGCGCTTGACCGTGAACCAGGCCTGGCTGGGCGGTAGTCCCCGATCCAGCCGTTGCCACGTCTGGCCCGAATCGCGCGTCACGTAAACCGCGGGCTTGCCATCCGGGCTCACCCGCGGCCACACCTCGGTTCCGTCCATCGGAAAGACCCAGACCGTTTTCGGGTCGCGTCGATGAAGCACGATGGGAAAGCCGATGTCACCGACGTCCTTCGGCATGCTCTCGCCGATCCGCACCCAGATCCCCTCGCGCCGATCCATCCGGTAGATGCCGCAGTGGTTCTGCTGGTACAGGACGTCGGGGGCCGCCGGGTGCAGCAACACGCGATGGGGATCATGGCCGTACTCGGGATACGGATCCGGCAGGAAGTCGGCGCGGCAGCCGGCATTCAGCGGTTTCCAGTCACCGCCCTGGTCGGTGCTTTCGAACACCCCGCCGCTGGACATGCCGATGTACAGGTGCCTGGCGTCGCGCGGATCGATCAGGATCGAATGGAGCTTCGGTCCGTCGGGCGTACCGTCCTGCTCACCTCCGGTCCACGCCGGATACATCGGGTGATCGTTGAAGCCCGCGACCGACTCCCAGGTGTCACCGCCGTCAGCGGATCGGAACAGACCCTGCGGTGAGGTACCAGCGTACCAGACGTCCCGGTCGCCGGCGTGCCCCGGCGTGAGCCAGAAGACGTGGTCGACCACGCGCCCCTTCTCGCCTTCGGGTGCCTTCGGGAACGCCGGGGGCTTCGACGCCTCGGTCCAGCTCTGACCGGCGTCCGTCGACCGAAAGACCGTAGGACCGAGGTGCCCGGTGCGCGCGGCCACGAGCAGGGTGCGCCGGTCGCGTGGATCCAGCACCATGTGATGAACGATGTGACCGAGGAAGACGGGGCCTTCGGTCTTCCAGGAGCGCCGTCCGCTGTCCCCCTTCAGAAACCAGGCGCCTTTGCGGGTCGCGATCAGCAGCGTCACCGGGCCCTCGGCCGGGGAGGACGAGATCTCGGGATCGGGTATGCTCATGGTCTCTCCTCGGGGTTCCACTGAAAGCCCAGGGCAGCAGGTGCCCAAGTCGCCGACGGCTCGGGTCATCGCTCCACGGCGGAAGCAACCATCGTCGCGAGTCCGTCTCTGCCGGTGCTCAGATCCCTTCCCGCAGCCAGACCCAGGCGGCATCGGCTTCGGATGCATCGAAATACTTCACCGTCGCCTTGGTGAAGGGCTTCCACAAGGTGGCCATCCACTCTTCCCACTTGCGCTCGCCCACCACGGCGATGCGCTCGAAATCCGAGTAATGTCTGGCGCCGAACTTGATGTCGTCCCAGGCCGCGGGCAGGTCCCAGCCGTGGAAGTCGTCGAATTGCACGAAAAAGCGCACCTTGCCCTCGGCCAGCACGGCGGCCTCCGTCGCGGGTACGAGCGTCGCGTAGTCCGCGTCGTGCAGTTTTCCGCTGAACCTGAAGCCGATGATCTTCGGGGAGCCCGTCTGGAGTTGCTCGATCATGGTGTCGTCCTTATCAAGAGTGCCTGAGGAGCAGGATCATGCGGCGTGCATCTTGCGCTCGCATGGATCGCCGAAGCAGGTCACATGTGTCTCTTCAGTCCTGGGCCTTGCATTTGAGCGATAGCGGCGTGTCGAGGCCGAGGGGCAGCTTCACCTCCAGGTTGGTCGTCGGCGTGGTAACTTTGACGTAAATGTCCAGGATGGGGTGATCACAGCTCGCCACGTCGTCGTCGCACTTCGGTGGCTTGCAGTTTCGCTGCATGCCGGGGCCCTCGCATCGCACGGAGAGCTTGACCAGTGCCGTGGTGACCGCCGGCGGCGCCCCGAACGAGCCGCTTGCTTCTTCGGGGACATCTTTCAGGATCAGCTTCGGATCGCCTTCGAATTTGCAGCACGGATGATTGGTCTCGCGCTGTCTGTCGTCGCGAACGATACAGTCGTCCTTGATCTGCTTGCCGGTCAGACAGACCTTGCCAGCCGGCTTTTCAGCGGTTTTCTTGAAGACCTCCTCGAGGGCCTTCTTGAACACTTCCCTGGGCCTGATCTTCTCGCCTGCAATCGAAATTTCCTCGGGCAGGAGCTGGACAGGAGGGCTGGACACGATCATGGCCACTATCTTTTTTATGATGACGTCACCGAATTCGACACAGTCCGGCATGATTCACCTCCTCAAGTGCACCCTATGAATATGAGGACATATCCGTTTTGAATCGCCTTGTCGTTCCCCTTGCTGCTCGCGCCAATCGTAGAGTGGGTCGCCAGATGTTCACCGCCGACCGATACGCCAAACCACGATCAGGCACAGCACCAGCCTCCATTCGAGGCCACGCCCGCCAGCTGCAGCGCTTCCATCCGGCGGCCGGTAGGGGCGGTGTGGAGAGGGCAGGCGAAACACCCGTCCTTACTCCGATGGGGCGGCTTTTGTACGCAGGGTCGGCTTCAAGACCAAACCTTCATAGCGAGTCGTATCCGGACCGGGAATGATCGGTGCCGTTGCGAGGCTCCGCAGGCGCTCTCGATAGCTGCCCAAATAACCGATACGTTCTTCCTGACTGAGGCGCGACGGGCCATAAACCACAAAGGGTTCAATCACACTGAAGCCGACGAATCTCAGGATACCATGGTGGATAGGAAACAGAATCACATCAATCGGGCCATATATGCCAATCTCGGAATAGGCTTGTGACGGTCCGCCGACCGTGACCGAGCACATGGCTCGTTTACCGGTGAACACGCCGCTATCGAAATACTTGCCGCCACCATAGGTACGGCCTACTGCAAAAACACGATCAACCCACCCCTTGAGAATAGCGGGAAACCCGAGCCACCAGGTTGGAAACTGAAGGATCAGAACGTCACACCAAGCGAGCTTGTCCATTTCCGCTTGAAGATCTGCAACGAAGCCATTGTGTTCGCTAGCGTGTACCTCTTCATCCTGTTGCTTCAAACGCGCCGGATCTTTGACTGTAACGAAATTTCGGCGATCCGAGACCGGATCGCACCCCATTTGGTAGAGATCGGAGACGACAACTTCGTGACCATCCGCCGCGAGCGTAACAGTTGCCTCGTGCGTCATCGCGCCGTTGAAACTCGTGGGTTCGTGGTGGGCATGGACAATGAAGATTCGCACGGGGCTCTCCTGAGTATATTGGGGATACCTTCAAGACGCCCAACAAGAATTAACCAAAGCGTAGCCTACGCAGCCTGAAGTGGTGCTAGCTCATTATCCTTCACGGGCGGCAAACCTAGCTTACTGAGCACATCATTGAGATCTGCCACGGTTACCTTCGTAGGAGCCGTAATCTCGATCCCAATAGGGTTTCCGTTTTGACCGAAATCGATAACCATACCAGGTTCAGCTTTTAATGTACGGCAACTTTTTTCTCTGATCCCTCGTGGCAGATACAAATACGCGGCAATAGGCCGGCCATGACGGAACGTAACTTCTAAGTATGGCTCTTTCATATCAATCGTCCCAAACAGGGTAAGCGGTCACAACCACAAGCAGCTTGTCAGCACTGTCCGGTTCGACAATAACCTCCCAGATGTGTTCCTCATAGTACGATTCTATCACCCAACGACCCTCGACAATGTCCCGGCGATATGACCGGGCGTGCTCCAGCATCGTCCGCAAATCTACTTCATTGAACTGACGATCCTCCATACGCTTGAACAAGTGAGGAGTGAATTCCAGTTCCCAATCCCACCACTCTGGCCATCGTTGCTTTCTCAGAAACTACCCCCGAACGTTAAGTTTTTCCAATATTCTATAGTCTTTTCTGAATCCGTGATATGGATCTTGCTGTGTCGAAAGAAATCAATAGGTTGAGCTGATTTTTCCTTCCCTCAACGGTTGAACAGAATCTGGCATAATCAATTATTTATTATTGTCTTTAAGTATTTCCGGCAAACCGTTTTGAAAAACGCGTGTGCTAGACGTCATGAGAGCGCCAAGGTTAGCTCCCGTAGGGGGGAGCAAGCGCCCCGTGCTTGCCCAGACCACCCCCGAGCCGACGCGGCAACCGACAACGGTAGGCAGCAAACTGCCCACCCTATAGTTGGCGTGGACGGCCAAGGGTAGCGGCAAGGCATTCAAAACGGACATGCGTGCATACTTATCGCAAGCGGACACGGATTCAGGTCTTTGTTATTGACGTTGTTGCTAACTTGCAGATCGCAGACGGCGTAGCCGGCTGTGGGATGTCCGGCTGAACAGCGGCTTAGGAGCCGTACCCGAACAAGTAGGTCAGTCAGCCGCTCGGCCGCAGACCGATAGAGCGGCCGATACCTTAAGGTGATGAATAACTTATTCCGCAACGGATCCTTAGGCACCGCACGCTATCTTAAATCCGTATAGCGGCCCATCGGGTGACCTATTTGTATAGGTTACAAAGCAGTCCTTTCCAGTGTCAGTCTTGAAGTCCACCCGTCCCCCCGCTGCCATGCCTCTGCTTGAGCCGTTGACCACGATATAAAGCTCGCCAGCTCCAGTTTCACCAGTAACGCCGAATGACGTAGTGCGACCAAGGATCACGCCGTTGTTCTTTCGTAGCCAAAAGTCAGCCTGGCCCGATGCAACACCTGCTGGGTGTTGGAGCAAGGTCACATTTGCCTCAACTGCCTTTGCTTGCTGTTCAAGTTGTTTTAGGCGCTCGATGACCTCAGGCGGCAACTGCTTGGTAGCTGAGATCTCGATCGTTTCCCTAACTAATCCGAGTAGCGTATTTGATTCTGCACGAGTCTTCTCCGGCGCCATCATCAATGCGAAACGATTGGCTGCGTATGCTCCGCCGACTCCACTTATGACTGCTGCCAAGAGCGGTATGACTATTGACACTATCGTGCTGGTCTTCGTAGGCTCCGGAACATTCACTGTTTGGGAAATGTTCCCGCTGTTGCTTACGCTTCCTCCAGTCGCTGTTGCGCTATTCTTTGTTTGCCCGCTATCTGATCGGGTTTCTGGGTCCGCTTTCTGTGTCATACATAAACTCCTTCGGATGATGAGATGACTGCGAGATGAACTTGCGCCGCCCAACAAGAAAAATAGACGCAGTAACGTTCGTGCTACATCACGCACACGCCCCGCCAGTAAGTGGCGTTCACTAAGAAAATCAGAGCATTGCCGGAAATCAAGGGGCATATCGGCATGGCTGAAGGCCGATGCGCACGAGGGGACCCACGCCTGGCCTGCCAGCGTGCGCGATACAGCGCGCGGCCAGTCTTCTGGCTTCTGTAAGCCATTGATCTACCTTTGTTCGTGGCAGGTGCCCGAAGGGACGCAGGAGCGATATACGGATGCGATCCTGTTCAGACCGGCAGGTGCCGCGATCGCTGGACCGGATGCAAGGCACGCACCGCAAGCGTGCGACCGGGACAGCGTGCTAGCCGGCCTGGAGGCCCGCGAACGCCGACGTCAGCGGCGCGGTCATCGCGGTGTCGAGCGTGGCGCCGGACGCTGAAGGTGCCGTTGAGTAGGCCCGCCAACCGGGTCGGCCGCGCCGGCGGTGTGAGGTCGTTGAGCACGACGGCCATCAGCGGGTACAGCGTGAACACGGAGCCGCCGAACAGCGTCAGGCCGGCCGTCCGTCGACGCCGCGGCGCCGAGGACGAGCGCGCCCAAGGCACCGCTGAGCGCCGTGCCACCGGCAGCGGTGTGTGATCGCGTCCGCGCATAGGCTGCGATATGGTGCTGGAAACATCGCCGAGAAGGTTTCCGCCTTCAAGACCGAAGCCTATTTCCGCGAACGGCAGGCGCATGGCGACCTGGTCGCTTTCGACGCCTGGCTGGCCGCCAGTCCGGACGCGCCGCCAGTGAAGGAGGATGAGTTGCCGGAACGAGTGCGGAGCGGCGAGTGTCGAGGGTGATATCGGTCATCCTTGAAACCGCCCAGCGTTTGGTACAGGAGCAGCTTTGCACGACAGCAGCCGTCATTGCTGCGGCGCGGAGCGCCGGGATTCAGGCGAGTTCACCGGGTTATCTGTCGATGACCACCTCAAGACGTTCGTGGCTGCCTTCGCTGGTCACGTTGCCGCCGAAGCAGCACGGCCGGGCTGACGAAGACGCCCCGGCGAGCGGAGGCCGCCGGGGCGTCTTCGCAGGTCGATTGAGAGAGGCGGGAACGGGCGAAACCGCGTCGGTTTCAGCGTCAGGCTGTGCGGATGGCCGTGTCAGTCGCGACGGTAGGCCGCCTCGCCGAGCACGTAGGTCGCGGCGACGTTGCGCTCGTCGCCGAGCGTGATCAGCGCGAACAGCTTTTCCGCCAGGCTGGTGGCGAAACCTTGGCGGCGCGCCTGCAGCGGCGTCGCCGCCCAGTCGAGCACGACGAAGTCAGCCTCGCGGCCCGGCTGGAAGCTGCCGATGCGGTCGTCGAGGTACAGCGCGCGGGCGCTGCCGAGCGTGGCCTGGTACAGCGCGCGCAGCGCCGGCAGCTTCTGGCCGATCAACTGCTCGACCTTGTACGCCTCGGCGAGCGTGCGCAGCATGCTGAAGCTGGTGCCGGCGCCGACGTCGGTGGCCATGCCGACGCGCAGGCCGGCTTCGCTCGCGGCGCGCAGATCGAAGCAGCCGCTGCCGAGGAACAGGTTCGAGGTCGGCGAGAACGCCGCGGCGGTGCCGGTCGCGGCCATGCGCTCGCGGTCCTGCTCGTCGAGCCAGATGCAGTGCGCGTAGACGGCGCGCTCGCCGAGCAGGCCGTAGCGGTCGTAGACGTCGAGGTAGCTGCGGCTCCACGGGAACAGCTCGGCGACCCAGGCGACTTCGGCGCGGTTCTCGGCGACGTGCGACTGCAGGTACACGCCGTCGTGCTCGCGGTACAGCTTCGCGGCGGCTTCGAGCTGCGCCTCGGTCGAGGTCGGCGCGAAGCGCGGCGTGACCGCGTACAGCGAACGCCCGTGGCGGTGCCAGCGCTCGATCAGCGCCTTGCTCTCGGCGTACGAGCTCTCGGCGGTGTCGCTGAGGAAGTCCGGGCAATGGCGGTCCATCATCACCTTGCCGGCGATCATGCGCATGCGGCGCTGCTCGGCCGCCTCGAAGATCGCGTCGACCGACTGCGGGTGTACGGTCGCGAACACCAGCGCCGTCGTCGTGCCGTTACGTAGCAGTTCCTCGGTGAAGAACGCGGCGACCGCACGCGCGTACTCGATGTCGGCGAAACGGCGCTCGGCCGGGAAAGTGTAGGTGTTCAGCCACTCGAGCAACTGCTCGCCGTACGAGGCGATCATGTCGGTCTGCGCGTAGTGGATGTGGGTGTCGATGAAGCCGGGCACGATCAGCTTGCCGCGGTGGTCGACCACTTCGACCGTCTCGGGTAGCGCCTTCAGCAAGGCGTCGGCCGGGCCGGCGCGCACGATGCGGCCGTCTTCGACCAGCAGCACGCCGTCGGCGAAGTGCTCGGCCGCCGCGGGGTCGCCCGCCTCGCCGGGATCGCGCAGGAAGTGCAGGACTTCACCGCGGTGGGCCTTCAGATCAGCCATCGCTCGTTCTCTCCGTCGTATTCGGCGCATCCCGGCGCCACAGGTCTGTGTTCTGGAAACGGTTTCCACGATCGCCCGCCGGCCGAGAAAAACCCGCCCTAGGTCTGCCTGGGGCGGGCTGGGGTTTCGCCGGCGCTCCGCGTTCAAGCCGCGGCGGCGTAGGCCTCGAGCGCCGCCAGGTGCGCCGCGCGCTCGGCCGGCGCGAGAAAAGCCGCCTCGAAACCGTTGCGCGCGAGCCGCACCAGCGTCGCGCGGTCGAGCTCGAAGGCCTCCTGGATCGCGGCGTAGTTCTCTTCGACGTAACCGCCGAAGTACGCCGGATCGTCGGAATTGATCGTGACCTTCAGCCCGGCTTCGAGCAGCTTCGGCAGGCTGTGGTGGCGCATGTCGGGGAACACGCGCAACGCGGTGTTCGACAGCGGGCACACCGTCAATGGGATCTGCCGCTCGGCCAGCTCGCGCACCAGCGCCGGGTCCTCGACCGCGCGCACACCGTGGTCGATGCGCTCGACCGCGAGCACATCCAGCGCTTCGCGGATGTAGGCCGGCGGCCCCTCTTCGCCGGCGTGCGCGACCGCGTGCAGCCCTTCGGCGCGCGCCGCGGCGAAGACCTCGGCGAACTTCGACGGCGGGTTGTCGCGCTCCGAGGAGTCGAGACCAACACCGATGAAATGCCCGAGGTACGGTCGCGCCTGCTCGAAGGTCGCGAGCGCTTCTTCCCCGCTCAGATGCCGCAGGAAGCTCAGGATCAGCCCCGAGCCGATGCCGTGCTCGCGGCGCGCCTCGGCGAGCGCCGCGGCGATGCCCTCGACCACGGTGCCCAGCGCGATGCCGCGCGCGGTATGCGTCTGCGGGTCGAAGAAGATCTCGGCGTGGCGGACGTTCTGCTCGCGGGCCCGCGCCAAGTAGGCGCGGGTCAGGTCGTGGAAGTCGCGCTCGGTGCGCAGCACGTTCGCTCCGGCGTAATAGATGTCGAGGAAGGACTGCAGGTCGGTGAAGCGGTACGCCGCGCGCAGCGCATCGATCGAGGCGTACCGCAGGCGCACGTCGTTGCGCTCGGCCAGCTCGAACATCAGTTCGGGCTCGAGGCTGCCCTCGATGTGCAGGTGCAGCTCGGCCTTGGGCAAGCCGCGGATGAATTCGCGCATCCCGGACATGGATGCCCTCCGTTACGGTCATCAGCCGCGCGACCGCCGCCCGCAGGCGGCGGCGCGGTCATGGGCTCGGCCCGAATCAGTGGCCGCCACCGGTCGTGTAGTAGAGGATCAGCAGCACCGTCAATACGCCGGTGATCGGGTGGATCTCGCGGCCTCGGCCGATCAAGAGGCGCAGTACGGTGTGGCTGACGATGCCGAGGCTGATGCCGTGGGCGATCGAGTAGGTGAAGGGCATCATCACCACGGTCAGGAAGGCCGGGATCGCCTCTTCCATCTTGTGCCAGTCGATCTCCTTGGCGCCGCCGAGCATCATCGCACCGACGACGATCAGGCAGGGCGCGGTCGCCATCGCCGGCACCGAGATGAACAGCGGGGTGAAGAACAGCGACAGGAAGAACAGCACCGCGACCGTCACCGCGGCCAGGCCGGTGCGCGCGCCGTCCTCGACGCCGGTCGCCGACTCGACGAAGGCGACGATCGCGCTCGAGCCCATCGCCCCGGCAACGGTGGTGCCGACGGCATCGGCCATGAACGCCTTGTCGGCGTTGGGCAGCTGGCCGTCCTTGTCGGTCAGCCCGGCCATGCGGCCGACACCCATCAGCGTGCCGGCGGTGTCGAACACGTCGACGAACAGGAAGGCGAGCACGACGGTGACGAAGGCGGCGTTCAGGATCATGCTGAAGTCGAGCGCCAGCAGCGTCTCCTGCGGCAGCGTCGGCCAGGCGAGCAACTGCGTCGGCGTCGGCGCGTAGCCCAGACCCCAGGCCAGACCGGTCAGCAGCAGGATGCCGATCAGCATCGCGCCCTTGACCCCGCGCACGATCAAAAAGCCGATGACCAGCAGGCCGAGCAGGCACATCCACACCGAAGGCGTCGAGAGCTTACCGAGCGTCACCAGCGTCGCGGGGTGGGCGACGACCATCTCGACGTTCTTGAAGCCGATGATCGCCAGGAACAGGCCGATGCCGACCGTGGTCGCGACCTTGACGCTGAACGGGATCGCCTCGACCAGCTTGCGGCGGAAGCCCGACATCGACAGCGCCAGGAACAACAGCCCCTCGACGAACACCGCGGTCAGCGCGATCTGCCAGGACACCCCCATGCCCTTGACCACGCCGAAGGTGAAGAAGGCGTTCAGACCCATGCCGGGAGCCAGCGCGATCGGGTAGTTCGCGTACAGACCCATGATCAGCGTCGCCAGCCCCGAAGAGATCGCGGTCGCGATCGCTACGTCCTGCGCCGGCATGCCGGCCAGGCTCAGGATCTGCGGGTTGATGAACAGGATGTACGCCATGGTCAGGAACGTGGTGATGCCGGAACGGATTTCCGTGCCGACGCTCGAGCCGCGCTCGCTGATCTTGAAGAACCGGTCGAGCGCACCCGCGCTGCCGGTGGTCTGCCGGGCGGCCTGGGCAGGGGCTGCGTGCCCCGCGCCGATCGCGTTTGCCTCGAGCTCGTTGACACTCATCATCGTTTCTCCAACCTCTCCGGAAACATGTCTGATGGATCGCCGCCGGGGGCGATCGCGCTTTTCAGCCGCCGGCCTCTGCGGGCCGCTCGGCATGCCGGGGCGTGGCCGGCTGGTTCCGAGCCGTCTGGCATTCATCGCCCGAAGGGCGAGTTGCCGGCGGCTCTGCGCCGCAACCGGGAATCTCCGGTCGGCGCGTTTTGCATCGGATCATGCATTCGAACAATGCATTTATTTGTTCACAAACATACATATCCGATGAAGACAAAATAAAACAGTTACGTCATTGTTCACAGAGACTTTTTTTCACATGAAACGCCAACAGCGGTCACATTCACTGTGAATCGGATTCACGTTCCCGGAATGAAAAACCCCGCCGGCGCGGCATGCGCCGAACGGGGCGACGAAAAACGGGGAGCGGGCCGATCAGGCGCTTTCGGTCGCCACGGATACCCGCGAGGGTGCGGTTTCGACCAGGCGCAGCAGCTCGGCGACGACGGCGACCGCGATCGCCATCGGCAGCTTGCTGTCGATTCCGGCGATGCCGATCGGGCAGGTGATCCGGTCGAATTGCGCTTCGTCGTGGCCGAGGTGGCGCAGCCGCCGCTCGAAGTTCGCGCGCTTCGAGGCCGAGCCGATCATGCCGCAATAGCGCACGTCGTCGCGCGCCAGGATCGCGCGCACCAGCTCGAAGTCGAGCGCGTGGTTGTGCGTCATCACCAGGAACAGGCTCCCCGGCGGCGCCGCCTCGACCTCGGCGAGTGGCAGGTCGGTCGACACCAGTTCGACGTTGTCGGGCACCTCGGTCGGCGGCGGGAACATCTCCTCGCGCTCGTCGACCCAGGTCACGCTCCACGGCAGCTCGCCGAGCACGCGCACCAGCGCGCGGCCGACGTGACCGGCGCCGAACAGCACCAGGTGCTGTTCGGCGGGAGTCAGCCGCTTGAGCAGCCATTCGACGCCGCCGACCGTGCAGCGCCTGAAGGCCCCCTCGCCCTGCGCCAGCCAGGTCCGTGCCTCGGCGAGCGGCGCTGCACCGCCCTCGCCCTCCGCCCAGTCGCGACCGACCAGAGCGCAGCCCCCGCTGCCATCGGCGGCGCGCGCGAGCACCAGCGGCTCCGAGCGCGCCAGGCGCTCGAGCGCGCGCGCGACCCAGGCATCCTGCGGCGCGACGCGCTCGAAGCGCAGCCACACCACGCCGCCGCAGCACTGACCGAGGCTCGCGCCGAGCGGAAAGCGCTCCTCGAGCGGCGCATCGCGCCCCGCCAGCCAGTCGCGGGCGAGCTCGATCGCGCGGAACTCGAGGTGGCCGCCGCCGACGGTGTCGAAGCTGGCGTCGGCGGTGACCAACATCGTCGCCCCCGCCTCGCGCGGCACCGAACCGCGCGTGGCGACGACGCTGACGACCACCGCCGCCACTCCCTGCCCCTGCAGCCGGCGCAGGGTCTTCAACCAGTGACTCACGGACGAACCCTCGGGGTCTCGATGGGGGATGGGTGATGGGGCATGGGTGAGGGGTGCCGGGCACTGCCCCATTCCTCATCCCCCATCCTCCATCACCGACTCAGGCCAGCGCCTCGGCCCGCTCGGCCTTGGCGGCGAGCTCGGCCTTGACCGCGGTGACCGCGCGCAGCACCGATTCGGCGGTGGCCGGTGCCAGCAGCGGCGGACGGCAGTTCGGCCCGCCGAGGCTGGCGATCGCATCGCGGATCGCCATCAGCACCGAGGTGCCGAGCATGAACGGCGGCTCGCCGACCGCCTTCGAGCGGTAGATCGTGTCTTCGCGGTTGATCGCGTTCGACATCAGCCGGATGTCGAACTCGACCGGCCAGTCGGTCGCGGTCGGGATCTTGTAGGTCGACGGTGCGTGGGTGCGCAGATCGCCCTGGTCGTTCCACCACAGTTCTTCGGTGGTCAGCCAGCCGGCGCCCTGGATGAAGGCGCCCTCGACCTGGCCGAGGTCGATCGCCGGGTTCAGCGAGCGGCCGACGTCGTGCAGAATGTCGACGCGCACGATGCGGTTTTCGCCGGTCAGCGTGTCGACGATCACCTCCGACACCGCCGCGCCGTAGGCGAAGTAGAAGAACGGCCGCCCGCTCAGCGTCTTGAAGTCGTAGTGGATCTTCGGCGTGCGGTAGAAGCCACTGTCCCACAGCTGCACACGCGCCAGGTAGGCGTCCTTGACCAGCTTCTCGAACGGCACGACGTGCTCGCCCGCGTGGACGTGGTTCTTGCGGAACCTCACCGCCTCGGGCCTGACGCCGAACCTTTCGGCGGCGAAGGCGACCAGGCGCCCGCGCACCTTCTGCGCGGCGTCCTGCGCCGCCTTGCCGTTCAGGTCCGAGCCGCTCGAGGCCGCGGTGGCCGAGGTATTGGGCACCTTCGAGGTATCGGTGGCGGTGCAGCGAATGCGCTCGATGTCGAGCTGGAACTCTTCGGCGACGACCTGCGCGACCTTGGTGTTCAGCCCCTGCCCCATTTCGTGGCCGCCGTGGTTGATCACCACCGAACCGTCGTTGTAGACGTGCAGCAGCGCGCCGGCCTGGTTGAAGAAGGTCGCGGTGAACGAGATGCCGAACTTGACCGGCGTCAGCGCCAGGCCCTTCTTCAGCACCGGGCTTCGGGCGTTGAAGGCGTCGATTTCCTGACGCCGACGGGCGTAGTCGCTCGAGGCCTTCAGCTCGCCGACCAGCTCGGGCAGGATGTTGTCCTCGACCACCATCTGGTACGGCGTGACGTTGCGCTCGCCGACGCCGTAGAAGTTGCGCTCGCGGATCTCGAGCGCGTCACGGCCCAGGTAACGCGCGATCTCGTCGATCACCTGCTCGATCACCACCACGCCCTGCGGGCCGCCGAAGCCGCGGTAGGCGGTGTTCGACACGGTGTTGGTCTTGCAGCGGTACGAGGTGATCTCGACGTTGTCGAGGAAGTAGGCGTTGTCGGAGTGGAAGATCGCGCGGTCGGCGACCGGACCCGACAGGTCGGCCGAGAAGCCGCAGTGCGCCTTGTGCACCATCTTGACGCCGAGGATGCGTCCGCTGTCGTCGAAGCCGACCTCGTACTCGTACTCGAAGCCGTGGCGCTTGCCGGTCATCACCATGTCGTCGTCGCGGTCGAGGCGCAGCTTGGCCGGGCGCTTCAGGTGATGCGCGACCATCGCCGCGATGCCCGCGTACTGCGCCGGCTGCGTTTCCTTGCCGCCGAAGCCACCGCCCATGCGCCGGCACTCGACCACCACGTCGTTCATGTGCCGATCCAGCCCGTGCGCGACGATGTGCTGGGTTTCGGTGGCGTTCTGCGTCGAGCTGTAGATGTGGAAGGTGCCGTCCTCTTTGGGCACCGCCAGCGCGATCATGCCCTCGAGGTAGAACTGCTCCTGGCCGCCGACGGCGAAGGTGCCCGACAGCCGGTGCGGAGCGCGCTCGATCGCCGCATCGGGTTCGCCGCGCTTGAGGTGCTGCGTCGGCAGCACGAAGTTCTGCTTCGCGACCGCCTCGTCGAGCGCGAACACCGGCTCGAGGTCTTCGTACTCGACCTTCGCCTTGCGCGCGGCCCGGCGCGCAATGTGCACGTTCTCGGCGGCCACGGCGAACATCGGCTGGCCGTAGAATTCGACCGTCTCCGACGACAGGAAGGCTTCGTCGGGCAGCACCGAGCCGCAGCAGTTGACCCCGGGGAAATCCTTGCCGGTGAACACGCCGAGCACGCCCGGCGTCGCCAGCACGTCGCTGAAGTCGAACGACTTCACCTTCGCGTGGGCGCGCTGGCTGCGGCCGAGGCCGATGTGCACCGTGCCACGCGGCTCGAGGATGTCGTCGGTGTAGGTGGCTTCGCCGGCCACGTGCAGGTGGGCGCTCTCGTGGCGCCGGGCGCTGTGCACGCCGCCGTTGATCGTCGGTTCGCTCATGGTGCTCAAGCCTCCACGCTTTCGCTGACGCGGGTCGCGACGCCCTCGGACTCGAGGAAGAAGCGCATCAGCAGGTTCTGGGCCACTTGCAGGCGGTAGCCGGCGCTCGCGCGCATGTCGCTGATCGGAGTGTAGTCTTGTGCCAGCGCCACCATCGCGGCGCGGATCGTCGCTTCGGTCCAGGGCTGACCGCGCAGCGCGGCTTCGGCATGCGCCGCACGCTTGGGGGTGGCGGCCATGCCGCCGTAGGCCAGGCGCACGTCGGCGACCGCACCGTCCTTCAGCTCGACCGCGATGCCGGCGCACACCGCCGAGATGTCGGAGTCGAAGCGCTTCGAGATCTTGTACAGCGCCACGCGGCGTGCGGCGTCACGGCGCGGGATGCGCACCGCCTCGAGGAATTCGCCGGGCGCACGGTCGGTCTTCTGGTAGGCGAGGAAGAAGTCCTCCATCGCCAGTTCGCGGCGTGCATCACCCTTGCGCAGCACGATGGTCGAGCCCAGCGCGATCAGCGCCGGCGGCGTATCGCCGATCGGCGAAGCGTTGGCGACGTTGCCGACCAAGGTGCCCGAATTGCGCACCGGCGGCGACGCGAAGCGCTCGTACAGGTCGGTGAACTCCGGATATTCCGCGACGATCGTCTCGTAGGCGTCGGTCAGCGTGACCGCGGCGCCGATTTCGATGAAGCGCTCGCCGACGCTGACGCGCCTGAACTCGGCCACGTCGCCGAGGTACAGCAGCGTGGGCAGCTCGCGGAACTGCTTGGTCACCCACAGGCCGATGTCGGTGGCGCCGGCCAGGATCTGCGCGTCGGGGTGGGCTTCGTAGATCCGCGCGAACTCGTCGGCGCCGGTCGGGGCGGAGTACCTGCCCTGCGCGGCCAGCTCGAGCGTCTCGCGGCGCTGGATGCCTTTCAGCCGCGCGATCCGCTCGGCGTTCTGGGCATCGTCGCGGCGCCAGCGGGCCTGGTTGGCGTCGTAGGCGTACATCTGGCTGGCTGCGTCGATGATCGGCCGGTAGCCGGTGCAGCGGCACAGATTGCCGGCGAGCAGCGTGTCGACGTCGTGGCGGTTCGGCGTCTCGTCGCTGTTCATGTAGCGGTTGAACAGCGTCATCACGAAGCCCGGGGTGCAGAAGCCGCACTGCGAGCCGTGGCAATCGACCATCGCCTGTTGCACCGGGTGCAGTTCGCCTTGCGCGTTCTTCAGGCTCTCGACCGTGATCAGCTCCTTGCCGTCGATCGTCGGCAGGAAGCGGATGCACGAGTTGATATTGCGGTAGCGCAGTTGCCCGTCGTCGTCGAGCTCGGCGATCACCACGGTGCAGGCGCCGCAGTCGCCCTCGGCGCAGCCTTCCTTGGTGCCGGTGCGGCCGAGGTCTTCGCGCAGGTAGTCGAGGACCGTGGTGGTGGGGTCGATGTCGCCGACGGCGTGGACCTTGCCGTCGAGCACGAAACGGATGGTGTTCTGGCTCATGTCAGCTCCCGTGGCAGTCGTGACGGCTCCGGCGCATCCGGAGTTCGAGGCGGTGAACGTGTGGCATCGGGATGAAACCTCTTGTCCTCTTTATTTGTTCACAAAGTATGTTTTTGTGTCGCCAAAACTAGACCGATATCGATCACAATTCAATAGGCAATCAGGCGCTTCATCGGACAAAATGAATATCGACACGAAAATAACCGGGTGCCTGCACACATATGGAGTTCTATTCACGAAGCCAGCGAATTTCATTCACACCGATTGTGAGTTGTTTTTACAAACCATTGAAATCGCTTCACTCGCATTGTGAGCCGAATCACTTCGAGGATAGCCGCAGACAATTGCGGGCAGCCGCGAATTAGCCATCGCTTCATTTTGAGATGCAGTATCGCGTGTTAACATGGACGCCTTTCCGGTCTGATTGCCGGATCTCGATTTTTTCCCTGCCTCCGGCCTGGCGATGCGCACCGCGCCGCATCCGGCCGGCGGGTGCGAACGGTTTTTCCATGCCTCCAGGAGTATTCACCGATGCACCACATCGTCATCGTCGGCGGCGGCGCCGGCGGGCTCGAACTCGCCACGCGCCTGGGCCGCGCGCTGCCACGCCGGCATGCCCGCGTCACGCTGGTCGACTGCAACCCGACCCACGTCTGGAAGCCGCTGCTGCACGAAGTCGCCGCCGGCACGCTCGACATCCACGCCCACCAGCTCGACTACTTGGCGCAAGCGCTGTGGAGCGGCTTCGGCTTCTGCTGGGGGGCGCTCGAGGGGATCGACCGCGCGCGGCGAACGATCAGCGTCGGCGCGGTCGCGAACCCCGACGGCGAGACGCTGATCCCGCGCCGCGAGCTCGCCTACGACACGCTGGTGCTCGCGCTCGGCGCCGAAACCAACGACTTCGGCGTACCGGGGGTCGCCGAGCACGCGTTCAAGCTCGACGACGTCGCCAGCGCCGAGCGGCTCCGCCTGCGCCTGGTCGAGACCTGCGTGCGGTTGAACCACGATGCCGCAGGCGCCGAGCGCACGGTGCGGGTGGCGATCGTCGGCGGCGGTGCGACCGGCGTCGAGCTGGCCGCCGAGCTGCACGGCGCCTCGCGCGTGCTGGCGGGCTACGGCCTCGACCGCTTCGACCCCGCGCGCCAGCTCGCGATCACGCTGATCAACGCCGATCCGCGCATCCTGCCGATGCTGCCCCAGCGGCTGTCGGAGGCGAGCACGCACACGCTCGAAGGGCTGGGCATCGCGGTGCTGAACGCCGAGCAGGCGATCGAGGTGACGGCCGACGGCGTGCGGCTCAGGAGCGGCCGTGACGTGGCGGCGGATCTGACGGTGTGGGCTGCCGGCGTGCGCGGCCGTCCGCTGGCGGCGACCCTCGACGGGCTCGAAACCAACCGTGCGCGCCAGTTGCTGGTGCGCGAGACGCTGCAGACCACGCTCGACGAGCGCATCTTCGCGCTCGGCGATTGTGCCGCCTGCCCCTGGGTCGGCCACACCGGCAGCGTGCCGCCGCGCGCGCAGACCGCCAACCAGCAGGCCAGGTACCTGGCGCGCAGCCTGATCGCGCAGTTGCACCACGGGCACTCGCCGGCAGCGTTCCGCTACCGCGACTTCGGCTCGCTGGTATCGCTCGGCGAGTACAGCACGGTGGGCTCGCTGATGGGCTCGCTGTCGGGGCCGTCGCTGCGCGTCGAGGGGCTGTTCGCGCGCATCATGTACGTGTCGCTGTACTTCAAGCACCGCACCGCGCTGTTCGGCGGGCTGCGCGCCAGCCTCGACTGGCTCGGCCGCACGCTGCGCAGCCCCACCGCGCCGCGGGTGAAGCTGCACTGAGGGGGTGAACGGCGATGGGGAATGGGGAATGGGTGAAAGCTACCCGTTCCTCATTCCCGCTCCCCCATCACTCGTTGCCGGCGGCTTCCTGCCGCTGCATCCGGCTGATCAGCTCGGCTTCGCCGCGGGCCAGGCCGCACAGCTCCATCAGCTCGTCGACGCCGACGCCCCTGGCGGCCAGGCGGTTGGCGAGTTCGTAGGGCCTGGCGTCGTTGTCGGCCGACACCGGCGCCGACACCACCACCGGCGCCGGGGCCGGACGGTCCTCGAGCCGACCGAGGCGCTCCTCGATGCGCCCCAGGCGCTGCGCGAAACCGGCCAGCGCCGCGGTGACCGCAGCGGTGCTGTCGCGCACGTCGGCGGCGAGCGACTCGACCACGGCGGGATCGGCCGCGGGCACGGCCGCAGTCGGGCGCCGCAGGCGGCGGTAGACGGCGACGGCCAGCGCCACCAGCAGCACGTCGGCGACGACGAGCGCGGTGACGGCCACCGCGTAGAGCATGCTGTCGTTCATCGGGGATCTTCCTCGGGGTGTCACACAGTCGCCACAGGACGGGCTTCAATTCCAGGTCGAACACGCCAGAGCGAGCTGACCACGATAAATCCGCCTGACGTTCGGCCCCCTCCCCTGCCAAGGGGAGGTGTTCACTACCCGTCACGACCGCGGCACGGTCTTCGGGTCGATCTGGACCTGCTGGCGCTTGTCGCCCTCGCCGAGCACCACCAGCACCACGCGGCGGTTGCGGTTGCGCCCCTCGGGCGTGGCGTTGTCGGCCACCGGGCGGTGCTCGCCATAGCCGATCGCCGCCATGCGCACCGCGGCGACACCGCCGCGGCTCAGCACGTGCACCACGCTGGCGGCGCGCGCGGCCGACAGCTCCCAGTTCGACAGGAACTGCGAATTGCTGATCGGCACGTTGTCGGTGAAGCCTTCCACCTGGATGCGGTTCGGCAGCGGCTTCAGCGTCGCGGCGATGCGCGCCAGCGGCTCTCCGGCCTGGGCGTTCAGCGCCGCGCTGCCGCTGGTGAACAGCAGGTTGTCCCTGATCTCGAGTTCGACCCAGTTCGCATCGCGCCGCACCCTGACCTGGTCGCTGGCGATCAGGTCGCGCATCGCATCGCGCAGCCGCATCTCGACCTTCTCGAGCAGCACCGGCGGCGCCTTCGCCGCTTCGCCCCCCCGCTGCACGATGTCTTCGCGCTTCAGCGTCTCGGGCGGCGGCGGGGGCATCTCGTCGGCGCGGTTCGCGACCGCGGGCGCCGTCTCGGGCTCGGCGGTTGGCTCGCCCGGCACGGTCGGTGCGCGCTCGACCACCGCTCGGCGCGCGCTCGGCGGCGGCGGGCCCGGCAGCGGCCGCAGGTCGGGCACCACCAGCGAACCGCGCGGGACCCCGCCCGCACTGTCGAGCGGCGTCGCCGCCTCGCCGTTGCCGAAAGCGTTGATCAGCGTCTCCGACAGCACCTGGTCCCTGCCGGCGTGCAGCTTCGACATCGCGTACATGACCACGAACAGCGCCAGCAGCAGCGTGATGAAGTCGGCGTACGAGATCAGCCAGCGCTCGTGGTTGTCGGCGTCTCGCGGCGGGCCGCCGCGGCGGTGGCGGGTGCGCATCGGCGGGGCCCTCTCTCAGCGCTGCAGGTAGCCGCGCAGGCGCAGCTCGAGGTTGCGCGGATTCTCGCCGCGGGCGATCGCCACCACGCCTTCGATCACGATTTCCGAGGCCTGCGAGCGGCGGTGGACCAGGCCCTTGAGCTTGTTCGCCACCGGCAGGAAGAACAGGTTGGCCAGGCCCACGCCGTAGACGGTGGCGACGAAGGCCGCGGCGATGCCGCTGCCGAGCCGGCTCGGGTCGTGCAGATTTTCCATCACGTGGATCAGCCCCAGCACCGCGCCGAGAATGCCCACCGTCGGCGCGTAGCCGCCCATGCTCTCGTACAGGCGTGCGGCGCGGTACTCGAAGTCTTCGCGCGCGCTCAGGTCCATCTCCAGTGCGTGGCGGATGTCTTCGGGACCCGAACCGTCGACCAAGAGCTGCAGCGCCTTGGCCACGAAGGCGTCGCGCTCGCGGTCGATCGCCTGCTCGAGCCCGAGCAGGCCTTCGCGTCGCGCGATCTGGCTCCAGCCGACCACGCGCTGGATCACCGGCTCGAAGGCGATCCGCGGCGGACGGATCACCCAGGCCAGCCGCCGCAGCGCGGTGCGGAACACCGCGCGCTGCGTCTGCAGCAGCGTCGCTGCCAGCGTGCCGCCCACCACGATCACGAACGCGGCCGGGTTGAACAGCGAAGCCAGCTGCCCGCCCTCGAGCAGGTGGCCCCCGGCCACCGCCAGCAGCGCCAGGGCCAGTCCGGCGAAACTCAGCAGATCCACGCGTCTTCTCCCGCTTCAGTTCCCGACCCGCGCGCGCAGCCGCGCGAGCGCCTGCGAATGGAGCTGGCTGATGCGCGACTCGCTCACCGCCAGCACCGCGCCGATCTCCCTCAGATTCAGCTGCTCCTCGTAGTACAGCGCCAGCACCAGGCGCTCGCGCTCGGGCAGGCCGGCGATCATCGTCGCGACGTGGCGCATCAGGTCGTCATCGGCAGCGCGCTGCTCGGGGCCGGCCTCGGGGCAAACCATGGCCGATGTCGCATCGCCGCCTTCGTCATCGTCGAGCGACAGCAGCTTCTGCCCGCGCAGCTCGCTGAGCGCAGCGTGGTATTCGGCCAGACTCAGCCCGAGGCGCGCGGCGATATCGGCTTCTCGCGCCTCGGCGCCGGTCTCGAGTTCGATCTCGCGGATCGCCGAGCTCAGCGCGCGCGCACGTCGATGCACCGAGCGCGGCACCCAGTCGCCCTTGCGGATCTCGTCGAGCATCGCGCCGCGGATGCGCAGCTCGGCGAAGGTGGCGAAGCTCGCCCCCTGCGCGGCGTCGAAGCGCTGCGCCGCCTCGAGCAGGCCGAGCATGCCGGCCTGGATCAGGTCGTCGAGTTGCACCGAGGCCGGCAGGCGCGTCAGCAGGTGGTGGGCGATGCGCTTGACTTGCGCCGCGTGGCGGGTGACCAGCACCTCGGCCGACTCGGCGCCGGTGCGGCTGTAACAGTCCAGGGCTCTCATGCGGCGGCCGTCAGCGGTTGATCAGACGCTCGAGGAAGAACTGCAGGCGCCCGCTGGGCGTGCCCAGCACTGGCCAGCTCTCGATGCGCTCGGCCAGCAGGCCGAACGCCAGCGCCGCGCGGCTGCTCGGGAACAGGTCGACGACCGGCTGCTGCAGCAGCACCGAGCGGCGCAGCTGCGGGTCTTCCGGCACCGCGCCCAGGTACGCCAGCGTCACGTCGAGGAAGCGGTCGGTCACCTTGAGCAGCTTGTCGAACAGCTCGTGGCCCTCGCGCGACCCCGAGACCCGGTTGGTCAGCACGTGGAAACGCTCGACGCCGAAGTCGCGCGACAGCAGCTTGATCAGCGCATAGGCATCGGTCAGCGAGGCGGGCTCGTTGCAAATCACCACCACCACTTCGTGCGAAGCCTGGGCGAAGGTGACGATGCTGTCGGACAGCCCCGCCGCGGTGTCGATCAGCAGCGTGTCGACCTGCGCCTCGAGCGCGCCGAAGGCGTTGACCACGCCGGCGTGCTCTTCGGCCGACAGCTCGGTCATGCGCTTGTTGCCCGAGGTCGCCGGCACCACGCGCAGCCCCGCCGGCCCCTCGAGCATGATCTCTTCGAGCCTGCGCTCGCCCGAGAGCAGGTGCGACAGGTTGTAGCGCGGGTGCAGCCCGAGCAGCACGTCGACGTTGGCCAGCCCCAGGTCGGCGTCGAGGATCAGCACCTTGCGCCCGGCACGCGCGAGCCGCGTGCCGAGGTTGACCGTGACGCTGGTCTTGCCGACCCCGCCCTTGCCGCTGGTGACGCAGATCACGCGCACGGGCCTGCGCGCCGTCGCCAGACGGCTGCGCAGCCCTTCGGCCTGATCGGCGCCCCAACCTCCTTGTACCTGCATCTCAGCGGACGGCATTCGCCACACTCCTGGTCGGGGTTTGCTCCGGCGCTCGGTGTCCGGTGGGGGTCTGTGTTTCGCCAGCGAGCCGCACCGCGGCTTCGATCAGGCGCTGCGCGCGCGCCGGCTCCAGGTCTTCGGGCACGCGTTGGCCGGTGCCCAGGCACGCCAGCGGCAGACGGTGGCGGTACAGCGCCGAGATCACGCCGCCGAGGCTGGCCGCCTCGTCGAGCTTGGTCAGGATCGCGCCGTCCGGGCCGCGGCCGAAGGCGTCGAGCACACGCTCGAGCGTTCCGGCCTGGGCGTTGGCGGCGGCCACCGCGTACAGCCGCACCGCCGGTAGCGCCTCGAGCGCCTGCAACTGCTGCACGAAGCGCGCGTCGCGCGCACTGGCGCCGGTGGTGTCGACCAGCACCAGGCCGCGGTCGGCGAAACCGGTCAGCTCGGTACGCAGCGCCTCGGGACCGTCGGCGACCCTGACCGGGACGCCGAGGATCGCGCCGTAGGTGCGCAGCTGGTCGAAGGCGCCGATGCGGTAGTTGTCGGTGGTGACCAGCGCCACCGAGCGCGGGCCATGGCGCAACGAGTAGCGCGCGGCGAGCTTGGCGATGGTCGTGGTCTTGCCGACGCCGGTCGGGCCGACCAGCGCCACCACCCCGCCCTGGTCGATCACCGCGTCGCCGGCAACCGACAGGCCCTCGGCGAGCCGCGCGAGCGCCTGCTGCCAGGCGCGCTCGAGCTCGCCTTCGGTTTCGGCCGCTTCGGCCAGGCGCAGGCTGAGTTCGCCGTCGAGGCCGAGCCCCATGTGCAGGCGCTCGAACAGCGTCCGGCGCAGCGGCGGCAAGCCCGCACCGCCGAGCGCGAGCCCGGCCATCTGCCGCTCGAGCAGACCGCGCACCGCGGCCAGCTCCTGCTGCATCTGCGCCAGCAGCGCCTGTTGCGCGGCGGCGGCATCGCTGCGCTCCGCCTGGCCCGATGCCGCACCCGCGGCCAGCGCCGCGCGGATCGCCTCGACCGTCGCGCGCGCCGGCGCGGCTTCG
>JBDHRG010000180.1:0-7538 GCA_039807445.1 Candidatus Competibacteraceae bacterium
TTCGGTTTCCGCTACGAGCTGGCGCGCAAGTTCGGCCTGAACGCCGGCATCGACATCGCCCACAGCCCCGGCACCACGGCTATCTACTTCGTCATCGGCAACGCCTGGTTCCGGCCCTGAAGCCGGCCGCTCCCTGCCCGGCCGCTGCTGCGGTGCGCCGGCGCACCGCAGGGCGAGGCCACGGCCAGGATCGGCGCCCACACGACCAGCACCAGGAACGGCGCCAGAACGCGGTAGCACAGGCAGGCCAGCATCGGGATCAGCCCGGCGCGTATCAGTACGTCGAGCATGCTCCCGCTGACCGCAGGCCGCGGTGCGCGATCGGGCTTCACGGGCGGGTTCATCACGCTGCTCCCCGAGTGTCGTCGGCCACCCCGGCCGCCTCGCACACGCGCAGCAGCTCAGGCACCGAGCGCACACCGACCTTGTCCATCACCCGGCCGCGGTGCTGCTTGACGGTCTGCTCGGCGATGGCCAGGTCGGCGGCGATCTGCTTGTTCAACCGGCCGCGGATCACCTGCGCCATGATCTCGCGCTCGCGCGCCGACAGCCGGCCGATGCGCTCGCGGCAGGCCTGCCGTTCGAGCCGGCCGCGCTGCTCGGCGGCATGGCGCTGCAGGGCCCGGCGCACCGCGGCGATCAGGGCTGCGTCGTCGGCCGGCTTGACCAGGTAGTCGACCGCACCCAGCTTCATCGCCGCGACGCCGGACTCGGCTTCGTGGTCGCCGCTGAGGAACACCACCGGCGGTGCCGCAGCTTCGCCGCGCAGGTGTTCGAGCAGTTCCAGGCCCGAGCGGCCCGGCATGCGGTGGTCGAGCACGATGCACTCGAGCTGCGCGAGGCAGGCGCGGACGAGCAACTCGTCGGCCGACGCAAACGCCGCCCCCCGCCAGCCCGCGGCGGCGAACAGCCGGCCGAGGCTTTCGCGCACCGCCGCCTCGTCGTCGACCACGCCCACCGTCGGCGCGTCCGCGGCCAGCGCGATTTTCGCCGCCGGCACCTCGGCCGGCGCGGGCGCGGCGTGCGCCTGCGCGGCGGCGGCGCTCGGCAGCTCGAAGCGCAGCGTCACACCGCCATCGGCATTGGGCAGCACCTCGATGCGCCCGCCATGCGCCTGCACGATCGAACGGCAGATCGGCAGCCCGAGCCCGAGGCCTTCGCTGCGCGCCGTCCAGAACGGCTCGAACACCGCGTCGCGCTGCTCGGGCGCGATGCCGGGGCCGCGATCACACACTGCCACGACGACGCGGCCCCGGCCGTCGTCGGCCACCGAGACCCGCAGCACACGCTGCTCGCGCGGGCAGGCCTGCATCGCCGCGGCCGCGTTCATCACCAGGTTGAGCGCCACCTGCTCGATCTGCGCCTTGTCCGCGGTCGCCCAGCAGCCACTCGCCAGCACGGCCTCGACGTGCACGCCCTGCTGCCGCAGTTCCACCGCCAGCAGCTGCAGCACTTCGCGCAGCGTGGCCGCCACGTCGATGCGCTCACGCGCCATCTCGCCGGGCCGCAGCAGCGCGCGCATCGAGCGGATCGTCTCGGCCGCGCGCTTGTCGTCGCGCACCACCGCCTGCAGGATGGCGCGCATCTGGTCGAGTTGCGGCTCGCCGCGCTCGAGATACGCGAGCCCGGCCTGCGCGTTGCTGAGAATGGCCGCCAGCGGCTGGTTCAGCTCGTGCGCGATGCCGGCGCCGAGGGCGGCGATGCGCGCCACGCGGTCGACGTGCCAGAGCCGGCCGCGCAGGCGCCGCGCCTCTTCCTCGGAACGGGTGCGCGCGATCGCGCCGGCGATCTGCTCGCCGATGATCTTCAGGCGGGTGATGGTCGGCTCGGGCCAGGGGTAGGCGCGGCGCAGGCCGCCGAAGGACAGTGCGCCGACGATGCGGCCGCCGACACGCAACGGCACCGACAGGTGCGACCGCAGCCCGATGCGCCGGCAGCGTTCGACCTCGACCGTGGCCTCGGCCGGCAGGCCGTGCGGCAGGTCGGGCAGGGCGACGACGCAGTCGGCGCGGATCTGCTCGATGACCCAGGGCTCGATGCTGGCACGCGGCCCGCGCGGCAGCGGCTCCAGGCCGGCGGCGGCCACCGAGCGCACGACGCTGAAGCTGCCGTCGGGCACGAATTCGCCGTAGGTGCAGCGGTCGTAGCCGAGCCGCGCGACAAGCTGCGCCAGAGCCGACTCGACCTCGGCCTCGATGCCGTCGATGCTGGCGTTGGCCAAGCGCAGCGACAGCTCGGCGAGCAGCGCTTCGAAACCGGCGCTGCCGTCGGCTGCACCGCGGTCGTCCTTCGATTCTCCTGTCGTGTGCATCTGCGCTGCGCTGGCCCGTCCGGCGGCGAGCATACGGGCAAACCGGTGCCGAGCGCGCCCGTGGTCAGCTTGCGCCGCGCATCAGTCGCGCGCCTCGGTGCGCAGCACCCAGTCGATCGAGTCGAGCAGAGCGGCGGCGTCCACCGGCTTGCGGAAGAAGGCCTGCACGCCCAAGGCACGCGCCATCTGCCGCGTCGCCGGGTCGTCGTCGGGCGATAGTGCGACGATGGGGATGGCGCGTGCGGCCGCGCACAGCTGCGCCCAGGGATCGGGCTCGCACTGCATCAGGTCCGACACGTCGATCAGCGCGCAGACGCAGCGCCCGGCCGGCCCCAGGTGGAGGAAGGCCGCGGTCGATTCGCACGGCCTTGCCTCGAGGCCGGCGGCGTCCATCAGCCGAGCCAGGCCTTGGCGCACCGAGACGTCGGCATCGACGATGTAGACCACGCCGCGGGATCGCATCGGCATTTCGCCTGCCTCCTTGCGCAGGCACCAGCCTGGAGCCGCTGCGCGGGCACTGACGCTACTGGGCAGCCAAGGCGCGGCAAATCCTACTTTCGTACGATTTGCCGGTGTTCTCGCTTCGGGGATAACCCCGCATCGCGGTACACCGCGGCAGGCCTCTTGAACCGCAGGGGAAGCGATGAAACAGCAGGCATGGATTCCGGCGCTCGCCCTCGCGCTGTGCAGCACGGTGCAGGCCCAGTCCAACGAGGAACTCAAGGCCAGGCTCGACGAGGCGCTGAAGACCATCCAGGACCTGCAGGGCCGCGTCAAGGCGCTGGAGCAGGCCAAGCCGGCACCGGCCCCCGCGGCGCCAGCTGCGGCGGCAGCCCCGGCGCCCGGCCAATGGGGCGCTCCGGTGGTGTCGGTCGGTACGCGCGCCGAGGACGCCGCCACCGCCGACGCCGACAAGGCGCGGCTCGAGGTCTACGGCCAGGTGATGCTGGACAGCATCTACGACTTCAAGCGCATGAACCCGAGCTGGAACGCGACGCTGCGGCCGTCGCAGATCCCCGTGGTGTGCCCGGGTAGCGCGGGTTGCGGCAAGGACGGCGAGTGGATCTTCAGCGTGCGACAGTCGAGCCTGGGGCTGCGCTCGTTCATCCCCACCTCGTTCGGCCTGGTCAAGACCGACCTGAGCTTCGACCTGTTCGGCAGCGACGGCAGCACCTCGATCCACTGGCTCAGCATCTGGGCCGAGCTCGGCATGTTCGGCGCCGGCCAGTACTACTCCAACTTCATGGACATCGACGTGTTCCCGAACACGATCGACTACTGGGGGCCGGCCGGCATGGTGTTCGTGCGCAACCCGCAGTTGCGCATCACGCCGTGGAGCCAGGACGGCATGGGCCTCTCGCTCGCGCTGGAGGCGCCGAACTCGGCGCTGGACACCGGCAAGATCAGCGACATCTCGCCCGACTTCGGCGCCGGCTTCGAAGGCTGGAACCGGCTGCCCGACCTGACCGGCGCCTTCCGCTACGCCGCCGACTGGGGCCATGTGCGCGCGGCCGGCATCCTGCGCCAGGTCGGCTTCCAGCAGACGCTGACGCCCGACGGCAACCCCTCGGGCCACAAGACCGGCTACGGCTTGAACCTGACCGGCACCTTGAAGGTCTTCGGCAAGAGCCAGCTCAACGCCGGCTTCACCTGGGGCAAGGCCATCGCCAGCTACATGAACGACGGTGGCGTCGACCTGGCACCGGACTCGGCGCTGCGCGCCGAGACGGTGCAGTCGATCGGCTGGCTGGCCTACTACAACCATTGGTGGAACGACCAGTGGAGCAGCACGGTCGGCTTCTCGCAGCACCAACAGGACAACACCGGCGGCCAGACCGCCACCGCCTTCAGGCGCGGCAGCTACGGCAACCTCAACGTGCTCTATTACCCGTGGAAGAACGTCACCACCGGGCTGGAGTTCGTGTGGGGCGAACTCGAACAGAAGGACGGCCAGTCGGCCACCGACTACCGCTTGCAGTTCTCGACCAAGGTCACGTTCTAGAGGAGGCCCCGATGCTGTTGCGAGGACATTTCCCGATCCTGATCGCCCATGGCGACATCCGCGCGCAGAGCGTGGCCGGCGTGCGCCTGCGCGAGCTGCAGCAGCAGCTCGAAGCCGAGGGCTGGAAGACGATCGCGGTCGACAACGGCGCCGATGCCGGCATCCTGGCCACGGCGCACCGCGGGCTGGCCGCCGTGCTGTTCAGCGCCGAGGCGCTGCAGACCGACCCCGACACCGCCAAGCGCATCGTCGCGCTGATGGACGCGGTGCACCAGCGCGCACCAGGGCTGCCGGTGATCGCGCTCGGCGAGAGCGCCACGCTCGAAGGCACGTCGCCGAAGGCGGTGCAGGCATTGCGCAACCTGCACGGCATCCTCTACCTGTACGAGGACACGGTGTCGTTCCTGGCGCGGCAGGTAATGCGCGCCGCCGAGGACTACCTGGACCAGCTGCTGCCGCCCTTCTTCAAGGCGCTGGTGCAGCATGCCGAACGTTCGGCCTATTCGTGGCACACGCCCGGGCATGCCGGCGGCGTCGGGTTCCTCAAGTCGCCGGCCGGTTATGCGCTGCACCAGTTCTTCGGCGAGAACACGCTGCGATCGGACCTGTCGATCTCGGTGCCCGAACTGGGCTCGCTGCTCGACCACACCGGGCCGGTGAAGGAAGCCGAAGCCTATGCGGCGCAGGTCTTCGGCGCCGACCACACCTATTTCGTCACCAACGGCACCTCGACCGCGAACAAGATCGTCTGGCACTCGATGGCCGGGCGCGGCGACCTGGTGATCGTCGACCGCAACTGCCACAAGAGCCTGCTGCATTCGCTGATCATGACCGGCGCGACGCCGATCTACTTCACGCCGTCGCGCAACGACTACGGCATCATCGGCCCGATCGCGCTCGAGCAGTTTTCGCCCGAGGCGATCAAGAAGAAGATTGCCGCCAGCCCGATCGCGCGCAACCACAAGGGCAGCGTGCGCATCGCCGTGGTGACCAACTCCACCTACGACGGCCTTTGCTACAACGCCGAGAAGATCAAGGCCGTCGCCGCCAACCAGGTCGATGCGCTGCACTTCGACGAAGCCTGGTACGCCTACGCCGCGTTCCACGAGTTCTATGCCGGCCGCCATGCGATGGGCGTGCCGCGCGGCCATGCGCGCGCCGACCACACGCTGGTCTTCGCCACGCACTCGACGCACAAGCTGCTGGCGGCGTTCTCGCAGGCGTCGATGATCCACATCCAGGAGTCCGAGAAGCGCAAGATCGACACCACGCGCTTCAACGACGCCTTCATGATGCATGGCTCGACCTCGCCGCACTACGGCATCATGGCCTCGCTCGACGTCAGCTCGGCGATGATGGAAGGCAGCAGCGGCCGCGCCATCGTGCAGGAGACGCACGACGAGGCGATGCACTTCCGCCGTGCGCTGGCCGCGCTGGGCGCCGGCTTCAAGAAGAACGACTGGTGGTTCCAGGTCTGGCAGCCCGACGGGCTGGACCTGGCCAAGGCCCCCGCCACCGCCGACTGGGTGCTCGACCCGAAAGCCTCGTGGCACGGCTTCGGCAAGGTCGCCGACGACTACGTGATGCTCGACCCGATCAAGGTCACGCTGCTCACGCCGGGCCTCGGCAAGGGCGCGAAGCTGGCGAAGAGCGGCATCCCGGCGGCGGTGGTCAGCAAGTACCTGTGGGAGCGCGGGCTGGTGGTCGAGAAGACCGGCCTGTACAGCTTCCTGATCCTGTTCTCGCTGGGCATCACGCGCGGCAAGTGGAGTTCGATGGTCGACGCGCTGGTCGACTTCAAGAACGACTACGACCGCAACGCGCCGCTGAAGCAGACGCTGCCGAGCATCGCCGAGGCCGGCAAGCACGCCTACGCCGGCTGGGGCCTGCGCGACCTGTGCGACGCGCTGCACGCCTGCTACCGCGACAACGACACCGCGGTGGCGATGAACGCGATGTACACCGAGCTGCCGGAGCCGGCGATGACGCCGTCCGAGGCCTACGACCGCATGGTGCACGGCCGCGTCGAGCCGGTGCCGATCGACCAGCTGAAGGGCCGCGTCACCGCGGTGATGGTCGTGCCCTACCCGCCGGGCATTCCGCTGATCATGCCCGGCGAACGCTTCATGACCGACTCGATCATCGACTACCTGAAGTTCGCGCGCGACACCGACGACCGCTTCCCCGGCTTCGAGGCCGACATCCACGGCCCGCGCTTCGACATCGACCGCAAGGGTCACAAGACCTGGCTGGTCGACTGCGTGAAGGAGGGTTGAGGCGATGAACCGCTATTCGAGCTACTCGCTGGCGCCGCAGGCGGTGCCGATCCCCTTCCACAAGCTGCTGAAGGTGGTGGCGGTGGTCGACCCCGAAAGCCTGCCGACCAAGGACCTGCTGGCGCAGATCCTCGCCGAGGGCTACGAGGTCGAGGTCGCCTCGATGCACGAGCGCGACCTCGGCGAGGACGCCTCGGTCGGCGCCTACATCGTGCTCACCGACGGCGCGCGCCTGGAAGGCGCGAAGGCACTGGTGCGCGGCGTGCGGGCCTTGGGCTTTCGCACGCCGCTGTGGGCACTGGCCGATGCACACCGCATCAGCGACCTGCCGGTGGTCGGCGGCCTGGGCGAGGTCGAGGGCTACATCTACCTGGGCCAGCAATCGCCGGTGTTCTACGCCAAGCAGGTCATCGCCAGCCTGGTGCGCTACGGCATGAGCCTGCTGCCGCCGTTCTTCGGCAAGCTGATGGCCTACGACGGCAAGGCGACGATCGCCTTCGACTGCCCCGGACACCAGGGCGGTCAGTTCTATCGCAAGTCGCCGCCGGGGCAGCTGTTCTTCAAGCACTTCGGCGAGGCGATCTTCCGCAACGACTTGTGCAATGCCGATGTGGAGCTGGGCGACCTGCTGATCCACGAGGGCGCGGCCGACGAGGCGCAGGCGCATGCGGCCGAAGTCTTCGGCGCCGACCGCACCTACTTCGTGCTCAACGGCACCAGCACCTCGAACAAGATCGTCACCGGCGCGCTGCTCAAGCGCGGCGACCTGGTGCTGTTCGACCGCAACAACCACAAGTCGCTGCATCAGGGCGCGCTGGTGCAGGCCGGCGCGGTGCCGATGTTCCTGCCGACCGCGCGCAACGCCTTCGGCATGATCGGCCCGGTCGACTGGGAAGCCTGGGACGAGGCCGCATTGCGCGAGCAGATCCGCCGCAACCCGCAGGTCGAG
>JBDHRG010000014.1:0-39252 GCA_039807445.1 Candidatus Competibacteraceae bacterium
GTGATGGGCAAGATGATCGACGCGCAGTCGATCGTCGTCGCCTCGACCGCGACCAAGTGGTACGGCCACGAGGGCGACATCCTGCGCTACGTGTTCTTCCACTCGATCGCGCTGGCAGCGCTGGTCGGCCTGCTGGTGACGCTGCAGGCGTACGTGCCGCCGTTCACCCGGCTGGTGTATTAGCCCGAGGCTCGATCGGACGCGACGGGGGCCGCGAGGCTCCCGTTCGCGTCCGGGTCCTGCCGGTGGCGTGGCGTTTCAGCGCCGCTGCAGGAAGCGCACCAGCTCTTGCGCGAAGGCTTCGGCGCGCCAGGTGTTGCTCGCGGTGACGTGGGTGGCGTAGGGCATCACCCACAGCCCGCTGTCGGGGATCGCCTCGAACATCGCCAGCGCGTCTTCGAGCGGTACCAGCGGGTCGCGGTCGCCGACGGCGACCAGCGTCGGCGCCGCGAGCGCGCGCAGCGTGTCCAGTGTGTGGGTGTGGTCGGAGCTCGCCGGGTCGAGCGCGTCCGACACGCGCCCGATCACCTGCATCCAGGCATCCGGGCCGCCCTGCGGCGCGTGGATCTTCGACAGCCACTTGTCCAGGCCGACGCCGCGCCAGTAGGCCGGGTCGGCCATCGAGCGGGTGCCGGCATGGGTGTGCTCGTTCTTGTGATAGCTGACGCGGTACAGCACCAGCTTCGCCACGCGCGCGGGATGGTGGACCGCGAGCCACAGCGCGGTCGCCCCTCCCATCGACGATCCGCACAGGTGCGCACGCGCGATCCCGAGCGCATCCATCAGCTCGAGCACCGCACGGCCGCAGTCGGCGATCGTCAGCCGCTCGGCGCGCATCGGGCTGGCGCCGTGGCCGGGCTGGTCGGGCGCGAGGGTGCGGAAGTGCCTGGCCAGCGTCGCCATCTGCGGCTTCCACTCCTCGCCGCACATGCCGCCGCTGTGCAGCAGGATCAGCGCTTCGCCGTGCGCGCCGGCTTCGGTGTAATGCAGTGGTGTCATCTTCTGTACCGGTGCTGCGGGAAAGCGGCATTGTAGACTGGCCGGCCTGTGGCAGCCCTGGGGACGATCGGCATGGACTTCCGGACCAACAGCTTCCGCGCGCTCGGCCCGCGCGGTTTCCACCGCGTGCGCTACCTGGAGTGGGGCGACCCGGCCAACCCGCGCGTGCTGTTCTGCGTGCACGGGCTGACGCGTAACGCGCGCGACTTCGACGCGCTCGCCGAGCGGCTCGCCGGGCACTACCGCGTGATCTGCCCCGACGTGGTCGGCCGCGGCGGCAGCGACTGGCTCGAAGACAAGGCCGGCTACGGCTACCCGCAGTACTGCGCCGACATGGCGGCGCTGATCGCGCGCTCGGGGGCCGACGTGCTCGACTGGGTCGGCACCTCGATGGGCGGGCTGATCGGCATGACGCTCGCCGCCCAGCCGAACACGCCGATCCGCCGGCTGGTGCTGAACGATGTCGGCCCCTTCATCCCCAAGGCCGCGCTCGAGCGCATCGCCGCCTACGTCGGGGTGCAGCTGGTGTTCGACGACCTCGAGCAGTTCGAGCGCTACGCACGTGTGATCTTCGCCCCCTTCGGCGCGCTCAGCGATGCGCAGTGGCGCGTGCTCGCCGAGCACTCGGCGCGCACGCTGCCCGACGGCCGGCTGGCCTTCGCCTACGACCCCGGCATCGCCGAGCCCTTCAGGACGATGGCGCTCGACGACCTCGACCTGTGGTCGGTCTGGGACCGCATCGCCTGCCCGACGCTGGTGCTGCGCGGCGCCGACTCCGACCTGCTGACGCCCGCGATCGCCGCCGAGATGACGGCCCGCGGCCCGCGCGCCGCGCTGGTCGAGATCCCCGGCTGCGGCCACGCGCCGGCGTTGATGGATGCGCCCCAGATCGCGACGATCCGCGACTGGCTGCTGGCGGGCGCGGCCTGATGCTGTTGCTGCGCATCCTCGGCATCATCTTCCCGGTGTTCGCGGTCGCCGGCATCGGCGTCGCCTACGGCTTGCGCCACAAGCCCGACATGGCGGTGGTGAACCGCCTGAACATGGAAGTGTTCGCACCGGCGCTGGTGTTCTGGGCGCTGACCGACAAGCCCTTCGAGTTCGCCGCCTACGCCGACCTCGCGTTCGGCGGCGTCGCGGTGATCCTCGGTTCGGGGCTGCTGCTGTGGCCGCTGACGCCGCTGCTCGGCGTCGCGCCCAAGACCTTCCTGCCGCCGATGATGTTCAACAACTCGGGCAACATGGGCATCCCGCTGATGCTGTTCGCCTTCGGCGACGCCGTGCTGCAGGCGGCGGTGGTGCTGTTCATCATCGAGATGGTGCTGCACTTCACCGTCGGGTTGTACCTCCTCGACCACCGTACGCGCTTCGGGCAGCTGCTGCGCATGCCGATGATCCAGGCCACCGTGGCCGGGCTCGCCTTCGGCGTGCTCGGCTGGCCGCTACCGGGGCCGCTGGCCGAGACGATCAAACTGCTCGGCCAGGTGTCGGTGCCGCTGCTGCTGTTCTCGCTCGGCGTGCGACTGCGCGACGTCGACTTGCGCGACTGGAAGCTCGGCGTGCTCGGCGCGGCGCTGTGCCCGCTGTCGGGGGTGATCGTCGTCGCGCTGGTACAACCCTGGCTCGAGCTGACCGCGCTGCAGACGTCGGCGCTGCTGGTGTTCGGCGCGCTGCCGCCGGCGGTGATGAACGTGCTGGTCGCCGAGCAGTACCGACAGGAGCCCGAGCGCGTCGCCTCGATCGTGATGCTCGGCAACCTCGGCGCGCTGGTGGCGATCCCGGTGGTGCTGGCGTTCGCGCTGTAGCCAGACGCCGCTGACGGCATACGCTAGTAAGATACCGAACCGAATGGAGGGCGGCCGATGAGCCAGGCGATCAACGTGTTCGGCGCGCCGCTCGCGCCGTGCTGCACCGATCCGATGACCGGCTTCTACCGCACCGGCGCGTGCGAGACCGGCCGCGAGGACTTCGGCTCGCACACCGTGTGCGTACAGGTCAACGCCGATTTCCTCGAATTCTCGAAGGCGCGCGGCAACGATCTGAGCACGCCGCGGCCCGAGCTCGGCTTCCCGGGCTTGCAGCCCGGCGACCGCTGGTGCCTGTGCGCGCCACGCTGGCAGGAAGCCTTCGAGGCCGGCATCGCGCCGGCGGTGGTGCTGCGGGCGACGCACCAGGCGGCGCTCGAGTGGGTCGCGCTCGCCGACCTCAAGCGCCACGCGCTCGACCTGTGCTAGCCGCCGGTACAGCCGCCGTCGGCGCGTGGTGCGCGGTGTGCATGGGCCGGCGCAGCCGCAGCGGTTAAGCTGGGCGGCCCGATCCGACAGGAACGACGAGATGACGACGACCGCCCATTCCCCGAGCGCCGCTGAGCGTGCGATGCCGGCGCTGTTCGTGGTGCTGTGGAGCACCGGCTTCATCGGCGCCAAGCTCGGCCTGCCCTACGCCGAACCCTTCACCTTCCTGGCGCTGCGCATGGCGATCGCGGCCGCGCTGCTCGCCGCCTTCGCGCTGGCGACGCGCGCGCCGTGGCCGGCCGACTGGCGCAGCGTCGGCCACATCGCCGTCGCCGGCCTGCTGGTGCACGCGGTCTACCTCGGCGGCGTGTTCGCGGCGATCGGTGCCGGGCTGCCGGCCGGGATCGCCGCGCTGATCGTCGGCATCCAGCCGCTCGCGACCGCGGCGCTCGCGGGGCCGCTGCTCGGCGAGCGCATCGGCCGCGTGCAGTGGCTGGGGCTGGCGCTGGGGCTGGCCGGCGTCGTGCTGGTGGTCGCCGGCCGCGGCCAGCTCGGCGGGCAGGTGTCGGCCGGCGGGCTCGCCGCGATCTTCGCCGCGCTCGCCGGCATCACCGTCGGCACGCTGTACCAGAAGCGCCGCTGCACCGGCATGGACCTGCGCTCGGGCGGCGTGATCCAGTACGCCGCGACCGGGATCGCGCTCGGGGTGCTGGCGCTGGCCTTCGAGACGCGGCAGGTGCGCTGGAGCGGCGAGTTCGCCTTCGCGCTCGGCTGGCTGGTGCTGGTGCTGTCGGTCGGTGCGGTGGGGCTGCTGTACACGCTGATCCGCCGCGGCGAGGCGGCGCGCGTCGCCAGCCTGTTCTACCTGACGCCGCCGGTCACCGCGCTGTTCGCCTGGGCGCTGTTCGACGAACGCCTCGGCGCGGCATCGCTCGCCGGCATGGCGGTGGTGATGCTCGGCGTGGTGCTCGCCAACCGCAGGTCCGCGGCATGATCCGCGCCGTGCTGTTCGACTGGGGCGGCACGCTGATGCGCGAGCTGCCCTTTGCCGGGCCGATGAAGGACTGGCCGCGGGTCGAGGCGCTGCCGCACGCCGCGGCGACCCTGGCGCGGCTGCATGCGCGGGGCTCGAGGCTGGCGCTGGCGAGCAACGCCGAGGATTCGGGCGCCGCCGACATCCGTGCGGCGCTGGCACGGGCTGGGCTGGCGGCGTTCATCGAGCGCGTCTTCTGCGCGCGCGAGCTCGGCGCGCGCAAGCCCGAGCCGGCGTTCTTCGCCGCCTGCCTCGACGGCCTCGGGCTGGCGGCGGACCAGGTCGTGATGGTCGGCGACGGCTGGGAAACCGACGTGCTCGGCGCGGTGCGGGCCGGGCTGCACGCCGTCTGGCTGTCGCCCCGGCCCGCGCCGCGCCCGCTGCCGGTGATCCGCGATCTCGCCGAGCTGCCGGCGCTGCTCGAGCGGCTCGGCGCGACGCCGCCTGTGGCGCACGCGACACGTTCGGGGTAGAGCGCTGGTCGGGACCTTGGAACTCGGTGCTGCTATATGGTACTAAGACGGTACCATTTGGAGCATCCCCATGTTCCGCCTGAACCGCGAAACCGATTACGGCATCGTGCTGTTGAGCTGCATCGCCCGCGAGCCCGGCGCCTCGTTCAGCGCCGCGCAGCTCGCCGAGCGCGGCGGGCTGCCGCAACCGACCGTCAGCAAGGTGCTGAAACTGCTCGCGCGCGCCGGCCTCCTGGTGTCGAGCCGCGGCGCGCGCGGCGGCTACAGCCTGGCGCGACCGGCGGCGGCGATCAGCGTCGCCGACATCGTCACCGCGCTCGACGGCCCGATCGCGCTGACCGAGTGCAGCCCGGACGGCCACGGCGCCTGCTCCTACCTGAGCCACTGCCACCTGAACGGCCACTGGGCGGCGATCAACCAGGCGATCCGCGCCGCGCTCGAAGGCGTGACGCTCGCCGACCTCGGCCATCCGATCCCAGCCACCGCGGCGGCGCCCGTGCCGCGCAGCTACGCGAGGACTCCGTCATGAGCGATCTCGAACTCGAGCGCCTCACCGATCGCGGCTACGAATTCGGCTTCGTCACCGAGGTCGAGCAGGATACCGTGCCGCCCGGCCTGAACGAAGGCGTGATCCGCACCATCTCGGCCAAGAAGGGCGAGCCCGACTGGCTGCTCGCGTGGCGGCTCGAAGCCTTCCGCCACTGGCAGACGATGGAAGAGCCGGCCTGGTCCAGCGTGCGCTACCCGCCGATCGACTACCAGGCGATCAGCTATTACGCCGCGCCGAAGGCGCTGACCGAGGGGCCGAAGTCGCTCGACGACATCGACCCCGAGATCAAGCGCACCTACGACCGCCTCGGCATCCCGCTGGAGGAGCAGAAGTGGCTCGCCGGGGTCGCGGTCGATGCGGTGTTCGACTCGGTGTCGGTCGCGACCAGCTACAAGGGCAAGCTCGCCGAGCTCGGCATCGTCTTCTGCTCGTTCTCGGAGGCGGTGCGCGAGCACCCCGAGCTGGTGCGGCAATACCTCGGCTCGGTGGTGCCGCTGCGCGACAATTACTTCGCGGCGCTGAACTCGGCGGTGTTCTCCGACGGCTCCTTCGTCTACGTCCCCAAGGGGGTGCGCTGCCCGATGGAGCTCAGCACCTACTTCCGCATCAACGCCAAGAACACCGGCCAGTTCGAGCGCACGCTGATCGTCGCCGACGCCGGCGCGCACGTCTCGTACCTCGAGGGCTGCACCGCGCCGAGCCGCGACGAGAACCAGCTGCACGCGGCGGTGGTCGAGCTGGTCGCGCTCGACGACGCGACGATCAAGTACTCGACGGTGCAGAACTGGTACCCCGGCGACAAGGAAGGCAAGGGCGGCATCTACAACTTCGTGACCAAGCGCGGGCTGTGCAAGGGCGCGCGCTCGAAGATCTCGTGGACCCAGGTCGAGACCGGCTCGGCGATCACCTGGAAGTACCCGAGCTGCGTGCTCAGAGGCGACGACTCGGTCGGTGAGTTCTACTCGGTGGCGCTGACGCGCGACTGCCAGCAGGCCGACACCGGCACCAAGATGATCCACCTCGGCAAGCGCACGCGCTCGACCATCGTCTCCAAGGGCATCTCGGCCGGGCGGGCGCAGAACGCCTACCGCGGCCTGGTCAAGATCGGCCCCGGCGCCGAGGGCGCGCGCAACCATTCGCAGTGCGACTCGCTGCTGATGGGCGAGCGGTGCGGCGCGCATACCTTCCCCTACGTCGAGGTCAGCAACCCGACGGCGCAGGTCGAGCACGAGGCGACCACCTCGAAGGTGTCCGATGACCAGATCTTCTACCTGCAGAGTCGCGGCATCGCCCCCGAAGACGCGGTGTCGCTGATCGTCAACGGCTTCTGCAAGGAAGTGTTCAAGGAGCTGCCGATGGAATTCGCGGTCGAGGCGCAGAAGCTGCTCGAGCTCAAGCTCGAGGGCAGCGTCGGCTGACGCGGCGCCCGACCCCCTGCTGCGGACCGAAAACGGAGTGACCCGATGAACCTGCTCGAAATCCGCGACCTGCACGCCAGCGTCGACGGCCGCGAAATCCTCAAGGGCGTCAGCCTGGCGATCCGCCCCGGCGAAGTGCACGCGATCATGGGCCCGAACGGCTCGGGCAAGAGCACCTTGGCCAACATCGTCGCCGGGCGTCCCGGCTACGCCGCGACCGCGGGCGAAGTGCTGTACCGGGGTACGGACCTGCTGGCGCTCGCGCCCGAGGAGCGCGCGCGCGAAGGCGTGTTCCTGGCCTTCCAGTACCCGGTCGAGATCCCCGGAGTCAACAATCTGTACTTCCTGAAGGCGGCGCTGAACGCGATCCGCAAGCACCGCGGCGAAGACGAGCTCGACGCGCTCGACTTCCTCGAGCGCGTGCAGCGGAAGGCCGGGCTGGTGAAGATGGACGAGAGCTTCTTCAAGCGCCCGGTCAACGAAGGCTTTTCCGGCGGCGAAAAGAAGCGCAACGAGATCCTGCAGATGACGGTGCTCGAGCCGCAACTGGCGGTGCTCGACGAGACCGACTCGGGGCTCGACATCGATGCGCTGAAGGTGGTCGCCGATGGCGTCAACGCGCTGCGCGGCCCCGAGCGCGGCTTCCTGGTGATCACGCATTACCAGCGCCTGCTCGACTACATCGTGCCCGACCACGTGCACGTGCTGGTCGACGGCCGCATCGTGCGCTCGGGCGGTGCCGGGCTCGCGCTCGAGCTCGAAGCGCAGGGCTACGGCGACTTCGGACGCGCGGGCGGTGCCAGCCGCGCCGGCGCCTGAGGAGGCGGCGATGGCGACCCCGTTGAACCCGCTCCCGCTCGATGCCTGGCGCGAAGCCTTCGAAGCCTTCCTCGAGTTGCCGGCCGAGGGCCGCGCCGACGAGGACGCGCGCCGCGCCGCCTTCGAGCGCTTCGCCGCGCTCGGCTTCCCGACCCGCCGCCTCGAAGGCTGGCGCTTCACCGACCTCGCGCCGCTGCGCGGCACGGTGTTCGAACCCGGCGCCGGCGACCGTCCGCTCGATGCCGCCTGGCTCGCGCCGCTGGTCGACGGGCCGCGGCTGGTGTTCGTCAACGGCCGCCACGCGCCGTGGCTGTCGCAGCTCGAGGGCTTGCCGGCGGGCGCGCGGCTCGAAGCCGTGCCGGCGCTGCCGGTCGGCTTCGACGGTGACGACGCGCTCGCCGCGCTGCACGCGGCCTTCGTCGAAGACGAGGCGCGGCTGGTGCTCGCGCCCGGCGTCGCGCTCGAGCGGCCGCTGCACCTGCTGTTGCTGAGCGTCGGCGACGGTACGCTGGCGACGCCGCGCGTCGTGCTCGAGCTCGGCGAGGGCGCTGCAGCGACGGTGGTCGAAGAGCACCGCGGCCAGGGCGCGTACTGGAGCAATCCGCAGGCGAGCATCCGGCTCCGGGCCGGCGCGAGGCTGACGCACGTCGCGCTGCAGGACGAGGCGCCCGAAGCCAGCCACACCGCGCGGCTGGCGGTGCGGCTGGCGCGCGATGCGCGGCTCGCGCTCGCCCGGGTCTGGCTCGGCGGCCGGCTGGCGCGCGCCGATCTGGCGCTGGCGCTCGACGGCGAAGGCGCCGAGGCGACGCTCGAAGGCTTGAGTCTGGTCGGCGACGGCCAGACCGCCGACCACCACGTCGATCTGCGCCATGCGGTGGCGCACGGCAGCAGCCGCCAGACCTTCCGCGCGGTGCTGTCCGGCGCCGCGCGCAGCGTGTTCGACGGCACGATCCGCGTCGAGCCCGGTGCGCAGAAGACCGATGCGCAGCAGCAGGCGCGCAACCTGCTGCTGTCGCGGCGTGCGGTCGCCAACACCCAGCCGCGGCTCGAGATCTTCGCCGACGACGTCAAGTGCGGCCACGGTGCGACCGTCGGCGCGCTCGACGACGATGCGCTGTTCTACCTGCGCAGCCGCGGCCTCGGTGAAGCCGAGGCGCGCGCGATGCTGGTACGCGCCTTCGCCGCCGAATTCGTCGACGTGCTGGCGGACGCCGGGCTGGTCGGTATCGTGCGCCGCCTCGAGGCCCGGCTCGCCGCGTTTCTGGACAGGGAGGGCAGGCCATGACCCATCCGAATTACGAGCTCACCGCGATCCGGGCGCAATTCCCGGTGCTGGCGCAACAGGTGCACGGCAAGCCGCTCGCCTACCTCGACAACGCCGCCTCGGGGCAGAAGCCGCAGGCGGTGCTCGACGCCGTGCACGAGTGCTACGCGAGCTACTACGCCAACATCCACCGCGGCGTGCACCGGCTGTCCGAGCGCTCGACCGCCGCCTTCGAGCGTGCGCGCGAGCAGGTGCGCACCTTCGTCAACGCCGAGGCCGCCGACGAGATCGTGTTCGTGCGCGGCACCACCGAGGCGATCAACCTGGTCGCGCACAGCTTCCTGCGCCCGCGCCTCGAGCCCGGCGACGAAGTGCTGCTGACCGAGATGGAGCACCACTCGAACATCGTTCCCTGGCAGCTGGTGTGCGCCGAGCGCGGCGCGACGGTCCGCGCGGTGCCGGTGCTCGACGACGGTTCGCTCGACCTCGGGGCGTACGCCGAGCTGCTCGGCCCGAAGACCAGGCTGGTCGCGCTCGCGCACGTCTCCAACGTGCTCGGCACCGTGAACCCGGTCGCCGAGATGGTGCGGACGGCGCACGCGCGCGGCGTGCCGGTGCTGGTCGACGGCGCGCAGGCGGTGCCGCACCTGGCGGTCGACGTCCGGCGACTCGGCTGCGACTTCTACGCCTTTTCCGGGCACAAGGTCTACGCGCCCTCGGGCATCGGCGCGCTGTACGGCAAGGCCGAGCATCTGGCGGCGATGCCGCCGTACCAGGGCGGCGGCGGCATGATCCGCCGCGTGACCCTGGAGCGCACGAGCTGGGCCGATCCGCCGGCGCGCTTCGAGGCCGGCACGCCGGCGATCGCCGAGGCGATCGGGCTGGGTGCGGCGCTCGACTGGCTGCGCGCGCTCGGCATCGAGGCGGTCGCCGCGCACGAAGCGGCGCTCGAGCGCTACGCCAGCCACCTGCTGGCCGAGATCCCGGGGCTGCGGCTGATCGGCACCGCGGCGCACAAGGCCGCGGTGGTGTCGTTCGCGATGGAGCGCGTGCACCCGCACGACATCGGCACCATCCTCGACCGCGAAGGCATCGCGATCCGCGTCGGCCACCACTGCGCGCAGCCGCTGATGGACCGCTTCGGCGTGCCGGCGACCGCGCGCGCCTCGTTCGCCGCGTACAACACGCGCGACGAAGTCGACGCGCTGGCGAAGGCGCTGTGGAAAGTGAAGGAGTGGTTCGACTGATGAGCGATCTGCGCGGGCTGTACTGCGGGCTGTACCAAGACGTGGAAGCCGGGCACGAACGATGAGTGATCTGCGCGAGCTGTATCAAGAAGTCATCCTCGACCACAACAAGCGGCCGCGGAACTTCCGCGTGATCGACCCGGCCAGCCACCGCGCCGAGGGCTTCAACCCGCTGTGCGGCGACCGCCTGACGGTGTTCGTCGACGTCGCCGACGGCACGATCCGCGACCTGGCCTTCCAGGGCTCGGGCTGCGCGATCTCGCAGGCGTCGGCTTCGCTGATGACCGAGGCGCTGAAGGGCAAGCCGGTGGCCGAGATCGAACCGCTGTTCGAGCGCTTCCACGAGCTGGTCACGAGCGACGGCGCCGCCCCGCCCGGGCTCGGCAAGCTCGCCGTGTTCGCCGGCGTGCGCGACTACCCGAGCCGCGTCAAGTGCGCGACGCTGGCCTGGCACGCGCTGAAAGCCGCGCTCGAGGGCCAGGGCGAGCCGGTCCATACCGAGTGAGAGGTTGAAACCATGGGCATCCGGGCCTTCTTCACCGGCCATTCCGACAAGGCGCACACCGCGCCCCCCGAGCATTCGACCCGCAACGACGAGGCCGACCCGCTGCGCGCGCAGGTGGTTTCGGCGCTGAAGACCGTCTACGACCCCGAGATCCCGGTCGACATCTGGGAGCTCGGCCTGGTCTACGCGCTCGAGCTCGACCCGGCCGCGCGCAGGGCGCGCATCGAGATGACGCTGACCGCCCCCGGCTGCCCGGTCGCCGGCGAGCTGCCCGGCTGGGTCGAGAACGCCGTGCTGAGCACCGGCGACTTCGACGACGTCGAGGTCGAGCTGGTCTGGGACCCGCCGTGGAACCAGGAAATGATGTCGGCACGCGCGCGGCTGGAGCTGAACCTGCTGTGATGCCGATCGCCGCGAGTCCCGGCCGATGACGTGAAAAGCGCGATCGCGGCGTGCGATCCGTGTCACGGCTTCGGTTTGTCCCAGCGCCGTGCGAGCTTGCGCGTTTGGCTCGCCAGCTCCCTCGCCAGCCTTTCGAGCATCGTCGCCGAGGAGCCCGGCTCGATGAGCGCGCCGAGCTCCTCGGCCATCGCCGCCAGGTTGCCGAGGACGGCGGCTGCCACCTGCTGCCCGATGCCGAGCACATACGACGGCCTGAAGCCGAGCTCGGCCGCCATGGCCTCGATGTGGCCGCGCTCGATTCTTCCTGGCACATCCTCCCCGCCGATCCTGAATGCGAAGCGGGCCGACAAACCCGGATACAGGGCGGTCGACATCAGGTCGTAGAACGGCGCCAAGCGCCAGCCCGCGTCGGGTGTCAGCAGCAGCGAGAGGTTCTTCGCGTGGCTGTCGTTGTTGCCGACGCAGAGGTTGAAGAACACCCATTCGACCAGCCGCTTGAGATCGGCGGCGGGTGCCGCGCCCTGCTGCAGGAGTTCCCGGCAGCGCGCCAGGGTCGGCCCGCCATCCGATTCGTACTTGACGGTCGAAGGGCAGCCGGCCAACTGGCAGAGGTCCAGCTGGTGCAGCCGCTGAATTTCGCCCGGTTCGCCCGATACGCGGTCATAGCGGCGGATCAGGCAGGCTTTCGCGATCGGCTGGTACTGCGCGTGCGCGACCTGCAGGCCGACCTTCGCGGCCAGGCGCATCACGAAGGCCTCGTTGAGTGCCGAGCACCAGACGCCCGGCAGGGTCCGGATGTCGGGCTTCAGGATGTGGGTCGAAGGCGCCGCCCCTCGGGGAAGCGCAGGCGATCCGTCCGGCATCAGGGCCAGGAGCAGCTTGTCCTGGGCACCGGCCAGGGAGATTCGCGCGCCCGCCGCAGCCGCCCCGACCAGGAGCGAGGCGCCAGGATCGCGCAGTCTGGCGGCGATGGCTTCCCACGTCGTGGGTACGTACTCGGCAGGCGTTGGCGTCTCGCCATGCGGGAGCAGGCTGAAACCGCTCGCCGTATCCCCGCCGACCGCGTCGAGCAGGCCGAAGAGGGTCGTGGCGTGCCGGCCGATGCCGAGCAGGTGGCGGAGCTCGCCCTCGGGCAGCAGGTTCTCGAAGTGGGCGAGGACGTGGTCGCCGACATGGTCTTGCTGGCCGAGGCCGATGTTGGGGGCGAGGGCCGCAGCCTCCTCGTACGCCAGCCACGCATCGGCGTAGCGGAACCGCAGCGGGGTTTCATCGTACAGCGTGCCGACGAGCCGATCGCCCCGATACACGTCGAGGGCGCGCGCGCCGCTCAATCTCGAGCGCTCCCCTTGCGCCGGACGACGACCTCCAGCCCGAGCAGATCGAGGACGTCGAGCACCTTCTGCAGCTGGAGCGTCGGCTTGCCTTGCTCGAGCTCGACCACGAAGCGGTTGCCGGTGTTGGCCAGCCCGGCGACGTCGGTCTGCAACAGACCCTGGGCGACCCGGAACCGGCGCACCAACGCCCCGAGCTCGCCGGAGGTGCGGATCTTCGCGGACTGGCAGGAAGCCAGCGTCGGCTTCCCGAGCGGGAATTCGGACACGGCAAACGCTCCGGTGGGCAGGCGATATTACCGAACGGTAAGTCTACATGGGGGTGCCCGAAAGAGCTACCGTCATATTCCCGATCGGGAATGAAACCGGTCCCCAACTGCCCGATTGCCGGCGAACTACCCGACCGAGGCAGGGCCGTTCAATGTAGGCGGGCGGGCTTGCGATACCGATTTATCGTCTACACAATAAACCTAGAAACCGCAGTTGCGACGCCGAAAGTGAGCCAAGTGCTTGAGGTTGAAGGGCGATCGGCGCAGCCCCGATTCACCCATTTCGAACTGCTCCGCAGTTGCCAGAATCGGCCGGAAACCCGCACCAGCGCTTGCTTTCGGCGATTTCACTCGCCCCTCAACTGCGGTTTCATCGATGAAGATCGCCTTCGATCCGGCCAAGAACGCCCGCAACATCGCTGAACGGCAGTTGCCGTTCGAGCGGGCGGCGGAGCTGGATTGGGCGACGGCGCAGATCGCCGAGGATGTCCGCAAGGACTACCCGGAGCGGCGCTTCGTCGCGACGGGCTGTCTGGACGGGCGGCTGCACGTGCTGTGCTTCACGCCCATGCCGGGAGGTATCCGGGTGATCAGCTTCCGCAAGGCCAATCCACGGGAGGTTCGGCGTCATGTCGCACAAGCCGCTCACCGATGACGAGGGCGAAGTCCGCGAGCTGAGCGCGGCTGACTTCGCCCGCATGCGCCCCGCCGCCGAGGTGCTGCCCGAGATACTCGGCTCGGCGCTCGCGGGGCAGTTGCTGAAAAAGCGCGGCCGCCCGCCCAAGGCCGCGGTGAAGCGCCAGGTCAACCTGCGCCTGTCGCCGGAGGTGATCGACTACTTCCGCGCCAGCGGTCCGGGCTGGCAGACGCGCATCGACGAGGTGCTGAAGGCGTGGCTGGCGACGCAGCATTGACGATGCCGGGTTCGCCATCGGCATCGAGTTCTGGTGTGAGGGGCGACGTTGGCGCTGCACCGATGTGGGCACGCGCATCGTCATCGCGATCCTGCTCGCGTGAAAGGTAGTTGCCGCCGCGGCGCACGGGAAGGCTGCCGTGTCCACGCCCGGGCCATCCGTGCGATGATGCCGCCCCACGGAGGGGAGGCGACGACATGGATCCGAAGGAATTCGAACGCCTGTACAAGGCGATGGCCAATTTCGACCGGTACCTGGGCATGGAGCTCGAGGTGCTGGGGCCGGGCGAGGTCGTCTACCGGCTGACGGTCGGCGAGCAGCACCTGAGCTCGACCAACGCCTGCCACGGCGGCGCGATCGCGGCGATGCTCGACGCGACACTCGGCATGACGGCGCTCTCCTGGGGCGTCACCCACGGCAAGCTGTGCGCGACGGTCGAGTTCAAGACCCACTTCTTCGCCCCGGTCGGCCTCGGCGACGCGCTCGAGGGGCGCGGCACGCTCGACTTCACCGGCACCAAGCTGGTGGTGGTCTCGGGGGCGATCACCGACCGCCACAAGGGCCACGCGGTCGCCAAGGGCATGGGCACCTTCACGCTGTACCCGCTCTCCAAGCGCCAGCACCTGGCCAGGCTGCTGCAGGGGCATGTGCCCGAATAGGCTGGATTGGTCGTTGAGCCCACGCCTCGCTCGCGCGTCGGCCTACCATGCTACCTGTTCGAGGCTCAGCCCCAACGCGGCGGCGATGCGGCGTAGCGTCGACTTGCGCGGCTTGGCGCCGGGGGCTTCCAGCTGTGCGAGCGCCGACTGCGACACACCGAGCCGTTCAGCCACCCCTGCCTGGGTCAGCCCGAGGTGCTCACGCCAAGCACGCAGGGGCGTGAGCCCGTCCATCACGACCCGGGCCATCACCTCGTTGGGAATCGTGCCCTCTTCGCGGGCGTACAGCTTCATGAACTCGGCATACGGCACCACCGCGAAGGCGGGGCGGCCGTCCGGGCCGAGGATAGTCTGGAACTCAATACGTGCGTTCATCGCGCTTTCTCACTTCTTCGATGTGGACGATCCGCACCGCGCCGTCAAACTCGAAGAACACCCGGTAGTCGCCCACGCGCAGTCGGTAGTTGTACTCGTGGTCGGTCAGATGCTTGACGCCGGTGCAGTTGGGAAAATCTGCAAGCACCTGCACCTCGCGGTAGATGCGCTGCTGCATGGCCATGTCCCTGATCTTGCGCAGTTGCCGCGCGGCCTTCGGCTTCCAGTCGATCGCGTTCATGCGGAACATTATAAGTTTTTGATTAGTTTTTTCGATAAATATAAAAATCCGCTTGCCGAGGCAGAACCCGGGAAGCGGCGCAAGGGGCGAAACTTGCGTGCGGCCCATGAAACCGCGCGCGTTCTGCGCGACAATGCTTCTGTCGGTTTGAATGTCCCTCCGGCTGACCAACCCTTAGTAGACGATGCTCCTCCGGCCGCGCCGGGGAAGAGGTGTATCAGTGTTTTTGAAATCGAACGCGAAGGTCGGCGTCTATGTCGATGCGGTCAATATCTCCCGCAACGGCGGCAGCCGCCTGCAGTACGACGTGCTGCGCGAGTTCGCCTGCCGTGACCACGCCGAGGCGCTGCGCCTGAACGTCTACCTCGCCTACGACGAAGAGCGCGCCGAAGCCAGCCATCAGTACCGCGACAAGGCGCGCGCCTACCAGTCGGCGCTGCGCGAGCTCGGCTACAAGGTGATCGAGAAGCGCGTGCGCTGGTTCGAGGACGAGTCCGGCAACCGCTACGGCAAGGTCAACGCCGACCTCGACATGGCGGTCGACCTGCTGACGCAGTCGCAGAACCTCGACCGCGTGCTGCTGGTCAGCGGCGACGGCGACTTCGTGCAAGTGGTGCGCGCGCTGCAGGACAAGGGCTGCCGCGTCGAAGTGCTGGCCTTCGACAACGTCTCGCAGGATCTGCGCCGCGAAGCCGACTACTTCATCTCCGGCTACCTGGTGCCCGCGCTGCTGCCCAACCGCTCCGGCGAGGATGCCGGCCAGCCCTGGGGCGAGATCGGCTCGCGCGTGCGCGGCTACTGCTACCACCACGACGACAACAAGGGCTACGGCTTCATGCGCTTCCTGGTCAAGAACTCGCCCTATCTGTGGAAGACCGATTCGCGCGACGAGGAATCGCCGTACCGCACCGCGTTCTTCCACGACTCGGCGCTTCCCGAAGGCTTCAACGTGTCGCGCCTGCCTTCGCGCGAGCACCTCTTCGAGTTCACGCTGGCCGAGCCGAACGGCAGGCAGCCGGTGGCGAGCGACATCGCGCTGGTGTACCCGAACTGAACCCGGTCCGAATTCACGAGAGCGAGTGCGCGCGCATGGGCCTACGCCGTCACCTGATTCCCCTGGGCTTCCTGCTGGCCACCGCCGGCTGCACGTTCGGTGCGGCACAAGCCGCGAACGATTCGCCGCTGCTGCCGACCGAGCTGACGGCGCTGTCGCCGAGCTCGGTGCAGGCCCGCGTCGACCAGACCGTCGCCAGCCTGCTGACCCAGTACCACTACCGCAAGCTGAAGATCGACGATGCGCTGTCGTCACAGGTGTTCGACGATTATCTGAAGGCGCTCGACTTCGGCCGCAGCTACCTGCTGGCCAGCGACGTCGCCGCGCTCGAGCGCTACCGTGACATGCTCGACGACGAGCTCAAGGCCGGCAAGCTCAACGCCGCGTTCGCGATCTACAACCGCTTCCAGCAGCGCCAGCTCGAGCGCACGCAGCGCATCCGCGCGCAGTTGGCCAGGCCCTTCGACTTCAGGGTCGACGAGACCATCGAACTCGACCGCAAGAAAGCGCCGTGGCCGACGACCGAGGCCGAGCTCGACGAGATCTGGCGCAAGCGCCTGAAGTACGAGGCGCTGAGCCTGGTGCTGGCCGGCAAGGACGAGGCCGGTGCGCGCGACACGCTGCGCAAGCGCTACGAGGGCCGGTTGCGCCGCGCCGCGCAGATCGAACCCGAAGACGTGTTCCAGACCTACATGAACGCCGTCACCGGGGTGTTCGATCCCCACACCAACTACCTCAGCCCGCGCAGCTCGGAGAACTTCAACATCCAGATGCGCCTGTCGCTCGAGGGCATCGGCGCGGTGCTGCGGCTCGAGGACGAGCAGGTCTCGGTGGTCGAGCTGGTGCCGGGCGGGCCGGCCGATCTGTCCAAGCAGATCAAGCCCAAGGACCGCGTCGTCGCGGTCGCCCAGGGCGACGACGGCCCGATGGTCGACGTGGTCGGCTGGCGGCTCGACGACGTGGTCGAGCTGATCCGCGGCCAGCGCGGCTCGGTGGTGCGGCTGCAGGTGGTGCCGGCCGAGGCGCCGGTCGACAGCGTCGGCCACGTCGTGCGCCTGGTGCGCAACAAGATCCAGCTCGACGAGCAGGCCGCCAAGAGCCAGATCAAGACGCTCAGGCGCGACGGGCGCGAGTACAGGCTCGGCGTGGTCACGATCCCGACCTTCTACATCGACTTCGCCGCCGCGCAGCGGGGCGACCCGCAGTACCGCAGCACCACGCGCGACGTGCGCCGGCTGCTGACCGAGCTCGAGCAGCAGCGCGTCGACGGCGTGGTGATCGACTTGCGCCAGAACGGCGGCGGCTCGCTGCAGGAAGCGGTCGAGCTGACCGGGCTGTTCATCCCCGGCGGGCCGGTGGTGCAGGTGCGCGATGCGCGCGGGCGCGTCAGCGTCGAGTCCGACCAGGCCACCGATGCCGCCTACAATGGTCCGCTGGCGGTGCTGATCGACCGCTTCAGCGCCTCGGCGTCCGAGATCTTCGTCGGTGCGATGCAGGATTACGGCCGCGCGGTGGTGGTCGGCGAGCAGACCTTCGGCAAGGGCACGGTGCAGACGCTGATCGAGCTGAACCGCTTCCTGCCGCAGGTCAAGGACAAGCTCGGCCAGCTGAAGCTGACGATCGCCAAGTTCTACCGCGTCACCGGCTCGAGCACGCAGGACAGGGGCGTGATCCCCGACATCGGCTACCCTTCCGCGTTCGACGCCGACGAGGTCGGCGAGAGCGCGCAAGAACACGCGCTTCCGTGGGACGAGATCGCCGCGACGCGCTACAAGCCGGCGGGCCGGATCGCCGAGCTGGTGCCGGACTTGATCCGCCGCCATCACGAGCGCGTCAGGACCGACACCGCGTTCCAGGAGCTGAAGCAGGAGTACGACTACGCGCGCACGCTGCGCAAGCGCACCTCGGTCAGCCTGCTCGAGAGCGTGCGCCGCGCCGAGCAGGAGCAGAGCAAGAAGCTTTTCCGCGGGCGCAACGTCGATGCCGACGACGACGAGCCCGACAACACGAAGCGGGACGGCCCCGATCCGCTGCTCGACGAGACCGCGCAGGTGCTGGTCGACTTCGTCCAGCTGCGCAGGCCGCAGCGCGTCGCCGGCGGCGGCTGACCCCAGCCGGCGGCGAACCGGTCCACGTGCTCGCTCAGAGCGTCTGCACCGCGAAGCCCTCGAGCCCGGCAGCGTCGAGCGCCGCGCGGCTGGTGACGACCGCGGTGCGGGCGCGCTCGGGGGCCAGGTAGGCGCGGGCGGTGCGCTGCAGATCGGCCAGCGTCACCGCGAGCACGCGCGCGCGGAAGGCGCGGCGCTGCTCGGGCGTGCGGCCGAACAGTTCGCTGAAGTAGGCGTTGACCGCTTCGCCGGCCGGCGAGCCGGGGCGGTCGATCGCGCCGATCACGCCGAGGATCGCTTCTTCGAGCGCCTGCGGCGTGTGCTCGGCACCGCCGAGCCACGCCAGCGCGGCGTCGAAGTCGGCGAGCGTGCCGGCCAGCCGCGGGTCGCGGTACGAGTAGAAGCGGAACGCGCCGCTGTCCGGGTGGTAGCCGGCACCTGCACCGTAGGCGCCGCCCTGCTCGCGGATCGCGCGGTGCAGGAAGCCGTTGCGCAGGAAGTCGCCGAGCACCAGCAGTGCCGGGGCATCCGGGTGCGCGGGCGGCACCGCCGGGTAGGCGCGGGCGCAGAAGCTCACCTGCGTGCTGACCAGCCAGGCTTGCCGGGCCTCGTCTTGCGCGGCGGCCGGCGCGAGCGGGGCGAAGCCGCCCGGTGCGGCGCGCGCATCGCCGCCCCAGATGCCGGCCAGCGCTTCGCCCAGCTCGGCGTGGCGCTCGGCTTCGGCGATCGCGAGCAGCCGGCGCGGCGCGCTCACGATCGCCGCGTGCAGCCGCGCCAGTTGCCCGGCATAGGTGGCGAGCGCGGTTTCGTCGTCGAGCGCGTCGTCGAGCGCGCGCAGCCGGCGGATGCCGGGCAGGCCGTCCCAGCGCGCGAGCAGGCCGGCAGCGGGGCTCAGCGCCGCGGTCGCGGCGGCGAGCGCGAGCTGGTGGCCGTGGTCGGTGATCTCTTCGTCGCGCTGCGCGCGGTACTGCGCCAGCAGCTCGCGCAGGCGCGCGTGCTCGTCGAAGCGCGGCGCCAGCAGCGTGTCGCGCATCAGCTCGGCGAGCCGCGCCTGGTTGCGCGCCAGCGCCTTGCCGGCGAGCACCAGCACCGCGCGCGCGCACGCGGGGTCGTCGATCGCGCCGCGCACCATGCAGCGCGCGTTCAGCCCGCCGGTCACGGCGGCTTGCAGCGCCTGCGTCGCCAGGTAGTCGCGGCCTCGGCTTCCGACCTCGGTCAGGCTCAGGCAGTACAGCGGCACCAGCTCGAGCAGCTCGGCCGGCAGCTCGGGCAGGTCGATGACCCACTGCTGGTAGACCATGCCGTTGGTCGGCTGCGCGTACCAGGCGGTCTCGACGCCGAGCAGTTCGCGCCTTGCGCCTTCGGCGATGTGCAGGGTGTCCGGCACGTCGGCGAGCCGCACGCGCGGCAGCAGCTCGGGGTCGTCGACCCGCGCCTGGCGCTCGGCCAGGGCCGCGGTCTGCCCGATCACGGCCTGCCGGCCGGCGTCGTCGAGCGCGGCGCGAAGCCGCTCGAGCCTCGAGGCCTCGGCCTGCGCCTGCTCGGCGGCCAGCCCGGTGTCGGGGCGCATCACCAGGCGCACGCGGTGCGGGTTGTCGAGCAGCATCCGTCTGGCCAGAGCCTGGATGAAACCCGGCGCGCGGATCGCTTCGCGCATCGCCGCCAGCGCCGGGTCGAGGTCGATGCCGGTGATCGGGTCGCCGCCGTGCATCAGCGGCGTCAGCGCATCCATCATCAGCTTCAGCCCGTAGGGGAAGCCGTCGCCGGTGATCTCGCGGCTCGAGAGCTCGATCTGGTGCAGCACCGATTCGAGCACCGCGGGCTCGACGCCGCGCTCGGCGACTTCGCCGATCACGCCGAGCACCAGCGCCTCGACCGCCTCGGCGGTGCCTTCGTCGCAGCCCTCGAGCCCGCAGACGAAGGTGGTTTCGCGGGTCGAGTCGTCGTAGCCGCACAGCGGTGAGGGGGCGGTGCCGAGCGCGCTGGTTTCGAGGGTGTGACGCAGCGGCGAGCTCGAGTTGTCGAGCAGCACGTCGGACAGGATGCGCGCGCGCATGCTCTCGAGCGGATCGGTGGTCTTGCCGAGCAGCCAGCCGAACACGATGTGCGTGCCGGCTTCGTCGTGGCCGGGCTCGACCGCGTAGCGCGCATCGAACCGCTGCGGCGCGTCGAAGCGGCGCTCGTCGGGGATCGCGAGTTCGAGCGCGCGGCGCTCGAAGCGCGCCAGCGCGCCCGCCTCGAAGCGCGCCTGGTGCTCGGCGGCGGCGATGTCGCCGTACGTCATCAGCACCGCGTTCGACGGGTGGTAGTGCCCGGCGTGGAAGGCTTGCAGTTGCGCGTGCGTCAGCTCGGGGATGTGCGCCGGGTCGCCGCCGCTGTTGACGTGATAGGTCGTGGTCGGGAACAGCGCGCTCTGCAGGTGCTGCGCCAGCGCCTGCACCGGCGAGCTCATCGCGCCCTTCATCTCGTTGAAGACCACGCCCTTGTAGACCAGTTTCGAGTCGGGGTCCTGCGGCTCGGCGAACTCGACGCGGTGGCCTTCCTGCGCGAAGTCGAGCGGGTCGAGCAGCGGGAAGAAGGCCGCGTCGAGGTAGACGGCGAGCAGGTTGTCGAAGTCCTTGCGGTTCTGGCTGGCGAAGGGATAGGCAGTCCAGTCGGCTCCGGTGAACGCGTTCATGAAGGTGTTCAGCGAGCGTCGCGTCATCATGAAGAACGGGTCGCGCACCGGGAAGCGCCGGCTGCCGCACAGCGCGGTGTGCTCGAGGATGTGGGCGACGCCGGTCGAATCCTGCGGCACGGTCAGGAAGGCGACGAGGAAGGCGTTGTGCGGATCGTCGGCGGCCAGGTGCAGGTGGCGCGCGCCGGTGGCGCGGTGGCGGTATTCCTGCAGCTCGAGGTTCAGCGCGGGGACGCGGCGGGTGCGGACGGCTTCGAACGCGGGATGGCTCATGGGACTGCGGCGGCTCCTGGGACTTCGGCGCAGCATAACGCGAAGGCTCTGTCCGCGTTAGGCGTTGTTCCGCGGGTAGCGGGACACGGGGGATGCTGCTGCGCTCATTCTCGACGTACCTCCGTGTACGTCTCCGAGGTACGGCGCCGCTCCGCGCTATCCATGCGCACGCGGCGCGCGTAATCCGCTCCGCAGCATCCCCCGTGTCCCGCTTGGTGAAATCAGCACGTAATGCAGACAGAGCCAACGCGAAAGCGCGCTGCGGGGCGGCCGCACGATCGGCGCGGGAGACTACCGCCGCGGTTCGCTCAGCACGACGGCCGCGAGCCCGGCGAAGCCGAGCACGAAGCCGAGCGGCACCAGGCCGATCAGCGGCACGATGTAGTCGCTGGCGCCGGCGAGCATCGCGCCGAAGCCGCCGAGCAGGCCGACGGCGACGAGCACGCCGGCGAGGACGAGGGTGAAGCGGCCGAGTCGGAGCATGGGACGGCGGTCTGGCGATCGGGGTCCGCTAGGTTAAGGCAGGCGGCGCGGTGCGCCAAACGGGGCCGCTGCAACGGAAGAAGCCGCCGATCGGGGATCGGCGGCTTCCGGATCCTGGTGGAGCTAGACGGGATCGAACCGTCGACCTCCTGCATGCCATGCAGGCGCTCTCCCAGCTGAGCTATAGCCCCGTGCGGGTACCCACCGTGGCGGCGGAGTGGCGCGCATCTTAGGGATCGATCTGCCGGCTGTCAACCGACGGTCCGGGCATTTCACGGCCGCTCGAGGATCGCCGCGACGCCCATGCCGCCGGCGGTGCACACCGAGATCAGCCCGCGCCCCGAGCCCCGCCGTTCGAGCAGCCTGGCGAGCACGGCGACGATGCGCGCGCCGGTCGCGGCGAAGGGGTGGCCGACGGCGAGGCTCGAGCCCTTGACGTTGATCCGCGCTGGATCGATCGCACCGAGCGCGCCGGCCAGACCGAGCCTTTCGGCGCAGAACGCCTCCGACTCCCAGGCACGCAGCGTGCACAGCACTTGCGCCGCGAAGGCTTCGTGGATTTCGTAGAAGTCGAAATCCTGCAGGCTCAGCCCGGCGCGGCTCAAGAGGCGCGCCACCGCGGCGGTCGGCGCCATCAGCAGGCCTTCGTCGGCGACGAAATCGACCGCGGCGGCCTGATAGTGCGTGATCCGGGCCAGCACCGGCAGCCCGCGCGCCTGCGCCCAGTCTTCGGCGGCGAGCAGCACCGCGGCAGCGCCGTCGGTCAGCGGCGTCGAGTTGCCGGCGGTCAGCGTGCCGTTGGCCTTGTCGAAGGCCGGCCCGAGGCTCGCCAGCTTCTCGAGCGTGGTGTCGGCGCGCAGGTTGTTGTCGCGCGCGACGCCTTCGCACGGCAGCAGCAGATCGTCGAAGAAGCCCTCGTCGTAGGCTGCCGCAGCCTTCAGATGGCTCGCGAGCGCCAGCCGGTCCTGGTCCTCGCGGAGGATGCCCCATTCGCGCGCCATGCGCTCGCAGTGCTGGCCCATCGACAGCCCGGTGCGCGGCTCGGTCGGGCTCGGCGGCAGCGGTGTCAGCTCGCCGAAGGAAAAGCCCCTGAACGCGGCGAGACGGTCCTTGAAGCTGCGCGCGTTGCCGGCCCTGACCAGGCGCTGCGCGAAGATGCGGCCGAAGACGATGGGCACGTCGGAGGCGGTGTCGACGCCGGCGGCGATGCCGCAGTCGATCTGGCCGGCGGCGATCTTGGCGGCGATCTGCATCGCCGCCTGCAGGCTGGTGCCGCAGGCCTGCTGCAGCGTGTACGCCGGGGTGCGCGGATCGAGCCGGGTCGACAGCACCGCTTCGCGGGCGAGGTTCCAGTCCTTCGAGTGCGAGGTGACGGCGCCGGCGCCGACCTCGTCGATCAGCGCACCGGCCAGGCCGTAGCGCTCGACCAGCCCCTGCAGCGTGCGAGCCAGCATGTCGAGGTTCGAGAGTTCGGCGTAGGCGGTGTTCGAGCGGCAGAACGGGATGCGCAGCCCGCCGACGATGGCGACGCGGCGCAGGGTGTCTGGGATCATGGTGTCCGGGTTCCTTGGGGAGGCGTGGGCCTCAGGCGGCTTCGGAGGCGCTCGGCGTTTCGGCCGACGTGCCGGCCAGCCCCTGGTACGCCATCGGGCCGCCGCGGAAGGGCGCGAAGCCGGTGCCGAAGACCACGCCGGCGTCGAGCAGCTCGGCATCGCCGACCACGCCTTCGGCCAGGCAGGCGCGGCACTCGTCGAGCAGCGGCTGCACCAGGCGCTGTCCGAGCGCGGCCAGGTCGTGCCCGGCGGCTTCGGCCCGCGGCTTGAGCGGCTTGCCGTCTTTCCATCGGTACAGCCCTTCGCCGCTCTTCTTGCCGAGCGTGCCGGCGGCGACCATCGCGCCGAGCTTTTCCCGGGTCCTGGCGCCGCGTTCGCCGGCGAGCGTCTCGGCGACCTTCAGGCAGACGTCGAGGCCGACGGTGTCGGCGAGCTCGATCGGCCCCATCGGCATGCCGAAGGCGAGTGCCGCCTCGTCGACCACCGCCATCGGCACGCCTTCGAGGTGCACGGTCATCGCCTCCAGCAGGTAGGGCGCGAGCACGCGGTTGACCAGGAAGCCGGGGCCGGACTTCACCGGCAGCGGGAGCTTGCCGATCCGCGCGGCGAAGGCGCAGCCGCGCGCCACCTCGCGCGCATCGGTCGCAGCACCGTGCACCACTTCGACCAGCGGCATCTGCGCGACCGGGTTGAAGAAGTGCAAGCCGATCAGCCGCGAGGGGCGCTCGAGCACGGCGGCGAGCTCTTCCAGCGGAATCGCCGAGGTGTTGCTGGCGAGCACGGCCTCGGGCTTCATGCGCGGCTCGAGCCTCTGGAACAGCGCCGCTTTGGCGGCACGGTCTTCGAAGATCGCCTCGATCACCACCTCGGCGCGGCAGACGCCCTTGCCCTCGGGGTCGGCGATCAGCCGCGCCTCGGCGGCCTTGACCTTGTGCGGTGCTTTCAGGCGCTTGCCGAACAGCCCCCTGGCGCGCTCGAGCGCCGGCTGGATCCTGTCCAGGCTCTGGTCCTGCAGCGTCACCTCGAGCCCGCGCAGCGCGCACCACGCGGCGATGTCGCCCCCCATCACGCCGGCGCCGACCACGTGCACGCGGTGCACCGCGAAGTCCTCGGCCTTGCCCTGGCGCTTCAGCAGCTCCATCAGGTGGAAGGTGCGGCGCAGCCCCTTCGCGGCGTCGCCGACCAGGAGGTCGGCGACGCCGTGCGCCTCGCCGCTCAGCATGCGCTCGCGGTCGCCGGCATGGGCGCGCCAGTGCTCGATCAGCGCATACGGCGCCGGGTAGTGCGCGCGCCTGGCCTTGTGTGCGACCTGCTTCTCCATCACCGGCGCCAGCAGCGCGCGCGCCGGGGCGGTATTGCCGAGCTTCGCCAGCCAGCCCGGGCCGCGCGAGCGGCGCCGGTTCAGGATCGCGCGGCGCGCGGCCCAGCGCAGGCTCGCGTGCGGACCGACCACTTCGTCGACCAGGCCGATCGCGCGCGCCGCTTTCGCCCCGAGCTGGCGGGCGCTCAGCATCAGCTCCATCGCCTTCTGGCCGCCGAGCCGACGCATCGCGCGCCAGGTGCCGCCGAAGCCGGGGAAGATGCCGAGCTGGACCTCGGGGAAGCCGAGGCGGGTGGAGTCGAGGTCCTGGGCGATGCGGTACGAGCACGCCAGCGCCAGCTCGAGCCCGCCGCCGAGGCAGAAGCCGCGGATCGCGGCGACGGTCGGAAAGGGCAGGCGCTCGAGGCGGTCGAGCATCGCGTGCACGCGGCGGATCCGCTGCGCCAGCACCAGATTGTCGTGCACCGCGTCGAACTCCCTGACGTCGGCGCCGGCGATGAAGCCCGAGTCCTTGGCCGAGAGGATCACCAGCCCGCGCGGCGGCCGGTCTTCGAGCTGGCCGAGCCAGTGCTCGAGTTCGTCGAGCACGGCGGACGACAGCGCGTTGGCGCTCTCGCCCTCGCGGTCGAGCCAGGCCCAGACGATGCCGTCGAGATCGCGCTCGAGGCGCCAGTGGCGGTAGTCGCTCATGGGGTTGTTCCTCGAGTGGGGAATGGGGAATGGGGAATGGGGAATGGGGAATGGGGAATGGGAACAAGCCGTGAAGCGTGAAGGCACAGTGACTACCTCACGTCTAACGCTTCACGTCTCACGCTCCAGCACTTCACGGCCTCTCCCCATCACCCATTGCCCATCCCCGCTTACCCATCACCATCCTTGTCGGTTTCAGCGTGCCGCTGCCTCGATGCGCAGCCGCAGGGTCGCGGCGGACTCGGCCCTGGGGGGCCTCACGGTCAGCACCTGTCCGCCGGACAGCTCCTCGTTGGAGAAGTCGTCGACCATGATCACCGCGCGCACCGCGGCGGCGGCGCGCTCCAGCAGCTCGGCTTCGGCGGCGTCGATCACGCCCGCAGCCAGCGCCGCTTCGGCTTCGGCGCGCTCGAGCCGGCCGGCGCGCACCGCGGCGCGCAACCTGGCGTCGACGGCGTCGGCGGCGATCGTCAGCTCGAGCGCGTGCTCGAGCGCGCCGGTGACATCGGCGGGGTCGCGGCTGACGAAGATGCCGGCGGTCAGGCGGTCGCGCGCCGCCGAGGGCTCGAGCATCAGCGCGGCGACGGCGTGGCCCTGCTCGTCGCTCGCGCCGTGCATGCGCCGGCCCCAGGGGAACACGATGCGGCGCAGCAGCCCGCCGACCAGCACCACCGGGAAGTTGGCGAGGATGCCGTCGAGCTGGCGCTCGATCGTGTACAGCGACGACGCGCAGCAGTAGTCGACGAAGGCGCGGTCTTCGGCCGGGCGGCCCTCGTCTTCCCAGCGCTTCAGCACGCTGCTCGCCAGGTACAGCTCGGCCAGGCAGTCGGCGAAGCGGCCCGAGAGCTTTTCGCGGCGCTTCAGCTCGCCGCCCAGCACCAGCAGCGCCACATCGGCGACCAGCGCGAAACCCGACGACAGGCGGTACAGCTCGCGGTACCAGTGGCGCACGCCTTCGACCTCGGGCGAAGGCGCGAAGGCCGCGCCGGTGAAGCCGTGCCCGAAGGCGCGGGCGAGGTTGCCGAGCACGTGGCCGAGGTGGCCGGTCAGCGCCCGGTCGAAGGCGGCGAGCGCCTGCGCCGTATCGGCGCTGGCGGCGGCTTCGATCTCCTGCAGCAGCCACGGGTGGCAGCGCAGCGCACCCTGGCCGAACACGATCAGCGAGCGCGTCAGGATGTTCGCGCCCTCGACCGTGATGCCGACCGGGATCGCCTGGTAGGCGTTCGCCAGGTAGTTGCTCGGGCCGGCGCAGATGCCCTTGCCGCCGTGGATGTCCATCGCGTCGTTCAGCGCCGCGCGCATGCGCTCGGTGGCCTGGTACTTCATGATCGCCGAGATCACCGCGGGCCGTTCGCCGAGATCGAGCCCGACGGTGGTCAGCCGGCGCGCCGCCTCGAGCGCATAGGCGTGGCCGCCGATGCGCGCCAGCGCCTCCTCGACGCCCTCCATCTTGCCGACCGGCAGCTTGAACTGCTTGCGCACGCGGGCGTAGGCGCCAGCGACGCGCGCGCAATACTTGGCCGAGGTGGTGCCCATCGCCGGCAGCGAGATCGCGCGTCCGGCGGCCAGGCAGTTCATCAGCATCATCCAGCCGCGGCCGCAATAGGCCTGGCCGCCGATGACCCAGTCCATCGGGATGAACACGTCCCTGCCCCAGTTCGGGCCGTTCATGAACGCCTGGTTGCCGGGGAAGTGGCGCCGGCCGATGTGCACGCCGGGGTGGTCGGTCGGGATCAGCGCCAGCGTGATGCCGACCTCGTCGCTGGCTTCGCCGAGCAGGCCCTCGGGGTCGGACAGCTGGAACGCCAGGCCGAGCACCGTCGCCACCGGGCCGAGCGTGATGTAGCGTTTTTCCCAGGTGACGCGGATGCCGAGCGTGCGCTTGCCCTGGTGCTCGCCCCAGCAGACCACGCCACGGTCGGGGATCGATGCGGCGTCCGAGCCGGCTTCGGGGCTGGTCAGCGCGAAGCAGGGGATATCGGTACCCTTGGCCAGGCGCGGCAGGTAGTGGTCCTTCTGCGCGTCGGTGCCGTAATGCAGCAGCAGCTCGGCCGGGCCCAGCGAGTTCGGCACCATCACCGTGACCGCGACGCTGACCGAGCGCGACGCGAGCTTCGACACCACCGCCGAGTGCGCCTGCGCCGAGAAGCCGAGGCCGCCGTAGCGTTTCGGGATGATCATGCCGAGGAAGCCCTGCTCGCGGATGAAGCTCCAGACCTCGGGCGGCAGGTCGCGACGCTCGTACGTGATGTGCCAGTCGTCGACCATCGTGCACAGTGCCTCGACCGGACCGTCGAGGAAGGCGCGCTCTTCGGCGCTGAGCGCGGGCTTTGGCGTCGCGCGCAGCCTGGCCCAGTCCGGCCGCCCGGAAAACAGCTCGGCATCCCACCACACGCTGCCGGCTTCGAGCGCCTCGCGCTCGGTGGCCGACATCGGCGGCAGCCGCCGGCGGAAAGCGGCGAGTGCGGGTGCCATCAACACCTTGCGGCGCAGCGCCGGCACGGCGAACAGCGCCAGTGCAGCCCACAGCCCCCAAACCACGCCCCAGACCGGCGCGCCGAGCGCCTGCAGCGTCGCCAGGCTGACGCCGAGCATCGCGGTCGATGCCGCCAGGCCCACGCGCAAGCCCGCGAGCGTCAGCGCCGCAACCCCAGCGAGCAGCAGGACCATGAACCTGTTCATTTCGAGGACTCCTCTGGTACGACGGGGGTGTCCCGTCTTTATATAGGTGGTGCGACCGCTGGCGACTGACATTTGTGCGTACGATTGTACGCTAGGCTACGATCGGGATCGGGTCAAGCGGCTGCAAGCGCAGCGCGAGCCGTGTATCGTTCTGCGGAAAACCCCACCAGAGGACGGAATTCGAGCGATGCCCACGCCCCGCAGCGAACAGAAGCAGAAGACCCGCCGCGCGCTGCTCGACGCGGCCTTGCGCAACCTCGGCCCCGACCGCGGCTTCGCCTCGCTCAGCCTGCGCGAAGTCGCGCGCGAAGCCGGCATCGCGCCGACGTCGTTCTACCGCCACTTCCACGACCTCGAGCAACTCGGCCTGGCGCTGGTCGACGAAGCCGGCATGGCGCTGCGTGAGTCGCTGAAGGCGGCGCGCGCGCGCGCCAAGGCCGGCGGCGACGTGGTGCGCGCCTCGGTCGAGACCTTCATGGAATTCCTCGGCACGCACCAGGAGCTGTTCCGCCTGCTGCTGCGCGAGCGCGCCGGCGGTTCCGAAGCCTTCCGCGGCGCGCTGCGCGCGCAGTTCGAGCACTTCGCCGCCGAGATCGCCGCCGACCTGCAGCGCGACGACGAGCTGACCGCGCTCGATGCCGAAGGCGCCCAGCTGCTCGCCGAGGCGATGGTGACGATCGTGTTCAATTCGGGCGCCGAAGCGCTGGAGATGGACGACAACGCGCGCAGCACCGCGGCCGAGCGCATCATCCGCCAGTTGCGCATGCTGCGCGCCGGCGCCCAGCGCCTGGCCGAAATGAAATAGGCACGAGGAGCGAGGTGCGAGGTGCGAGGTGCGAGGTGCGAGGTGCGAGGTGCGAGGTGCGAGGTGCGAGAGAAGGCGGCATCCTCGCCGTGCCTCGTGCCTCGTGCCTCGTGCCTCGTGCCTCGTGCCTCGTGCCTCGTGCCTCGTGCTTCGGCCTCAGCCGCGCTCGGGGATCTCCAGCGCCAGCGTCTCCTTGACCTCCTCCATCACCACGAAGCTGCGCGAGTCGCGCACCCCGGGCAGGGTGCGCAGGATCAGCCCGAGCAGCTCGCGGTAGGCGGCCATGTCTTCGATCCGCGCCTTGATCAGGTAGTCGAAGTTGCCCGACACCAGGTGACATTCCTGCACCTGCGGCAGCTCGAGCGCCGCCCGCTTGAACTGCTCGAAGATGTCGGGCGAGGTGTAGTCGAGGCTGATTTCGACGAACACCAGCAGGCCGGCGCCGACCGCGTGCGGATCGATCAGCGCGGTGTAGCCCTTGATCACCCCGTCCTTCTCCAGCCGCTTGACGCGCTCCAGGCACGGCGAGGTCGACAGCCCGACCGCGGCGGCGAGGTCGACGTAGGAAATCCGGCCGTTTTCCTGCAGCTTGCGCAGGATCTTGCGGTCGAGTCGGTCGAGCTTGCGGGGGGCCTGGCTCATGACGTGCGGTGTCCGGTAGGAAAAAATGCCGCATGGCGGTCGGCGTTCGCGAGTGCCGCAAATTTTTTTCTGAAAATGTCAAAAAATCAACAAAAAACACGGGTTGATGGCGAATAGAATAGCTCATATTCCTGATGCGCTTATGCTGCATGGCAGTATGACCTTGTGCGGGCAGGCGCGGGTACGAGGAGAGGGGAGCGTCATGAAAGTCATCGTCCTGGGCAGCGGCATCATCGGCACCACGACCGCCTACTACCTGGCCAAGGCCGGACACGAAGTCACCGTGATCGAGCGCCAGCCCGAAGCGGCGCTCGAGACCAGCTACGCCAACGCCGGCCAGATCTCGCCCGGCTACTCGGCGCCGTGGGCCGCACCGGGCGTGCCGATGAAGGCGGTCAAGTGGCTGTTCATGGAGCATTCGCCGCTGGTGGTGCGCCCCAGGGTCGACCCCGACATGTGGCGCTGGATCGCCGGGATGGTGCGCAACTGCACCCACGCGCGCTACGAGGTCAACAAGTCGCGGATGGTGCGGCTGGCCGAGTACAGCCGCGACCAGTTCATCGAGCTTCGCGCCGCGACCGGCATCAGCTACGACGACCGCCAGCAGGGCACGCTGCAGCTGTTCCGCACCCAGAAGCAGCTCGACGGGGCGGCCAAGGACATCGCCGTGCTGAAGGCGAGCGGGGTGCCGCACGAGGTGCTCGACCGCAAGGGCTGCGTCGCCGCCGAGCCGGCGCTGGCGCTGGTGTCGGACAAGATCGTCGGCGGGCTGCGCCTGCCCGGCGACGAGACCGGCGACTGCTTCAAGTTCACCCAGCACCTGGCCAACCTCGCCGTCGACCTGGGGGTCGATTTCCGCTATCGCACCGCGATCCTCGGCATCGAGCGCGAGGGTGACCGCATCACCGGGGTCGAAACCAGCGCCGGGCGGCTGACGGCCGATGCCTACGTGGTCGCGCTGGGCAGCTACTCGACCCAGCTGATGCGCGAGCTCGGCATCGAGATCCCGGTGTTCCCGGTCAAGGGCTACTCGCTGACGGTGCCGATCACCGACCCCGATTTCGCGCCGGTGTCGACGGTGATGGACGAGACCTACAAGGTCGCGATCACGCGCCTGGGCGAGCGCATCCGCATCGCCGGCACCGCCGAGCTGACCGGCTTCGATCTGCGCCTGCGCGAGAGCCGACGCAAGACCGTCGAGTACTCGGTCACCGATCTGTTCCCGCGCGGCGGCGACTATCCGCGCGCGCAGTTCTGGACCGGGCTGCGCCCGAACACGCCCGACGGCACGCCGATCGTGGGCGCGACCCGATACAAGGGGCTGTTCCTGAACACCGGCCACGGCACGCTGGGCTGGACCATGTCGTGCGGTTCGGCGCGGGTGCTCGCCGACCTGGTGGGTGGCCGCGAAGCCGAGATCGACACCGAGGGGCTGGGGCTCGAGCGCTACGCCGCCTGAACCGATAAAAATCATGTATGGCGCGCGGCTGCCGGCTGCGCCGCGCCCGCGACGACACCTGCCACCTTCGGAGTAGCCATGCGTCCCGCCACCGCCGTCATCGATCTCGCCGCGCTGCGGCACAACCTCGCGCGCGTGCGCGAGCTCGCACCGGGCAAGCGAGTGTTCGCCGTGGTCAAGGCCAACGCCTACGGCCACGGCGCGGTGCGCGTGCTGCCGGCGCTGGCCGACGCCGATGCGCTCGCGGTCGCCTGCATCGAGGAGGCGCTCGAGCTGCACGAAGCCGGCTGCGACAAGCCGATCCTGCTGCTCGAAGGCGTGTTCGAGGCCTCCGAGCTGCCGCTGTGCGCCGAGCACGGCTTCGAGATCGCACTGCACGATCCGGCGCAGATCGCGATGCTCGAAGCGGCGCGGCTGGCGCGGCCGATCAGGGTCTGGGTCAAGTGCGACTCCGGCATGGGGCGGCTCGGTGCCCGCCCGGACCAGATCGCCGGCATGGTCGAGCGGCTCGCCGCCTGCGCCGCGGTCGACTCCGAGCTCGGCGTGATGAGCCACCTGGCGAGCGCCGACGATCCGCGCTCGGCGCAGACCGCGGCGCAGCTCGAAGCCTTCGCCGCGGCGACGCGCGGCTTGACGGTGCGCAAGGCGCTGTCGAACTCGGCCGGCGTGCTCGCCTGGCCCGAAGCGCACCACGACTGGGTGCGTGCCGGCGTGATGCTGTACGGGATCTCGCCGATGGCGGGGCAGACCGGTGCCGATGCCGGCCTGCGCCCGGCGATGACGCTGAAGAGCGCGCTGATCGCGGTCAAGGACATGAAGCGCGGCGAGCCGATCGGCTACAGCGCCACCTTCGTCTGCTCCGAAGACATGCGCGTCGGCCTGGTGGCGATGGGCTACGCCGACGGCTATCCGCGCCACGCGCCGACCGGCACGCCGGTGCTGGTCAACGGCCGCGAGACGCGGCTGCTCGGGCGCGTGTCGATGGACATGCTGTGCGTCGACCTGAGCGGCCAGCCCGAGGCCCGGGTCGGCGACCCGGTGACGCTGTGGGGCGAAGGCCTGCCGGCCGAGCGCATCGCCGAAGCCGCCGGCACCATCGCCTACACGCTGGTGTGCGGCGTGACCCGGCGCGTGCACGTGCGGGTGCTCGACTGATCCGACTGCAAGAGAACTAACGCCTGATTGCGGCGCTCCGGGGGCTATCGCGGAGCGGATTACGCGCGCCGCGGGCGCAGGACAGCGCGGAGCGGCGCCGTACCTCGGAGGCGTACACGGAGGTACGCCGAGAATGAGCGCAGCGATAGCCCCCGGAGCGCCGCTCACCACCAAGGGGGCGAAACTCCTTGCGATCCGTATGATTCTGTATCAATCGTTGACGGGCGGGCGCTTTCCGAAGCGAAGGCTATCGGAGATCATAAGGCGATAGCGGCTGTGCATCTCCCCGGCCGCCGCTGCTCTCCAGGAAAGGGAAGCCCTCGATGCGAAAATCGCTGCTCGCGGCGGCCTTGCTGCTTGCCGCTACCCAGGCGCATGCCTTCGCCGCCACCCGGCCGGACTCGGGCCGATGGTCGGTGCAGATCGGCGCCGGCGACGTGTCCAGATCCTTCGATGTCGGCTGGCGGGTAGCGGCGGGTTCGGCCGGTGATGAAGGCAGGACCCCGGTCGAGCTGAGCGCCGTCAGCACCTGGACCGTCGATGCCTTCGGCAAGGACTGGGTCGAGCTGACGGTGAACCTCCGCAACACCACCGCGACGCCGCCGAATGCGGGCGACAACAGCAACATCGTCGCCTTCGGCGCGGGCGTCGATGGCAGCCAGCCGCTGACGCCGAGCTTCACGACCGCGGGGAACACTTTCACCCGGATCGGCTCGGAGAAGAACTTCCCCGGCGGGTTCAAAGACTTCGACCTCTGCGTCTTCGCCGCCAACAATTGCCAGGGCGGCAACGTCAACCAGGGCCTGGCGCGCGGGGGGCAGGACGCTTTCACGCTCAGGCTGGGCGGCGTCATCGGCTCGGTCGTGGCCCTGAGCGACTTCGGCCTGAAGTTCCAGACCGCCTGGGGTTCGTTCGAGCCGGCCGGCACGGTTTCGCTGACGGAGGCGTCGGGGCCGTCGCAGCCCGTCGCCGTCGCCGAGCCGGCGAGCCTGGGGCTGCTCGGCGTCGGCATGGCGGCGCTGGTCTGGCGCCGTCGTCGGGCGTAGCGGGCGGCCCGCAGGCCGCCCGGCGGCTCAGGCTGCTGCGTCGACGGCCGCTGCGCGGCGCGCCGCGATGCCGTTGGCCGCGCTCAGCACCGCCTTCAGCGATGCGGTGACGATGTTGGTGTCGAACCCGACGCCGAACACCGTCTCGCCCCCGCCGTGCTGCACCTCGACGTAGGCCGCCGCGCGCGCATCGGCGCCGCGGCCGAGCGCGTGCTCGTGGTAGTCGACCAGCTTCAGCTCGAGGCCGCAGCCGCGCGCCAGCGCGTCGACGAAGGCCGCGATCGGGCCGTTACCCTGGCCGCGGATCTCGCGCCGCTCGCCGGCCACCGTCACCACCGCGTACAGCTCGTCGGCACCGAAGGCCGCCACGTCGCTGTGCTCGGCCAGCGCGAACGGCGCCTCGGCGTCGACGTGGTATTCGGCTCGGAAGGCTTGCCACAGGTCGGCGGAGGTCTGTTCCTTGCCGGTGCGGTCGGCGATCGCCTGAACCACGCGGCTGAACGCCATCTGCAGCCGGCGCGGCAGCTGCAGGCCGTGGTCGTGCTCGAGCAGGTACGCCATGCCGCCCTTGCCCGACTGGCTGTTGACGCGGATGATCGCCTCGTAGTCGCAGCCGAGGTCGGCCGGGTCGATCGGCAGGTACGGCACTTCCCAGATCCCGTCCGGGTCGGCGGCGCGCGCCGCGAAGCCCTTCCTGATCGCGTCCTGGTGCGAGCCCGAGAAGGCGGTGAACACCAGGTCGCCGCCGTAGGGGTGGCGCGGGTGCACCGGGATCTGGTTGCAGTACTCGACGGTGCGGCGGATCGCCTTGATGTCGGAGAGATCGAGCCCGGGGTCCACGCCCTGGGTGTACAGGTTCAGCGCCAGCGTCACCAGGTCGACGTTGCCGGTGCGCTCGCCGTTGCCGAACAGGCAGCCCTCGATGCGGTCGGCGCCGGCCATCAGCGCCAGCTCGGCGGCGGCGACGCCGGTGCCGCGGTCGTTGTGCGGGTGGACGCTGACGATCACCGCATCGCGCCGGCCGAGGTGGCGGCAGAACCACTCGATCTGGTCGGCGTAGACGTTGGGTGTCGCGACCTCGACCGTCGCCGGCAGGTTCAGGATGCACGGCCGCTCGGGGCTCGGCTGCCACACGTCGAGCACCGCCTCGCACACTTCGAGCGCGAATTCGGGTTCGGTCGAGCTGAAGGTCTCGGGCGAGTACTCGAAGGTCCAGTCGGTGTCGGGCTGCTCGGCGGCGCATTCGGCGAACAGGCGCGCGCCGCGGACCGCGAGCTCGATCACCTCCCGACGGCTCATGCCGAACACGGTGCGGCGGAAGGCCGGCGCGATGGCGTTGTACAGGTGCACAATCGCGCGCCGGGCGCCGCGCAGCGACTCGAAGGTACGGCGGATCAGGTCTTCGCGCGACTGCGTCAGCGCCTGGATGGCGACGTCGTCGGGGATCGCGTCGCCCTCGATCAGGCTGCGGACGAAGTCGAAGTCGGTCTGCGACGCCGACGGGAAGGCGACCTCGATCTGCTCGAAGCCCATGCGCACCAGCAGATCGAACAGGCGGCGCTTGCGTGCGCCGTTCATCGGCTCGATCAGCGCCTGGTTGCCGTCGCGCAGATCGGAGCTGCACCAGATCGGCGCGCGCTCGATCGTGCGCGAGGGCCACTGGCGATCGGCCAGGGCGACGGTGCCGAAGGGGCGGTACTTGCGTTCGGGGTTCTGGATCATTTCGCTTGCTCGCTGCGTCGGGTGACTCGAACGGAGGTCACGGCGCGGACGTGACCGGCCATCGGGCTGCCGTCAGGCCCGACGGCCGCGGCGCAGTCGCAGCGAGCGATCGAAACGCGAAGCGTAGTCGAAGCGGTTGGGGCGATACGGGGGACGTTCGAAAGGCATGGGATCAAAGCTCGGTAGCCGGACACGCGGTGCGAAACAGCAACCCCGACCCCCCTCAGGAGGCCGGGTGGCGCAGTCGCAGCGTATTGGCTATCGGTTTCGTGATCATGATAGCTACCAGACCACAGGCCGCCGGGACGTGTCAAGCCCGGGCAAGGGGAGGAGGCCGAGGATCGTGACGCTGGCGCTGCTCGCCGTGCGCTGCGGCCAGCGTCGGGCGCTTGCCGGCCCTGCGCCGCTTGCTAGAGTCTGGCGGTGAACGCCGGCAGCCGCGGCCGGTCTCGAGGGGGGCGGTGTGGATGAGGAGCGGATCTATCTGACGCTACTGATCGTCAGCCCCGAGCTCGACCGCGACGCGCTGAGCGCCGTGCTGCAGCAGGGCGGGGAGGCTGCCTTGCGCTGGCACCTGGCCGACGACATCAACTTCGGCGCGATCTACCGACGCGCCTACCGCTTCTACTACAACGACTTCTTCGTCCGGCGGCTGGACTGGTCGTACCTGGGCTGCCTGCACGAGGACCTGCCGCACGGCGTCGGCAGCATCCGCATCGACTTCGTGCTGCACGACGCCGAGCCGCTGGCGCTGCGTGCGCTGCACATCCACATCGCACCGCGGGACTGGGTTCCGCTGCCCGCCGGCGAGCGGGAGCGCTGCTTCAAGCAGCTCGCCGAGCTGGTGCGCACGGCGCTCTATTCGCCCGGGCGGACCGATGCCGCGATCCCGGCGGGGGTCGGCCGGGTGCTGGCGTGGCTGCGGGCCAGAACCGAGAACAAGCGCAGCTTCGGCCTCGGCTACAGCAGCTACGCCTACTTCTCGTGGTGCACGCTCGCCGACGCGCGCTTCGCGTCGCACCGGCACGAGCATGCCGTCGACGTCTACCGCCTGCTCTACCTGCACGGCGACAACATCGACGCCGGCGTGGCCGGGCATTGCCTCGACGCGCAGCAGTACGCGTCGACCGATTTCTTCCGCAACTACTTCCAGCCCGGGGCGATCGTGTCGGTGTCGAAGCCGCACGCGCGCGAACTGTACGCCGAACACCGGGACTGGTTCCTGCCGGCGATGCGGCGCGACGAGGGGCTGTGGCGCGGCGACCGGGCCGTGCGGATCGAGCGGGCACAGCGGCGCGGCGACGAACCCTACGACTGGACGCCCGAGTACCCGCCGCTGCGCTACATGGGACTGCTGTCGCTCGAGTTCGCCGGCTTCTACGAAGAGACCCTGCGCGGCATCCACGATCGGCTGCTGCTGATGTGGGAGCGTTCGCTGCGCCACGGCGACCGCTTCGCGGCCAACGGCCGGGGGGGGCGGGTCTGGGGCGCGTCGCTGGAGCTGATTCGAGCCTTGCTGCGGTTCCCGGAGCTGATGCGGCTCGAGCTGCGCTACGCCCGCGTCAACAACTTCGAGTACCTGCGGCTGCCGATCGCTCGGGAGATCGTCGACCGGCTGATCGACGCCAAGCTGCAGCGCAACGTCGCCGACAACATCGCTGCGCTGAAGACCAGCAGCCTCAACGCGCTGCTGTTCGTGCTGACGGTGATCGCGACGGTCGCGACGCTGGTCTCGCTGCTGTGAAGTAGCGGCGGGCAGGAGATGCGGATCCTGCTGCTGACCTCGGAGTATCCGCCCTTCGCCTGGGGCGGGCTGGGGCGTTACGCGCACGAGATCGTCCGCGCCGGCGCCGACGGGCTGCGCTTCGACGTGCTGAACGTGCCCGGCTACTGCCTCGAGTCGGCGCCGGCCGCATTCGAGTGCATCGCCGCCGACGAGGGTGGAAGCCGCGTCTGGCACGTGCTGGACCCGCAGTATTGCGCCTGCTTCGCGGACCCGCCGGATCACGCCGCTTATCTGGCGCGGGCGCGGGTCTTGGCCGACTGGTTCCACGCCGGCGGCGGGGGCGGCTACGACGCGGTCTATGCGCAGGATTTCTACAACGTGGCGATCGCCTACTTCCTGCAGGCCGGCGGCTGCGCCCGGCGGCTGGTGGCGGCCTGTCACCTGCCGCTGTCGGCGCGCTTCTCGTACTTCGACAAGGCGGTTTCCGAGGACTTCCAGCAGCGGCTCGAGAGCGCCCTGGTCCGCGTCGCGGCGAAGATCGCGGTGCCTTCGGAGTTCACCCGGCGTTCGCTGGCGCGGATCTACAGCGTGCCGCCCGGGCGCGTGGTGGTCTGCCCGCTCGGCGTCGGCCCCGGCAGCGAGCCGGCCGGTGCCGGCGGCCCGTGGCTGCGGCTGCTCAGCGTCGGGCGCTTCACCGATCAGAAGGGCTTCCAGTACCTGGCGCCGGTGCTGGGCGGGCTGCGCGCGCGCGGGATCCGCGCCCGCCTGACGCTGGTCGGCCGCGGGTCGCGCGAAAACGCGGTGCTCGCGCGCCTGCGCGCGGCCGGGGTGATCGACGACGTCGACCACCTCCGCGGCGTCGGCGCCGAGGCGGTCTTCGGCCTCTACGCCGGCGCCGACGTCTACCTGTCGACCTCGGCGCACGAGACCTTCGGCCTCGCGATCCTCGAGGCGATGGCGTGCGGGTGCGTTCCGGTGTGCTTCGCGGTGGGCGCGATCCCGGAGCTGGTCGAGCACGGCGTCACCGGCTACCTGGTCGAGCCCAACGACGTCGACGGCCTGCTCGAGCGGATCGCCGCGCTCGCCGCGGACCCGACCCTGCGTCGCGCGATGGCGGCGAACTGCCGGCAGCGCGCCGCCGGCTTCACCTGGCAGCGGCACCTGCGTCTGCTGGAGCAGGCCGTGTTCCGGGAGGGCTGAGCCCGTGTCGAAGATCGCGCTGTGCTGGTACTACCATCTGCCGTCGATCGCGAGCGACGCCGAGCTGAGCGAGCTCGCGCGCGAGAGCCTGGCGCCCCTGCTCGCCATCCACGCGAAGCTCGGCCTGCCGTTGACGCTGGCGATCACCGGCAGTCTGCTCGAGCGGATCGGGCGGCGCGAGCCGCGGCTCCACCGGACCCTGGCGGCGCGGGTCGAAGCGGGGGGCGTCGAGCTGGCCGGCACGTTCCAGCACGAGATCTTCCCGCCGGCGGTTCCGTACCGCCACCTGCTGGCGCACCTCGAGCGCGACCGCGAGGCCAAGGCCGCCCTGGCGGGAAGGGCCCCGACGACCTTCCACCCGCCCAACTTCACCTGGGTGGCGCTGCTCGGGCGGATCCTGGGTGCCAGCGGCTTCGAGCGCGTGCTGCTGCACCAGGAGCACTTCACGCTGTGCCACGCGACCCAGACCTGGCGCTGGGACCCGGAACCGACCCAGGCGCTGCGCAGCGTGCTACTGGACACCACGCTGGATGCGCGTGAGCGCCGGCTCCCGCACCGCCATCCGGTCGAGCTGGGCGGCGAGCGCCGGGAGCTGACGGTGCTGTTCCGGGACTTCGAGCTGGTCAGGCGCCTGAGCTTCGGCACCGAGGGGGCGATCCATCGGCCGCTCGACGGACGGGCCCTGGACGAGGCCATCGCCCTGGCGCGCGCGCGCCTCGACGAGGGGAGCCCGGTCGTGCTCGCCGACGACGGCGACCGGGTCAACGCGATCTCGCTGTCGGCCTACGAGCGTTTCCTCGAGGGCCTGCCGGCGTCGGCGTTCGGCACGGTCCGCGGCCTGCCCGCCGACGCGAGCCGCGAGCTGGCCTACATCCCCTCGTACTCGATCGCCCCGCTGCAGGCGTTCTGGCTCGGCGACCTGGACGCCGTGCACTACCTCGCCCTGCTCGGCGAGCTCTACGCGCTCGAGGCGCGGGGCGAGGTCGAAGCCGACGAACTGCTCGAGCTCGAAGACGTGTTCTTCCTGTTCTGGAAGGTCCACGCCCGCAAGCAGGCCTACCTGGACCGCGTGCACGCGCTGCTGGCGCGGCGGCGGTGAGGACGCCGCCGGAAAAGTTCAGATCCCTTCGACATCCATGCCGTGCTCGGCCAGCCAGGTCTTGCGCTGGGCGAAGTCGGGCATCGCGCGCTCGACGCGCCGCCAGAACTCCGGCGTGTGGTGCGGCTGGTGCAGGTGGGCGATCTCGTGCACCACCACGTACTCGGCGATCGGCGCCGGCAGCAGGTGCGGTGGCTCCGGTGGACTGGACAGCTACCGGGTCGGAATAAGCTAAGGCCGGTGGCCGGGGGTTGGTTTTGACTTTCCCGGATTTTATTCAAAACGGTTCGATCGCGGCGGCGCTGGCTCGTGCCCACGGCGGCGGCTGGCTGCCGCAGGAGCTGCAGGCCCGGCGCGCGCAACTGCGTCAGGGCCAGGCGAGCCTCGTCCGCCAACGGGAGCGCCTGACCGAGGCCTATCTGCTCGCGGTGATCCCGCTGCCCGAGTACCAGCGCCGGCGCCGGGCGCTGGAGCAGCGGCTCGAGGGGCTGGCCGCGCAGGCCGCGCGGCTGGAAGTGCAGGTCGATCGGCAGGCACAGCTCGTGGGCTGGGTCGGCTCGGCCGAGGCCTTCTGCCAGCGCATCCGCGCCGGGCTCGCCGGCGCCGACTTCGCGCAAAAGCGGCAACTGGTGGAACTGCTGATCGACCGCGTGCTGGTCGCCAACGCTGCCGTCGAGATCCGCTACGTCATCCCGCTCAGCCCCGAGCGCGAGCGGGTGCGTTTTTGTCTATTGCGTAAAGACTCTTTCGATCTGCCAGCGCGCGCGATACCAGCGGATCTTCTCCGCCGCCGCCGCCAGGGTCGTCACCGTCAGGTTGGTCAG
>JBDHRG010000181.1:0-7505 GCA_039807445.1 Candidatus Competibacteraceae bacterium
ACGCGCGAGATCCGCTACGTCGAGTCCGACCGCGCCTGGTTCAGGCGCATCCGTCAGGAGTTCGGTTCCGGCAAGGGGCGCAGCCCGCACTGGCTGGTGTTCAACGACGAGGCCCACCACGCCTACCGCCGCGGCGAGACGGGGGACGAGGAGCGGACGCTCGACGAAGACAAGGATCTCGCGAAGAAGAATGCCCGCGAGGCGACGATCTGGATCGAAGGCCTGGATCGCATCAACAAGCTGGCCGGCGGCGGCAAGCGCAGGGGCATACGCCTGTGCGTCGATCTCTCGGCGACGCCGTTCTACCTGCAGGGCACCGGCAACGAGGTCGGCCGACCGTTCCCGTGGATCGTCAGCGATTTCGGCCTGCTCGACGCGATCGAATCCGGTCTGGTCAAGATCCCGCAACTGCCGGCGGGCGACGTCAGCGGTGCCGAGGAAGCGGCGTACTTCAACATCTGGCGCTGGGTCGAAGAGCGCGCCGAGGCCGACGGCCACGACACCAGGCTCACGCCGCAACTGCTGATGCAGTACGCCGGTGCGCCGATCAACCTGTTGGCGGCCGAGTGGCATGCGCGCTTCGTCGAGTGGACCGAGGGCGCCGCCAGGCAGGAGCGCGACCCGGTGCCGCCGGTGTTCATCGTCGTCTGCCGCGACACGGCGGTGGCGAAGGAGGTGTACCGCTGGCTCGCCGAGGGCGAGGGTGGCTACGGTCAGGCACCGGAGTGGTTCCGCAATGCCCCGGGGCAGGAGGTGACGGTGCGCATCGACTCGAAGGTGGTCGAGGACATCGAGGCCGGCGGCACCAAGGACGAGACGCGGCGGCTGCGCTTCATCCTCGACACCATCGGCAAGAAGACCTGGCCCAGCGGGCATGTGCCGGAGGAATGGTCCGAACGCGTGCGCAAGCACAACGACAAGGTGAACAGCGAGGATGACGATCCCGAGCAGACCGGCGGCTCGCTCACCTGGATCGACGAGCGCATCCCGCCGGGACGCAACGTGCGCTGCATCGTCTCGGTGGCGATGCTCACCGAAGGCTGGGACGCCAACACCGTCACGCACATCGTCGGCCTGCGCCCGTTCGGCTCGCAACTGCTGTGCGAGCAGGTGATCGGCCGTGCGCTGCGCCGCAAGAGCTACGCGCTGCAGGATGACGGGCTGTTCGCCGAGGAGACCGCCAAGGTTTTCGGCGTGCCGTTCGAGCTGATCCCGTTCAAGACCTCGCAGTCGAAGTCGACGGCGGGCGAACGCGAGGTACACCACATCTACTCGGTACCGGAAAAGGCGGCGTTCGAGATCCGCTTCCCGAGCGTCACCGGCTACCACGACACCGGCAAGTTCGAGGTGACGGTGGACTGGGCGGCGATCGCGAAGGTGACGATCGATCCGCTGCGCATCCCGCATACGGTGCAGCTCTCGCCGCTGACCACGCCCGAGGGGACGCTCTCGGCATGGGGGCCGGGCGAGCGCCCGGTGCTGACGCTGATCGAGTGGCGCAAGCGCTTCCGCGACCAACAGGTGGCGTTCCAGCTCGCGCGGGAAGTCTGCAAGCGCTGGCAGGACGATCACGGCGCGACGGCGGTGCCGGCGCACGTACTGTTCCCGAAGGTGCTGGCGGCAGCGCGCCGCTTCCTGGTCGAGAAGCTGGTGTGCGAGGGCGACAGCCGCCCGTGCGACGTGCTGCTGGTGGGCGAGTACATGCAGGCCGCGATCCACCAGTTGTTCGAGGCGCTGCGCAGGGGGAGTCGGTACGGCAGTTGCGAGCTGCCGGTGATCCCGCAGGGAGCCGCGGGCATGGGCAGCACGCTGTTCGTCGACTTCTCCACCACTAAGCCGATCAGGCCGGCGCAGAAGTGCCACCTGAACGCGACCGCGGCCGACACCGCGAAGTGGGAGCAGAGCGCGGCTTTCTGCCTCGATACCCATCCCGGGGTCCAGCGCTGGGTGAAGAACGACCACCTCGGTTTCCGCATCCCGTATCGCAAGAACGGCATCGCCCACCCGTATCTGCCGGACTTCATCGCCGTGCTCGACACCGACCTGCAACTGATCGTCGAGATCAAGGGCCAGAACAACGACGACGCCGATCTGAAGCGCAAGGCGGCCGAACGCTGGGTCGATGCGATGAACCGGCTCGGCGATCACGGGCTGTGGGTCTACCCGTTCGTCGACGGCAGCCCGGCGAAGCTGTCGGAACTGCTGGACCAGTACTGCCTTGCGCAGCGGGGCAGGAGCGTCACGCTCACGTCGTGATGAGCGAGACAGTCTTGTAGGTTGAGGTTCGCTTTCGGCTCACCCCAACCTGCGAGCCGAACTCGAAGTGCCGGGACATGCCGGCTGCAGGCCAACCGCAGTATTCTTACCGAGCGCGGTATTACCTTCCGGAGGCGACAGCGATGCGCATCACCGGCAAGGGGCAGGTCACGATCCCGCAGCACATCCGCCAGGCGGCGGGGTTGCGGCCGAACGACGAGGTCGAGTTCGAGTACCGCGACGGCGTGATCATCCTGCGTGCCGCGGACGGCATGAGCTGCGGCGAGCGGCTGCTGACCTGCGACGTGGCCCGCTACCGCAGCTATTTCCCCGGGCTGCTGAGGGTTTCATGGCGTCACTGGCCCGAGGAGTTTTGAAGATGCAGGCCTTCGACAAGTTTACGAAGATGCACCGGCTGTCATCCCGGTACCAGCAGCGTTCCGGCATCGGCGGGTGGAAGTCATCCTGCTGGTGCAGGACGAGCCTGCGGCGTCGGAGCTCGTCGATCCCAAGGCGCTGATGTTCGCATGCCCGATGTCGGCGAGGATGCCGATTTCGCGCGCCAGCCGGACACCGGGCGGAGAGATATCGGGTGGGATTCCTGATCGACACCAACGTGCTCTCCGAACTGCGCAAGCGTGAGCGCTGCAACGCCGGGGTGGGGGTGGTTCGCGGCGATAGCGCCCGAGCGGATCCACGTCAGCGTCATCGTGATCGGGGAAATCCGGCGCGGCATCGAGCTGCTCAAGCGCCGCGAATCGGCTGCGGCCTCGTCCAAGCGACGACCATCATCTGAAGCGCGTGATCAGTCGGCAGCGCCGAACAGCTCCGCCACCACGCCGCGCAGCCAGCGGTTGCCGTGGTCGTGGTGGTAGCGCTCGTGCCAGTGCTGCTTGACGGCGTAGGCGGGCAGGCTCATCGGCGGCTCCAGCAGCCTGACCCGCTCGGTCTCGGCGAGGATCTCGCCGAGCAGGCGCGGCACGGTCGCGATCAGGTCGGTGCTCGCGACGACCCGGCCGATGCCGAGGAAGTTCGGCAGGCGCAGCGCGATGCGGCGCGCGATGCGCTGGTCTTCGAGCGTCTTGTCGAGGATCCAGTGGCCGGTACCCGAAGCCGCCACTGCCACGTGCGATTCCTGCTCGTACTGCGCCAGGCTCAGCGCGTCGGCGATGCGCGGATGGTCCCGGCGGACCATGCACACCAGCGTCTGGCGGAACAGCTGCTGCTGGTAGAAACCGGCCTCGAGCTGCGGCAGGTAGCCGATCGCCAGATCGGCGTCGCCGAACTCGAGCAGCTTCGGGGTATCCGCCGAGATATGCAGGGTTTCGACCCGGATCGACGGCGCGGCGTCCTTCAGCCGGTTCATGATCCGCGGCAGCATCACCACCTGGCTGATGTCGGTCATGCAGATGCGGAAGGTGCGGTCCGAGCGTGCCGGGTCGAACACCACCTGGTGCTTCAGCGCGAAGCGCAGCAGCTCGAGCGCCTCGCGGATCGGCGCGATCAGCTCGGCGGCGTGCGGCGTGGGCTCCATCCCGCTCGAGGTGCGCACGAACAGCGGGTCGTTGAAGTAGCGGCGCAGCTTGCCGAGCGCGAGGCTGATCGAGGGCTGGCTCAGCCCCAGGTTTTCGCCGGCCTGCGACACGCTGCGGGTCTTGTAGACCTCGTCGAAGATGCCGAGCAGCTTGAGGTCGATGTCCACCGTTCCTCCCCTTTATGTTGATTTTTGAATAGACGCTATTAAATCCATTCTATGGATCGAATAGTGCTCCTCTCCTATCCTGCCGCTCGCCCGAAGCCTTGACGAATATCAAGGATTTGCCGCTTCGGGAGCGAAATCGACAGCCCGTCGTCGACCCGAAACCTTGAGCCAGATCAGGTTTCACCCTTCGGGGGCGGCTCGGGAGACCGACCACGGGCGTGCCTGCGGAGGAGAGAGAGATGAGCAGCAATGGTTCGGAATCGCCGGTCCTGGTGGCCGGTGGTGGCATCGGTGGCCTGGCAGCCGCGCTGGCGCTGGTGCGCCAGGGGTTCGCGGTCAAGGTGCTGGAGCAGGCGCCCGCGATCGGCGAGATCGGCGCCGGTATCCAGCTCGGCCCCAATGCCTTCGCCGCGTTCGATGCGCTGGGCGCCGGCGAAAAGGCCCGCGGCCGTGCGGTCTACACCGACGAGATGGTGATGCACGATGCGCTCGACGAAACCCTGGTCGGCCGCATCCCGACCGGTGAGGCTTTCCGTCGACGCTTCGGCAACCCCTACGCCGTGATCCACCGCGTCGACGTGCACCTGTCGCTGCTCGAGGGCGCGCAGGAAACCGGCCGCGTCGAATTCCTGACCTCCACCCGCGTCGAGCGCGTCGAGCAGGACGCCGACGGCGTCACCGTCCACGACCAGAACGGCAAGGCTCACCGCGGCGTCGCGCTGATCGGCGCCGACGGCGTCAAGTCGGTGGTGCGCGCGCAGTACGTCGGCGATCCGCCGCGCGTCACGGGCCACGTGGTCTACCGTGCGGTGGTCGACAGGAAGGACTTCCCCGAGAACCTGCAGTGGAACGCCGCCAGCATCTGGGTCGGCCCGAACTGCCACCTGGTGCACTACCCGCTGCGCGGCGGCGAGCAGTACAACGTGGTCGTGACCTTCCACAGCCGCCAGCAGGAAGCGTGGGGCGTCACCGAGGGCAGCCCGGACGAAGTGCAGAGCTACTTCCAGGGCATCTGCCCCAGGGCCCGCCAGCTGATCGAGCTGCCCAAGAGCTGGAAGCGCTGGGCCACCGCCGACCGCGAGCCGATCGGCCAGTGGAGCTTCGGCCGCGTCACGCTGCTGGGCGACGCCGCGCACCCGACGACGCAATACATGGCACAAGGCGCCTGCATGGCGCTCGAGGACGCGGTGACGCTGGGCGAAGCGCTGCGCGTCAACGGCAACGACTTCCTCGAGGCTTTCGACCTGTACCAGCGCTCGCGGGTGGCCCGCACCGCGCGCATCGTGCTCTCGGCGCGCGAGATGGGTCGCATCTTCCACGCCAAGGGGGTCGAACGCCTGGTGCGCAACGACCTGTGGAAAGGCCGCACGCCCGAGCGCTTCTACGACGCGATGGAGTGGCTGTACGGCTGGAAGGTCGACAACTGCCTCGCCGCCTGAGCTCGTCGTCCACGCTCCCTGGAGAACTCGTCATGCAAGAACTCGGTCGCCTCGAAGACCTGCCCGTGGACTACCGCGAGGCCCTGGCCCAGTTGAACCTGGTGCCACTGTGGCCCAGCCTGCGCGCCGTGCTGCCGCCGGGCAAGCCGCGGCCCAACACCCGCGCGACCCACTGGTCGTACGAGGCGCTGCGCCCGCTGCTGCTGAAGGCCGGCGAGCTGACGCCGATCGACAAGGCCGAGCGCCGCGTGCTGGTGCTGGCCAACCCCGGCCACGGCCTCGACAAGATGCAGGCCAGCGCCGCGATGTACCTGGGCATGCAGCTGCTGCTGCCGGGCGAGTGGGCGCCGTCGCACCGCCACACGCCGAACGCGGTGCGCATGATCGTCGAGGGCGAGGGCGCCTACACCACGGTCGACGGCGAAAAGTGCCCGATGCGCCGCGGCGATCTGATCCTGACGCCGACCGGGCTGTGGCACGAGCACGGCCACGACGGGACCGAGCCGGTGATCTGGCTCGACGTGCTGGACCTGCCGCTGGTCCACTACATCGAAGCCTCGTATCACGTCGACGGCGAGCGCCAGGCGGTCAGGCCGGGGCGCGGCGACCGCGCCTACACGCGCGGCGGCGTGGTGCCGGCGCCGGTGTTCGAGCGCTCGAGCACGGCCTACCCGATGCTGCGCTACCCGTGGGTGCAGGCGCGCGCCGCGCTCGAGGCGCTGGCCGCCGACCTGCCGGAGCTCGAGGCGGTGCAGGTCAGCTACGTCAACCCCGAGACCGGCGCCGACGCGCAGAACATCCTCGGCTTCTACGCGCTGATGCTGCGCCCGGGCCAGACGCTGAAGCTGCCGGTGCGCTCGCCGGCATCGGTGTTCCACCTGATCGAAGGCGGCGTCGAGGTGCAGATCGAGGCGCAGACCTTCACGCTGGCCGAGGCCGATACCTGCTGCGCCCCGGGCTACACCGCGGTGACGCTGCGCAACCGCGCCCCCGACCAGCCGGCCTTCGTCTTCATCGCCGACGAGTCGCCGCTGCACCGCAAGCTCGGCGTGTTCGAACACCGCGGCTGATCCGGCCCTTCGACCCCGCGCCGGGCTCGAACGCCCTGTGCGGATTCACCTCAGCGCTTCGCCGAGCGGGCGGCGCTCCGCCTGCTGCACGAACAGACCTTCAACCGATCCCCCGAGGGACCCCATGAGTCAGTACGTCTTCGCCCCCACGCCCACCGTCGGCATCGACGTGGTCGGCCGTTCCGAGCAGTTCCTGGTGCGCCGCGTCTACTGCGTCGGCCGCAACTACGCCGCGCACGCCCGCGAGATGGGCTTCGATCCCGACCGCGAGCCGCCGTTCTTCTTCTGCAAGCCGAACGACGATGCCTCGATCGTTCCGGTCGCCGCCGGTGCGACCGCCGAGATCCCGTATCCGTCGAAGACCGCGAACTACCACTACGAGATCGAGCTGGTGGTCGCGATCGGCAAGGGCGGGCGCGACATCCCGGTCGGGCAGGCCGCCGAGCACATCTTCGGCTACGCCGTCGGCCTCGACATGACCCGCCGCGACCTGCAGATGGCGATGCGCGAGATGGGGCGTCCGTGGGAGATCGGCAAGGCATTCGACCTCTCGGCGCCGATCGCGCCGATCCACCCGATCGCCGCCACCGGCGCGCTGGCGCGCGGCGAGATCGTGCTCGAGGTCGACGGCCAGACCCGCCAGCGCAGCGATCTCGACAAGCTGATCTGGTCGGTGTCCGAGGTGATCGCCCACCTGTCCGTGCTGTTCGAGCTCATGCCGGGCGACCTGATCTTCACCGGTACCCCCGAGGGCGTCGGCGCCGTCGAGCGCGGCCAGACCATGGTCGGGCGCGTCGCCGGCTTGGGCGAGCTGCGCGTCAAGGTTGTCTGAGCACGACCGTCCCGACCGCCGCACCCCTGCCTCAGGACTGAAGGACCCCGCGGGGACCCCGCCCGGGGCCCCGTGCAGGCGCGGTCTGCCCCGCGCCGCCGCGCAGGCCATCGATCCACACAAGACCGAATCACCTCAGGAGGACCTCCCCGTGGAGACCCGTCGCACGATAGACGTACAGGATTTCATCAACGGGCATCCGTTCT
>JBDHRG010000182.1:0-7467 GCA_039807445.1 Candidatus Competibacteraceae bacterium
AGCCGGGCGTAAGGTTGCCAAGGGTGGCCGCGGCGCCGTGCAGCAGCAGGCTTTCGTCAAGCCGCTCGCGCCGATCACGCGCGAAGTGACGCTGCCCGAGACGATCTCGGTCGCCGACCTGGCGCAGAAGATGGCGGTCAAGGCGACCGAAGTCATCAAGGTGCTGATGAAGCTCGGCACGATGGTGACGATCAACCAGGTGCTCGACCAGGATACTGCGGCGATCGTCGTCGAGGAGATGGGCCACACCTACAAGCTGCTGTCGGAGAACGCGCTCGAGGACGAACTGGTCGCCGGCACCGGCGAGACGCACGAACAGCAGTCGCGTGCGCCGGTGGTCACGATCATGGGCCACGTCGATCACGGCAAGACTTCGCTGCTCGACTACATCCGCCGCACCAAGGTCGCCGCGGGCGAAGCCGGCGGCATCACCCAGCACATCGGTGCGTACCACGTCGATACGCCCAAGGGCACGATCACCTTCCTCGATACTCCGGGCCACGCCGCGTTCACCGCGATGCGCGCCCGCGGCGCCAAGGCCACCGACATCGTCGTGCTGGTGGTGGCGGCCGACGACGGCGTGATGCCGCAGACGATCGAGGCGATCCAGCACGCCCGGGCCGCGAACGTCCCGATCGTGGTCGCCGTCAACAAGATCGACAAACCCGCGATCGACCTCGATCGCGTCAAGAGCGAACTGTCGCAGCACGGCGTGATCTCCGAAGAGTGGGGTGGCGAGAACCTGTTCGCCTACGTCTCGGCCAAGGCCGGCACCGGCATCGACGATCTGCTCGACCAGATCCTGGTGCAGGCCGAAGTGCTCGAGCTCAAGGCGGCGGTCGAAGGCCCGGCCAAGGGCGTGGTCATCGAGTCGCGTCTCGACAAGGGCCGCGGTCCGGTCGCGACGCTGCTGGTGCAGAGCGGCACGCTGCGCAAGGGCGACATCATCCTGACCGGGCTCGAATATGGTCGCGTGCGCGCGATGCTCGACGAGACCGGCCACCAGATCGCCGAGGCCGGGCCGTCGATCCCGATCGAGGTGCTGGGGCTGTCGGGGGCGCCCAACGCCGGCGACGAGGTGATCGCGGTCAGCGACGAGCGCAAGGCGCGCGAAATCGCACTGTTCCGCCAGGGCAAGTTCCGCGACGTCAAGCTGGCGCGCCAGCAGAAGGCCAAACTCGAGAACGTGTTCAGCCAGATGGAAGCCGGCGCGGTCGCGACGCTCAACGTCGTGCTCAAGACCGATGTCCAGGGTTCGGCCGAGGCGCTGGCCGAGGCGCTGACCAAGCTGTCGACCGACGAGGTCCGCGTCAAGATCGTCTCCGCCGGCGTCGGCGCGATCAACGAGTCCGACGTCAACCTGGCGGTGGCATCGGAAGCGATCATGATCGGCTTCAACGTCCGCGCCGACGGCGCGGCGCGCAAGCTGATCGAAGAGGAAGGCGTCGACCTGCACTACTACAGCGTGATCTACGCCGCGATCGACGACGTCAAGCAGGCCTTGGTGGGCATGCTGGCGCCCGAGATCAAGGAGCAGATCATCGGCCTGGTCGAGGTGCGGCAGGTGTTCCGCCATCCGAAGTTCGGCGCGATCGCCGGCTGCATGGTCGTCGACGGCGTGGTCAAGCGCTCGGCGCCGATCCGCGTGCTGCGCGACAACGTCGTCATCTTCGAAGGTGAGCTCGATTCGCTGCGCCGCTTCAAGGACGACGTGGCCGAGGTGCGCCAGGGCTTCGAGTGCGGCATCGGCGTGCGCAACTACAACGATGTGCGCGAAGGCGATCACATCGAAGTGTTCGAGCGCGTCGAGGTCGCGCGCACGCTGTGAGGCGGGAGGACTGAGCCATGCCACGCGAGTTTCCGCGTACGCGTCGCGTCGGCGAACAGTTGCGGCGCGATCTCGCCCGGCTGATCCGTGACGAGATCGACGACCGGCGGATGGTGATGGTGTCGATCACCGCGGTCGAGGTCACCCGTGACTTCGCCCACGCCAAGGTGTTCGTCACCTATCTGGGGTCCGAGGACGACCGCAAGGCGGCGATGGACGTGCTCGGCCAGCACGCCGCACCGCTGCGCGCGCGGCTCGGCCGCGAACTGCGCATCCGCACCATCCCGCGGCTCGCCTTCGTCTACGACGAGTCGGTCGAACGTGGCGCGCGGCTGTCGTCGCTGATCGCCTCGGCAGTCGCCGAAGATGTCGCCAGGCACCGCAACGACGAAACCGAGGGCAGCGATGCCGGGCCCGAGTGAGGCGCCGCGCCGAGCGCGGCGCGCGGTGCACGGCGTGCTGTTGCTCGACAAGCCCGCAGGGCTGTCGAGCAACCAGGCGCTACAAGCGGTCAAGCGCCTATACCGCGCCAGCAAGGCCGGCCACGGCGGCAGCCTGGATCCGCTGGCAACCGGCTTGTTGCCGGTCTGCCTCGGCGAGGCGACCAAGGTGTCGGGCTGTCTGCTGAACGCCGGCAAGGCGTACCGCTTCGTCGCCAGGCTCGGCCTCGTCACCCGTACCGGCGATACCGAGGGCGAGGTCGTCGCCGTGTACCCGGTTCCGGCGCTGTCCGAGGCCGATGTGCAGGCGGCGCTGGAGCGCCTGCGCGGCGAGCGGCTGCAGGTGCCGCCGATGTACTCGGCGCTGAAGCGCGACGGCCAGCCGCTGTACAAGCTGGCGCGCCTGGGGCAGGAGGTCGAACGCGCGCCGCGCCCGGTGACGATCCACGCGCTCGAGCTGAAGGCCTTCGACGGTAACCGGTTCGAGGCCGAGGTGCGCTGCTCGAAGGGCACTTACATCCGCACGCTGGCCGAAGAGATCGGCAAGGCGCTCGGCTGCGGCGGGGCGCACCTGACGATGCTACGCCGCACCGAGGTCGCGCCGTACGATGCAACGTGCATGGTCACGTTCGAGCAGTTGCACGAAGCGCTGGCCCAGGGCGGCGAAACGGCGCTCGACGCGCTACTGCTGCCGGTCGATACCGCGATCGCCGACTGGCCGAAGGTCGAACTCGGCGGTGATGCCGCGCATTACCTGGCGAGCGGCCAGGCGGTGCGCGTCGCCGGTGGCCCGCCGGCGGACCGGGTGCGGGCCTATGGTCCTGGCGGGCGCTTCCTCGGCCTGGCCGAGATCCTCGACGATGGCCGCGTCGCGCCGCGGCGGATGCTGCGGATGGATTGATCGAACCGATTCCCGCACCTGGTACCGGTCCCGGGTGTGGAGCCGCCGTCGCGCGAGGCGGACGGGCTGTCCCTCGCTTGTTCGGGGGGGGAGGGCACGGTTAAAATTTCGCGTCCATTCAAAGACCGAGTGTGGAGCAGTTACCGAAATGTCCCTGAGCACCGAACAGAAGTCCCAGGTCGTTCACGATTTCGCCCGCGGCGCCAACGACACCGGCTCGCCCGAAGTCCAGGTCGCGCTGCTGACCGCGCGCATCAACGGACTGCAGTCCCACTTCGCGGCCCACAAGCAAGACCACCACTCGCGTCAGGGGCTGCTGAAGATGGTCAACCGCCGCCGCAAGCTGCTCGACTACCTGAAGAGCCGCGACGCACAGCGCTACCAGGACCTGATCGCCCGCCTGGGCCTGCGCCGCTAAGCACCGCCTGCCGCGATCGCGCCTTCGGGCGCGATCGCTCTCGCCGGTCCCGCTTTCCGCAAACTCGATAGGACGGTCCTGTGGCTTCCATCAAGAAAACGTTCCAGTATGGCGATCACACCGTGACGCTGGAAACGGGCGAGATCGCCCGCCAAGCCAGCGGCGCCGTGGTGGTGAGCATGTCCGATACGGTGGTCCTGGTGACCGCGGTGGGAGCCCGGGAGGCCGTCCCCGGCCGCGACTTCTTTCCGTTGACGGTTGACTACCAGGAGCGCAGCTACGCCGCCGGACGCATCCCCGGCGGTTTCTTCCGCCGCGAAGGTCGGCCCTCGGAGAAGGAGACGCTGACGTCGCGGCTGATCGACCGCCCGCTGCGGCCGCTGTTCCCCGAAGGCTTCTACAACGAAGTCCAGATCATCGCCACGGTGATGTCGGCCAACCCCGAGGTCGACGCTGACATCCCGGCGCTGATCGGCGCCTCGGCTGCGGTCGCGCTGTCGGGCATCCCGTTCAACGGTCCGATCGGTGCCGCCCGCGTCGGCTACCGCGACGGCCGCTACCTGCTGAATCCGACCCGCACCGAGCTGGCCGAATCGGCGCTCGACCTGGTCGTCGCCGGCACCGCCAACGCAGTGCTGATGGTCGAGTCCGAGGCGCAGGAGCTGTCCGAAGCGGTCATGCTCGGCGCCGTGGTGTACGGTCACGAGCAGATGCAAGCCGTGATCGGAGCGATCCGGGAACTCGTCGCCGAGGCGGGCGTCAGGCCCTGGGATTGGCAGCCGGCGACGGCCGATACCGCGCTCGAGGCAGCCGTCGAGGCCGTCGCCGGAAGCGCGCTGGTCGAGGCCTACCAGATCGCCGTCAAGCAGGAGCGCTACGAGCGCGTGCGCGAGCTCCGCAACCGGGTCGTCGAGCAACTCGCGCCCGAGGGCGGGCAGTGGTCGGCTGAGGACGTCAAGACCGCCTTCGGCAACCTCGAGTACCGCACCGTCCGCGACCGCATTCTCGACGGCAATCCGCGCATCGACGGCCGCGACAACAAGACCGTGCGCTCGATCCAGGTGCGCACCGGCGTGCTTCCGCGCACCCACGGCTCGGCGCTGTTCACCCGCGGCGAGACCCAGGCGCTGGTCGTCGCGACGCTCGGCACCACCCGCGACTCGCAGATCATCGACGCGATCGAGGGCGAGTACCGCGAACCGTTCATGCTGCACTACAACTTCCCGCCGTACTCGGTGGGCGAGACCGGCCGTGTCGGCAGCCCCAAGCGCCGCGAGATCGGCCACGGCCGCCTGGCCAAGCGCGGCGTGCAAGCCGTGATGCCGGACATGGAAATCTTTCCGTACACGGTGCGCGTGGTCTCCGAGATCACCGAGTCGAACGGCTCGAGCTCGATGGCTTCGGTGTGCGGTTCGAGCCTGGCGCTGATGGACGCCGGCGTGCCGGTCAAGGCGCCGGTCGCGGGCATCGCGATGGGGCTGATCAAGGAAGGCGAGCGCTTCGCGGTGCTGTCGGACATCCTCGGCGACGAAGACCACCTCGGCGACATGGACTTCAAGGTGGCCGGCACTGCGAAGGGCGTGACCGCGCTGCAGATGGACATCAAGATCGACGGCATCACCCGCGAGATCATGCAGGTCGCTCTGGCGCAGGCGCAGGCAGGCCGCCTGCACATCCTCGGCTGCATGAATGCCGTGATCGCACAGCCGCGCACCGAGCTGTCCGAGTTCGCGCCGCGTTACACCACGCTGCGCATCAGCCCGGACAAGATCCGCGACGTGATCGGCAAGGGCGGCGTGACCATCCGCGCGATCACCGAGGAGACCGGTACGCAGATCGACATCGACGACGACGGCACGATCAAGATCGCGGCGACCACCAAGGCCGCCGCCGACGAGGCGCGCCGCCGCATCGAGCAGATCACCGCCGACGTCGAGGTGGGCACGATCTACGAGGGCAAGGTGGTCCGCATCATGGACTTCGGCGCCTTTGTGTCGATCCTGCCCGGTCGCGACGGCATGGTGCACATCTCGCAGATCTGCGACGAGCGCATCCAGAACGTCAGCGACAAGCTGGCGGTCGGTGATACCGTGCGCGTCAAGGTCATGGAGATCGACAAGCAGGGCCGCGTCCGCCTGACCATGAAGGCGGTCGACTGAGCGCAATCCCCGAGCGGGCCGACGACGGCCCGTAAGGGCTGCAGACGGAACTTGCAGCGGCGCGAGGCAGCGGGTTATCCTCGCGCACCCATTGCCCAGGTGGGCGGTGGCCCCGGAGAAGTGGCCGAGTGGTCGAAGGCGCACGACTGGAAATCGTGTATGCGCTAACCCCGCATCGAGGGTTCGAATCCCTCCTTCTCCGCCAGCTCCCCCGAAAGTCGCCCCAGCGGCGGCTCTTCGAGCACGAGTCCATGGCGGCCCGTGCCGGTCCCCCCGCGACGACAAGCTGTGAACTCCGCCAGGCCCGGAAGGGAGCAACGGCAGCAGTGGACTCGGGCGCCGGGGTGTGGCTGGTGCGGGCCGTCGCCCTTCCGGCTCATCGATCCCCCCGGCTGCGCCGCGATCCGGTATAGTGGCGGCCGATCCCGATGAGCCGAAACCGCCTCCCTCGTATGAGTCACCAGGTCCTGGCCCGCAAATGGCGGCCGCGCACCTTCGCCCAGCTGGTCGGGCAGGAGCACGTTGTGCGCGCGCTGAGCAATGCGCTCGACAACGACCGCCTGCACCACGCCTTCCTGTTCACCGGCACGCGCGGCGTCGGCAAGACCACGCTGTCGCGCATCCTCGCCAAGTCGCTGAACTGCGAGCGCGGGGTCGGCTCGAGCCCCTGCGGCGCGTGCACTGCCTGCCGCGAGATCGACGAGGGGCGCTTCGTCGACTTGATCGAGGTCGACGCTGCGTCGCGCACTAAGGTCGAGGATACCCGCGAGCTGCTCGAGAACGTGCAGTACGCGCCGACGCGCGGGCGCTACAAGGTGTACCTGATCGACGAAGTGCACATGCTGTCGGCGCACAGCTTCAACGCGCTGTTGAAGACGCTCGAAGAGCCGCCGCCGCACGTCAAGTTCCTGCTCGCGACCACCGACCCGCAGAAGCTGCCGGTCACCATTCTGTCGCGCTGCCTGCAGTTCAGCCTCAAGCGCCTGCCGGTCGCGGCGATCGCCGCGTATCTCGCGCAGGTGCTCGGCGAAGAGCAGATCGAATACGAGCCGCAGGCGCTGACGCTGATCGCGCGCGCCGGCGACGGCAGCATGCGCGATGCGCTGTCGCTGCTCGACCAGGCGATCGCCTTCGGCGACGGCCGCGTCGCCGCTGACGAAACCGCGGCGATGCTCGGTACCATCGACCAGCGCCACGTACTGCACCTGATGGCGGCGCTCGCCGATCAGGACGCCGCCGCCGTGCTCGCCGCGGTCGATGCCCTCGACCGCGCCGCGCCCGACTACGGGGCGGTACTCGCCGACCTCGCCAGCCTGCTGCAGCGCGTGGCGCTGCTGCAGGTGGTGCCGAAGGCTGAGCCCGACGAACTGTTCGATCACGAGGCGCTGCGCGGCTTCGCCGCACGTCTGTCGGCCGAAGACGTGCAGCTGTACTACCAGATCGCGCTGCACGGCCGCCGTGACTTGCCGCTTGCGCCCGAGCCGCGCGGCGGCTTCGAGATGGCCTTGCTGCGGATGCTGTGCTTCCGCCCGGCGGCGGGCGCACCGCCCGCCTTCGCCGCGCCAGCCGCGGCGGCGGTACCGGCGACGGTTGCACCGCTCTCCGCCGCGGTGCCGCCCGCCGCGTGCGAAGCCGCTACACCGCCGCGCCCGCTGCCAGCCGGCGGTCCGGTCCGTTCGGCGCGCGCCGCGCTGGCGGCGGTGATCGGCGGTCAGGCAGTG
>JBDHRG010000183.1:0-7372 GCA_039807445.1 Candidatus Competibacteraceae bacterium
TCGCCCTCGTGGCCGTACCACTTGGTCGCGGTCGAGGCGACGACGATCGACTGCGCGTCGATCATCTTGCCCATCACCCCGCCCGAGCTGTTGGCCGCCGCCATCAGCACCGGGTTCAGCCCGAGCTGCTCGGCCGAGGTCTTCATGCAGCCCGCCGAACAGCACGTTGGCGGCGGTGTCGGAGCCGGTCAGCGCCACCCCCAGCCAGCCGAGCATCGTGCCGAAGAACGGGTAAAGCACGCCGGTGTGCGAGAAGGCCAGCCCCAGCGTGGAGTCGAGCCCGGAGTAGCGCGTGGTGTAGCCGAGCGCGATCATCGCCGCGATGGTGATCAGCGAGTAGCGCAGCATCCACAGCGTCTCGCCGTACACCTTGAGCAGCTCGCGCACGCGGTAGCCCCTCCCCAGCCCCGACAGCAGCGCGGCGACGAAGATGCCGGTGCCGGTCGCCGACAGCAGGTTCAGCGTGTAGACCGCCTTCTGCTATCGAAAAGGTGAACAAAGGTGTTCACGCTTTTCTTCCTGCCCTGAACCGTCTTGAAGACCGTATTCATGTCTGACAGGCGTCACTTTCCCAACTGCAAACAGGCACTTCCTTGTTCCTGCGGCAGTGTCCGCCGTTGCCGGACAGACTCGCCACGGGTAGGGCAGTTTCGGTTGCCAGCCTGGGTGAAGCACTCCAGACCGTAGCAGGACTGAGGTACAACGCAAGGCTGAAGACGGCTTCGTGCTTCCTTGCAAACACCATTGTTCACCATCGCGCATATCTGGCTCTATAAGAGACAGGCTCCTTCTCCACGTGCGCCACCACCGGCGGGCCCTTGGTGACCAGCTCGTGCAGCGTCGGGATCGGGTACTTCCACACCCACAGCCCGTCCATGAACTGCTTGAACGCCGGGATGCCCCAGATGAACACCAGCACCGAGAGGATGGTCCACGGCAGCCAGGCGCGGAACACCTCGACGTGGCTGTAGCCGTGGTCGGCGCTGCGCGACTCGGCGCTCACCGCGACCTTGCTCGCCGCCCCGCCCACACCGAAGGCGGTCGAGGTCCAGATGTGCTTCGGGTGCCAGACCTTCGAGGAAGGCCGCCACCGCGAGCATCGAGGCGATCGCCGCAACCACGTCCACCAGCCACGGGCCGTGGAAGTTCGACACCAGGAACTGCGGCAGCGCGAACGCGGCACCGGCCACCAGCACCGCCGGCCAGATACGGATTCGCCCACCGCAACGGAAAACGTCGGCGACATGACAACGACCTGGCCCGCACCCGTACCCGCTCGGTCGACAGGTGCACGGGCCCGTGGTAGGTTCAGTGGTCTTACCAGCGGAGAAACACAGCGTGAAGGCGGTCAAGATCTCGGACGTGATCACCCATCAGATCGAGGCGATGATCCTCGACGGTGGTCTCAAGCCGGGCGATCGGCTGCCGCCGGAACGCGCGCTGGCGGCACGCTTCGAAGTGTCACGCCCCTCGCTGCGCGAGGCGATCAAAAAGCTCGAGACGCGCGGTCTGGTCGAGACGCGCCGCGGCGGCGGCACCTACGTCTCGAACCTGCTCGACGCGAGCTTCACCAATCCGCTGACGGGACTGCTGCACAACCACCCCGAGACGCTGTACGACCTGGTCGAGATGCGCCACGCGCTCGAGAGCGTCGCGGCGTACTACGCCGCGCTGCGTGCGACCGAGGAGGACCGCCGCATGCTGCGCCAGCGCTTCGAGGCGATGGAAGCGGTCACGTGCGGCGACCGGCCGATCGACGCGGCGCAGGAAGCCAGGCTCGACACCGAGTTCCACATCGCGATCGCCGAGGCGGCGCACAACGTGGTGCTGCTGTATATCATGCGCGGCCTGTTCAACCTGCTGCACAGCGGCATCTCGACGTCGCTGGTGCGGCTCTACACCCGCCCCGGCAACGATGCGCTGATCCGCGATCAGCACCGGGCGGTGTTCGAAGCGATCATGGCCGGCGACGGCGAGCTCGCGCGCGCGCTGGCCAGCGAGCACCTGCTGTTCATCAAGCGCGAGCTGGCGCAGATCGACGACGAGGAGCGGCGCATCGAGCGCGCGCGCCGCCGGCTGCACGGCCTGGCCGACTAGCCCGCGAGCCGCGGCTCAGGGCTTGCCGGGCTGCTTCAGCGCCGCCCACGCGGCCATCAGGTAGACGCACATCGACCACAGCGTCAGCGCCGCGGCCAGGTACAGCAGCGCGCGCCCGAGCGCCTGGGTCGGCAGCCCGGCGAGCGGCTCACGGTAGATCAGCAGCAGCAGCGCCGCCATCTGCGCCGTGGTCTTCAGCTTGCCGACCATCGACACCGCGACCGCGGCGCGGTTGCCGACCTGCGCCATCCATTCGCGCAGCGCCGAGATCGCGATCTCGCGGCCGATGATGATCACCGCCGCGACCGCGACCCACGGCGAGGGGTCGGCGCGCACCAGCAGCACCAAGGCGGCGGCGACCATCAGCTTGTCGGCGACCGGGTCGAGGAAGGCGCCGAAGGCCGAAGCCTGCCCCAGGCGCCGGGCGAGGTAGCCGTCGAGCCAGTCGGTGGCTGCGGCGAAGGCGAACAGCAGGGTACAGATCAGGTTCGCTTGCGGCCACGGCAGGAAGAACGCGCCGACGAACACCGGGATCAGCGCGATGCGCAGCAGGGTCAGCAGGGTCGGGGTGGTCAGGGTCATCTGCAATGTCGGCCTCAACCGTCGGCGTGCAGCGCGTCGTAGATGCGTTGGGCCAGGGCCTTGCTGATGCCCTCGACGCGGGCGATGTCTTCGACGCCGGCGCGTGCCAGTTGCTGCAGGCCGCCGAACTGCTTCAGCAGGGCCTGGCGGCGCTTGGCGCCGATGCCGGCGACCCCCTCGAGCACCGAGGTGCGCCGCGCCTTGGCGCGGCGCTGCCGGTGGGCGGTGATCGCGAAACGGTGCGCCTCGTCGCGGATCTGCTGCACCAGGTGCAGCGCCGCGGAATCGGCCGGCAGTATAGAGGGGCGATCCGAACCGGACAAGAAAAGCACTTCCAGCCCGGGCTTGCGGTCCGGCCCCTTGGCGATGCCGACCAGCCGCACCTCGGCGAGCTGCAGCTCTTCGAGTACCGCCTCGGCCTCGGCGAGCTGGCCCTTGCCGCCGTCGATCAACACGATGTCGGGCAGCGGCGCGTCTTCGTCGCGCAGCCGCGTGTAGCGGCGGCTCAGCGCCTGGTGCATCGCGGCGTAGTCGTCGCCGGGGGTGATGCCCTCGATGTTGTAGCGCCGGTAGTCCGACTTGCGCGGCCCCTCGCCGTCGAACACCACGCACGCGGCGACCGTCGCCTCGCCGCGGGTATGGCTGATGTCGAAGCACTCGAGCCGCTCGGGAACCGCGTCGAGCGCCAGCGCCTCGGCCAGCGCCTCGAAGCGCCGGCGTATGCCGGCGCGGCTCGAGAGTTGCGCGGCGAGCGCGTGCGCGGCGTTGCGGCGCGCCATCTCCAGCCAGCGCGCGCGCTCGCCGCGCACGCGCAAGCTCAGCTCGACCTTGCGCCCGGCGCGCCCGCTCAGCGCCGCGGCCAGCAGTTCGGCCTCCTCGGGCGCGTGGCTGACGATGACTTCGGCCGGCGGCTCGTGCGCGGCGTAGAACTGGGCCAGGAAGCCGCCGAGCACTTCGGCGGCTTCGGCCTGCGCCGGGATGCGCGGGAAGAACGCCTTGTTGCCCAGGCTGCGGCCGTCGCGGAAGAAGAACACCTGCACGCACGCCGCGCCGCCCTCGACCGCGCAGGCGACCACGTCGAGGTCGCCGCGCTCACCGCTGACGTACTGGCGCTCCTGGATGCGGCGCAACTGCGCGATGCGGTCGCGGCACTCGGCCGCCTCCTCGAAGCGCAGCCGCTCGGCGGCCGCCTCCATCCGCGCGACCAGCGCATCGATCAGCTCGCTCGAGCGCCCCTCGAGGAAGCGCACCGCGTCGCGCACGTCTGCGGCATAGGCTTCGGACGAGATCATCGCCGTGCACGGCCCGCTGCAGCGCCTGATCTGGTACTGCAGGCAGGGGCGGCTGCGGTTGGCGAAGAAGCTGTCTTCGCACAGCCGCAGCCGGAACACCTTCTGCATCAGCGTCAGCGTCTCGCGCACCGCCTGCACCCCCGGGTAGGGTCCGAAATAGCGCCCGGGCGCGCCCCTGGCACCGCGGTGGAAGGCCAGCCGCGGGTAGTCGCCGGCCGACAGGTGGATGTACGGATAGCCCTTGTCGTCGCGCAGCAGCACGTTGTAGCGCGGCTGGAACTCCTTGATCAGCGTGCTCTCGAGGATCAGCGCCTCGGCTTCGGTGCGGGTGACGGTGACCTCGATCGCCGCGATCTGCGCCACCAGCGCGCGCACCTTGGCCGAGTCCGGACGGGCGCCGAAGTAGTTCGCCACGCGGCGCCTGAGGTTGAGCGCCTTGCCGACGTAGAGCACCTGCCCCGCGGCGTCGAGCATGCGGTAGACGCCGGGCAGCGTGGTCAGCGTGCGCAGGAAAGCCCGGGGGTCGAACGCGGGGTCGGCCATGCTCGCGGATGGGTGACTGGAAAGGATGTCGACTCCCTGGCTCAAAGCGGCTGCCCTCAGCGCGGCAGCGTCTCCAGCAGTTTGCGCGCCTCGTCGGCGCCCGGGAAGGTCGCGGCGTTGACCAGCGCCTGCTCGAGCTGGCGGCGCGCCTCGGCCTGGCGGCCGAGCCCGGCGAGCGCGACGCCGAGGTGGTAGCGCACCTCCGGGTTGGTCGAGGCGCGCGACTGCGCCTCGCGCAAGTGCGCCAGGCCCTGCGCCGGCTCGCCGCGCTGCACCAGCACCCAGCCGAGCGTGTCGAGCGCGGCGGCGTCTTCCGGCGCGCGCTCGAGCGCGCGGCGCGCGGTGTCGAGCGCGCGCGGATCGCCGGTCTGCAGGTAGATGTAGGCGAGGTTGTTCAGCAGCACGGCGTCGTCGGGGCGCGCCGCGACCAGGGTTTCGTACAGCGGCTGCGCGCGCCGCCACTCGCCGGCCAGCACGTAGCCCTCGCCGAGCGCCATCTGCGCCAGCCGGTCGTCGGGGTGATCCTTCAGCCAGCCTTCGAGCAGGGCGATCGCCCGCGGCCCGTCGCCGCCCCCGAGCAAGGCCCGGTAGGCGCCGAGCGCGAGCCCGACGCCGGGCTTCAGCGCCAGCCCCTGCTGGTAAACCTGGGCGGCTTCCTGGAAGCGCCCGCGACGCAGCAGCACATCGCCGAGCACGCCGTGGACGACCGCCTCGCCGGGATGCGCCGCAAGCAGCGCGCGCGCGCGCTCCTCGGCTTGGTCGAACCGCCCGACGGCCTGATAGGCCTCGATCAGCGCGACGAGCACATCTTCGCGCCGCGGATCGGCGCGCTCGGCCTGCTCGAGCGACTGCGCGGCATCGGCCGGCACGCCCGCCCGCAGTTGCAGCCGCGCCACCCCCAGCAGCCGGTCGGGGTCGACGCCAGCGAACTTGGCCAGGCGCCGGAACGTCACCTGCGCCGGCTCGCGCTGCCCGGCGGCGAGCTGGAGCTGGCCGAGTGCGGCGAGCGCCGCGAGGTCTTCGGGTGCGCGCTGCACCGCCTCCTCGGCCAGCGCCAGCGCCTTGGCCGGCGCCTGGCGCTGGCGGTAGAGTTCGGCCAGCGCCAGGCGCGGCGCCAGCGCCGCGGCATCGACGCTGCGCGCCTTCTCCCACCAGAGCGCGGCCTCGTCGAGCCGATCCGCCGCGGCGTAGACGCGGCCGAGTTCGTACATCAGCACGCCGTTGCCCGGGTACGCTGCCAACTGCCCCGACAGTCGAGCGATGGCCTGCTCGGTCTGGCCTTGCGCCAGCTCGAGCTTGGCCAGATTGACGTGCGCGGTCACGAAACCGGGGTCGACCGCCAGCGCCCGCTCGAGCGTGGCGCGCGCCGCCGTGGCATCGCCGCTGCCGAGCTGTGCCATCGCGCGCAGGTTCAGCAGCGTCAGGTTGTCCGGCTCGAGCGCGATCAGCCGCTCGCTGACCTTCACCGCGTCGGCAGCCCGCCCGCTGCGCAGCTGCAACGTCATCAGCAGCATGCCGGCGCGGAACTGGTTCGGGTCCTTGTCGAAGACCGCACCGAGCTCGTCGAGCGCCTGTGCCCGCTGCCCGCGCTGGAAGCGCAGGTTCGCCAGCTCGGTGACGATACCCGGCGCACCGCCGCTCAGCTCGGCGGCCTGCTCGAGCAGCTGGGTCGCCAGCAGATGGTTGCCGACGCGCATGTGCGCGATGCCGAGCAGCCCGAGCAAGCGGTAATCCTCACCCGCCTGGCGGCGGGCCGGCTCGAGCACGCTCAGCGCCTGGCGCGGCTCGCCGAGCTGCAGGTAGACCGTGCCGAGCAGCCTGCGCGCACCGGCGTGGTCTGCGGTGCGCTCGAGGAAGCGGCTCAGGTCGTCGCGTGCGCGCTCGAACTCGCCGAGCGCGTAATGCACCACACCGGACACCAACAGTAGCTGCGGCAGGCGCGCCAGGTCGTCGGGCTTCACCGTCTTGAGCAGATCCCCGGCTTCGCGCATCTGCGCCTGCGCCGCCGCGGCCTCGCCGCGCCGACCGAGCCACTGCGCATTCAGCAGCATGCCGCGCGGGTCGTATGCGAACTGCTGGCGCACATAGGCGAGGTCCGCCTCCATCGCGTCGACGCGGCCGAGGTCGAGCAGCAGACCCAGCTTCGCCAGCCGCGCCGCCAGATGGCGCGGCTCGAGCGACAAGGCATAGTCGTAGCCTTGCAAGGCCTTGTCGGCGTCGCCGGCCTCGTGCCGGACCGCGGCCCAGACGTTCCACGCATCGGCATCGCGCGCGCCGAGCTCGACCGCGCGTTCGGCTTCACGCTGAGCCTCGCCGAACTTGTGCTCCCGCAAACGCAACATCGCCATCCCGGTGTAACCGACGGCCGACTGCGGCGCGTTCGCCTGCGCCGCGGCGAACGCCTGCTCGGCCTCGAACAGCTGCCCCTGCTCGAGCAGGGCTTGCCCGCGGTAGGCATGGACCTGCGCCTGCGCCGCGGCCGGAAGCCCCTCCGGCTTGATCTCGTCGAGCAGCGCCTGGAACTTGCCCTGCGCCAGCAAGGCGCGCGCGCGCAGCAGCTCGACCTCGGCGCGGTCGGCGCCGAGCCGGGTGGCGGCCTGCAAGCTCGTTTCCGCCAGCTCGAACTTGCCCTGCGCCAGATAGAGCCGCCCGAGCAAGAGCTGCGCCGCCAGATAGCTGGGCTGCTGCTGCAGCGCGTTCTTCAGCTGGACCGCAGCGCCTTCGAGGTCGCCGTGCTCGAAGCGCACCAGCGCATCTTCGTAGTATTCGGCCGCCTGCGCGGCGAGCGCCTGCGTCTGCCCACCGGCCAGCGTCAGCGCCAGCACGAGTCCCAGTTTCCAACTCATCGGCGCCGCCTC
>JBDHRG010000184.1:0-7363 GCA_039807445.1 Candidatus Competibacteraceae bacterium
GAACGCCAGGCGGTGGCCGTCGGTGGCGACCGCCTTCAGCTCGCCGCCGGCATAATCGAGCAGCAAGCCATTGAGGTAATAGCGGACATCCTGCTGCGCCATCGCGAAGTGCGTGCGCTCGATCATCGTCCGCAGCGTGGTCTGCGCCAGGTTCAGCTCGACCTCGAAGGGCACGTCTTCGAGCGTCGGGAATTCCGCCGCCGGCAGCGTCGTCAGCACGAAGCGGCTGCGGCCACAGCGGATCATCACGCGGTCGCCGTCGAGTTGCAGGTGAACGGTCGACTCCTCGGGCAGGTTCTTCAGGATGTCGAACAGCTTGCGCGCGGGGATCGTGATCTCGCCCTCCGATTCGACCGGGATGTGCGTGGTGGTCACGAGCTCCACTTCGAGGTCGGTCGAGGTCAAGGTCAGGGCTTCGCCGCGCGCGACGACGAGCACGTTGGAAAGCACGGGAAGCGTCTGCCGACGTTCGACGACGCCGATCACATTCTGCAACGGCCTCAGCAGGTGCTCACGCTGGATTTCGAGCTTCATCAGTCTGCCTCGTCAATAAATCAATCCTAGAGAATATATAAATATTGTTATTATTATTAGGACCCCGCAAGGCTGTTGATAACCTTGTGGATCTGTTTGGATATCATACAGATACAAGCTTTTTTCCTTGTGGACAGACTGTGGAAAAACCCCCGTTTCCCTGTGGATAAGCTGTGGATTAAATGCCGACTTTTCCACAGGTGGTTTTTATCCACAGCTTATCCACAGCTTATCCACAGCTATATCGACAGGGTTGTCCACAGGTTGGTGAAGTCTTCCTTGATGCATGCATCCTCGGCCTTGAGTGCGACGATCTTCCGGCAAGCGTGCAGTACGGTCGTATGGTCGCGGCCACCGAAAGCGGTGCCGATCTCGGGCAGGCTGTGACTGGTAAGTTCCTTGGCCAATGCCATCGCCATCTGCCGCGGTCGCGCCACGGCACGATGGCGCGAAGGCGAGTCGAGATCGGCGACGCGGATCTTGTAATAATCTGCGACCGTCTTCTTGATGTTGTCGATCGTCAGCAACTTGTCGTGCAGTGCCAGCGCATCCTGCAGGGCCTCGCGGGTCAGCTCGAGCGTGATCGGCCGGCCGGTGAACTGCGCGTTGGCGGTCACGCGGCGCAGCGCCCCCTCGAGCTCGCGCACGTTGGAACGGATGTGCTTGGCGATGAAGAAGGCGACTTCGTGCGGCAGATCGACCCGCGCCTGCTCGGCCTTGCTCATCAGGATCGCGACGCGCGTCTCGAGCTCGGGGGGCTCGATCACCACCGTCAGCCCCCAGCCGAAGCGCGACTTCAGCCGGTCCTCGAGACCGTTGACCTCCTTGAAGTAGCGGTCGCAGGTCAGGATCACCTGCTGTCGGCCCTCGAGCAGCGCGTTGAAGGTGTGGAAGAACTCTTCCTGCGAGCGCTCCTTGCCGGCGAAGAACTGGATGTCGTCGATCAGCAGCGCGTCGAGCGAGCGGTAGAAGCGCTTGAACTGGTCGATCGCATTGTGCTGCAGCGCCCGCACCATGTCGGCGACGAAGTGTTCGGAATGCTGGTAGAGCACGCGCGCGCCGCGGTTCTGCCCGACCAGCAGGTTGCCGACCGCGTGCATCAGGTGGGTCTTACCGAGACCGGTGCCGCCGTAGATGAACAGCGGATTGTAGGCGGCACCCGGGTTCAGCGCCGCCTGCTGGCAGGCGGCACGAGCGAGCTGGTTGGACTTGCCGGCGACGTAGGTTTCGAAGGTGAAGTCGGGATTGAGGTTGCTCGCGCTCGGCTCGGGCTCGGACGCGAGTGGGGGCGGCAATATTTCGACGGATACCGCCCGAGGCGACAGTTCGGATCGGCGCACGGACTTGGTGCGGCGCGTCGATGCGGATCGGCGCGGCGGTTCGGACTGACGTTCCGGAATATGATGGCTGCTGCCGATCTCGAAGTGGACCTCTGGCTCCGCGCCGAGTGACAGGCGCGCCAGCGTGGTGCAGATGACCTCCTGGTAGTGCTCGCGCACCTGGTCGAGCACGAACTTGTTCGGCGCGAGCAAGCGCAGGCAGCCATCCTCTTCGATCGCGTGCAGCGGGCGGACCCAGGTGTTGAGCTGCTGTTCGCTCAGTTCGCCCTCGAGCCGATCCAGACAGAGCTTCCAGAGAGAGTCGGCCACGAACAGTCCTCGCGATCTCCAGCGAAAACCGGGTACTCTATTGACTCGATCCCGAGTTATCCACTGTTTTCCACAGCTTGGCGCCGATTTACCCACAGCCTCCACCTTGACAGCCTCGCGTGGGCACGCGTAAATTCCCGCCCTTTGAGATCGGGAGCACCGGGTGGTGCACCCACCCCGGACATCCTTTTCGAGCGATCAGGCCATGAAGCGCACGTTCCAGCCCAGCAACCTCCACCGCAAGCGTACCCACGGCTTCCGCGCCCGCATGGCCACCAAGGGCGGCCGCCGGGTGCTCAATGCCCGTCGCGCCAAGGGCCGCGCCCGCCTGGCGCCGTAAGCGCGCCATGGTCAGTGCGCGCTTCGAACGGCGCGCCCGGCTGACCCAGAAGGCCGACTTCGACGCGGTCTTCGCACGGGCGGAAAAATCCGGCGACCGCTTCTTCACGGTGCTGGCCCGTCCGAACCCGCTGGACCACCCTCGCCTCGGCTTGGCCATTTCGAAGAAGTCGGCCAAGTCGGCGGTGGTCCGCAACAGCATCAAACGCATCGTCCGCGAGAGCTTCCGCCAGCGGGCGACCGTACTCGGCGGCATCGACTTCGTCGTGATGAGCCGCTCGGGCATCACCGGTACACCGAACCTCGAGCTGTTCGAGTCGCTCGAAAAACACTGGGGCCGGCTGGCGAAGCGATGCGCGCGCTCCTGATCCTCTTGGTCCGCGGCTACCGCGTCTTGATCAGTCCCCTCCTCGGTCCACGCTGCCGCTTCTACCCGAGCTGCTCGCAGTACGCGCTCGAGGCGCTGGAGCGGCACGGCGCCCTGCACGGCGCTTGGCTGGCCGTGAGGCGCGTGCTACGGTGCCACCCCTGGCATCCGGGCGGGGTCGATCCCGTGCCCGATGGCATCCCGACAACCTCCAAGAAACGCTGATGGAAAACCAGAGACCTTTTCTGCTGCTTGCCCTCGCGTTCGTCGTCTTCCTGATCTGGCAGGCGTGGGTCGAGGAGAAGTCCCCGCGCACCGCCCAGCCAATCGTGACGACCGAGCAGGCCACCGGGCAGCCGGGCGTGCCGTCCACCGGCCGCAGCGACGTTCCGGCGGCGGCCGTCGCCACCGCCGCGACGCCGGGCGGTTCGGCGCTCGCCAGCGGCCAGCGGGTGCGAGTCAAGACCGATGTTTACGACATCGTGATCGACACCAACGGTGGCGATCTGCGCCACGTCGGCCTGCCGACCTACCCGGAATCGGTGCAGCACCGGGACCAGCCCTTCGTGCTGATGCGCGATGGCGGCAGCGACATCTTCGTCGCCCAGTCGGGACTGGTGTCGGCCGGTGGCACCGCGCCCGACCACTACGCCATCTACACTGCGGCGCAGTCCGAGTACGCGCTCGCGCCCGGCCAGAACCGGCTCGACGTCGCGCTGAGTTGGACCGATGCCTCGGGTGTCAAGGTCACCAAGACCTACACCTTCCATCGCGGCAGCTTCGTGATCGACCTGGTCTACAAGGTCGAGAACGCCTCGGGCGCCGACTGGAAGGGTTCGCAGTATACCCAGCTGCAGCGCTCGGGCGTGTCCGGCGGCACTGGCATCGGTCAGGTCTACACGTATACCGGCGGCATCATATCGACCCCGGAGAAGACCTATACCAAGCTCTCCTTCGACGACATGGCCAAGGCCGAGCTGAATCAGCAGGTAGCCGGCGGCTGGGTCGCGATAATCCAGCACTACTTCCTCGGCGCCGTGGTTCCGCAGGCGGGCGAGCAGCACACCTTCTACTCCAGGTCGCTCGGTAACAACCGCTACGTACTCGGTTCGCGCGGCCCGATGCAGACGGTGCAGCCCGGCGGAGAAGCGAGCTTCAAGACGCAACTGTTCGTCGGTCCAAAACTGCAGGACGAGCTGGCGACGGTTGCCCCGCACCTCGAGCTGACCGTCGACTACGGCACGCTGACGATTATCGCCGAGCCGCTGTTCTGGGCACTGAAGCACATCCATGCGCTGATCGACAACTGGGGCTGGGCGATCATCATCCTGACGGTGCTGATCAAACTGGCCTTCTACAAGCTGTCCGAAACCAGCTATCGTTCGATGGCGAACATGCGCAAGATGGCGCCCAAGCTCCAGGCGCTGAAGGAGCGCTATGGCGACGACCGCCAGAAGCTCAATCAGGCGATGATGGAGATGTACAAGAAGGAGAAGATCAACCCGCTCGGTGGCTGCCTGCCGATCGTGGTGCAGATCCCGGTGTTCATCGCGCTGTACTGGATGCTGCTCGAGAGCGTCGAGCTGCGCCAGGCGCCGTGGCTGGGCTGGATCCAGGATCTCTCGGCGCAGGACCCCTATTACATCCTGCCGATCATCATGGGCGCCACGATGTTCGTGCAGCAGAAGCTGAATCCAGCGCCGCCGGACCCGATCCAGGCCAAGGTGATGATGGCGCTGCCGATCGTGTTCACCTTCATGTTCCTGTGGTTTCCGGCCGGTCTGGTGTTGTACTGGGTGGTCAACAACACGCTGTCGATCGCGCAGCAGTGGGTGATCACCAAGCGCGTCGAGGCAGGCGAGGAACCGGCGAAGGCTTGAGGGGCGGCCCTTGGCCGCCAGTGAGGGGTGAGGAGTGAGGGGGACAAGCCCTTCGCGTCAATGCACGGAAAACGCGCGCAGCCACGATGACCTCGTCTTCCTCCTCACCCCTCACCCCTCACTCCTCACCCGCGGAGGACACCATCGCCGCCATCGCCACCGCGCCGGGACGGGGAGGAGTCGGCATCGTGCGCGTGTCGGGCCCCCGGGTTCCGGCGATCGCCGAATGCCTCTTGGGCAGCCTGCCGACGCCGCGTCGTGCCGCCTTCCGCCGCTTCACCGACACCGAGGGGCATGCGCTCGACGAAGGCATCGTGCTGTACTTCCCGGCGCCGGCTTCATTCACCGGCGAGCACGTGCTCGAGCTGCAGGGCCACGGCGGCCCGGTGGTGCTCGACCTGCTGCTCGCGCGCGTGGTGGCCCTGGGTGTGCGCCCGGCGCGCCCGGGCGAGTTCTCCGAACGCGCCTTCCTGAACGGCAAGCTCGACCTCACCCAGGCCGAGGCGGTCGCCGACCTGATCGCCGCGACTTCGGCGCAAGCTGCACGCGCGGCCATGGGTTCGCTCCAGGGCGAGTTCTCGCAACGCATCGAGGCGCTGGTCGAGGGCCTGATCGATCTGCGGCTGTGGATCGAGTCGGCGATCGACTTCCCCGAGGAAGAGATCGACTTCCTCGCCGACGGCGCGCTGGCTGCGAAGTTGGGCCGGCTGCGGGCAGACCTTGCCGCGCTGCTCGGCTCGGCGGCACAGGGACGGCTGCTGCGTGACGGCATGACGGTAGTGATCGCCGGGCGCCCGAACGCCGGCAAGTCCAGCCTGCTGAACCGCCTGACCGGACGTGAGGCGGCGATCGTCACCGACATCCCCGGTACCACGCGCGACGTGTTGCGCGAATACATCCACCTCGACGGCATGCCGCTGCACGTGATCGATACCGCCGGACTGCGCGAATCCGACGACCCGGTCGAGCGCGAAGGCATCCGCCGCGCCTGGGACGAGATCGCCCGCGCCGATCGCATCCTGGTACTGGCCGACGACAGCGAGGGCGTCGGTGCGGAAGAAGAGGCGATGCGCGCGCGCCTGCCGGCCGACACCCCGGTGACGCTGGTGCGCAACAAGATCGACCTCAGCGGCGCTGTGGCCGGCGAAGGGCAAGGGGCCTGGGGGGTCGAGATCCGCCTGTCGGCCAAGACCGGCGAAGGCGTGGCCCGGCTGCGCGAGCACCTGAAGGCGTGCATGGGCTACCAGGGCGAACACGAGGGGCAGTTCATGGCCCGCCGCCGCCATCTCGACGCGCTCGAGCGGGCCGGAGAGGCGCTCGCGCGCGCCCGCGTCCAGCTCGAAGAGGTCCGCGCCGGCGAGCTCGCCGCCGAAGAGTTGCGCCTGGCCCAAGAGGCGCTGGGCGAGATCACCGGCGAGTTCAGCTCCGACGACCTGCTCGGGCGGATCTTCTCGAGCTTCTGCATCGGGAAGTGAATCGCCCGCGCCACCGCCGCGAGGTTGCCGGCATGGAAGGCCACGGCCACCGTATGGCCGCTGGCCTCATGCACGCTGGCCCCGGTCGCAAAGCCCTCGACGACACAGACGACATCGCCCGCTGCGACGCTCGGTTCGCCGCACGCGTCGCCGCCGGTTCGCCAACCAGGCAGTAGAGGCGTCGCGCCAGTTCTCCATGCCACCCGCCGGCAGGCCGTCCAGGTGCAGCAGGTAGGCGGTATCGCCGCGGCTGTGCGCGCCCGCCGCGTTGCAGCGGTGCAGCCGGCCGTCGGCGATGATCGGGTCGGGCGGCACGATGTCGCGCACGCTGAGCGCGGCGCGGAACCGATCGAGAACTTCGGAGTATCGATTGGCGAGCAAGCAGCGTCTCAGCCCCGAAAGACGTGCTCCCGATGCCACTGCAGGAACGGCAGATGCTCCGGCGCCACCCAGCGCAGGCGCAGCTCCTCGCTCACATGCAGCGATGCGCGGTGTTCGGCGGTCAGGCGCGGGGCAATGACCAACTCGCCGCCGGCATCGAAGGTGATCAGGCCCCGGTCGAACAGCGCGTCGAGGTGCGCGACGAGGAGAAAGCCGTTGAACGCATCCAGCCGCTCCTCATCGCTCTCGCAATCGGCCCATGGCTTCGCGTGGCTGGCGCGCAGCACCTCGGGCAAGGCCAGCCCGGTCACGGCGCAGGCCCCGCCCCAGTAGTCGAGCAACGCCTCGCGGAAGACGTCCTGCCCCACGCGCTGGCGCACGAGCCGCTCGACCTCCGTGCTCTTGTCCGCGAGTCGATCCAGCTCACTCGCGGCTCGCTCTCGAAACGTGTGGGCTGCCTGATCGGGCAGTGCCAGCGACAGCTCCGCCGCGCGGCGCAGCAGCGCGGCCAGCGCGTCGATGTCCGGCGCATCGAACGCGCCGGGGCCGTCAGCGAGCCCCGGCAGGCTGCGGGCGAGTTCGCGAACGAGCCGTCCTTCCGGAAAGGTCAGCTGCCACCCGCCGCTCGCGGCGGTGACGGTTGCGCGCCCGCGGTGGCGCGCCGAGGCGAGCACCACGCGGGCCTCGATGCTCTCGACCACGTTCTCCCAGCCATGCTCGCGGCCGGCCTTCTCGACC
>JBDHRG010000185.1:0-7354 GCA_039807445.1 Candidatus Competibacteraceae bacterium
GCTCGGCGTCGCCGCCTGGGGGCGCGAGCTGTGCCCGGGCGACGGGCTCTTCCTCGCCTCGGCCCCGGCGCCCGCCGCGAGGGCGGAGCCGCCGGCGCCGGTCGCGGAGCTGCCCGCCGCGGCGCCCGTGGCCGCGGCGCGCCAGCCAGAGCCGCACTACGACGCTGAGGAGGTGTGGAGCGACCTCGGCCTCGCCGCGCTCGACCTGCCCGATTTGAACCTGGCCGCTGAACCCGACGAGGCCGGAGAGGCGCCCGCTGCCGCGGCCGGCGTGGCGCCGCTGCCGTTGACGGCGCAGCGTTTCGGCGCTCCGGAAGGTACGCAGGCGCGCGGGGGGGGCGAAAGTGCGCCGGTGGACGCGCCGGGCAAGCTGCGTCTGGCGTTCGCCGCCGGGCCGGCGCCGGCGGCCGACGAACTCGATGTCGTCGTCGACGATCTGGGCGAGCTGCTGCCGCCGCTCGAGCCGCGCCCGGCGCCGGCCGAGGGGGTGACGTCGCTGCCGGCGTCTGCCGCGGTGCTTGCCGTGCCGGTTGCCGACCTGGCCGAGGCGGCGCCGCTGCCGGCCGAACTCGAAGGCGAGCGCGGCGACTTCGTCGACACCAAGCTCGACCTGGCCGCCGCCTACCTCGACATGGACGACCCGGTCGGCGCGCGCTCGCTGCTCGAGGAAGTCCTCGCCGAAGGCGGCGATACGCAGCGCAGCCGCGCACAGGCGCTGCTGGGGCGGATCGCTTCCTGATCGACAGGTGGCACCCCGTCCCTCGTCACCCCGTATGGACACTCGTTCCCGGCTCGCGTAGCCTCGCGCCGCGATGCACCCCGTGGTCACGATCGTCTGCTTCTTCGTCTACGCCGCCGGCGTCGCGTCGGCCGCGCCCGGCGCGGTGCTGCTCGGGCTGGCGCTGCTCGGCACTGTGCTGGTCGCGCTGCGCGAGCGGCTCGACCTGCACGCGCTCGGGCGCGCGCTCGGACGCATGCGCTGGCTGCTCGCCGCGCTGCTGGCGAGCTACGGCTGGTTCACGCCAGGAGCGCCGCTGCTCGCCGTGCTCGGGGCGGCGTCGCCGAGCGCTGAAGGCGTTCGGCTCGCGCTGTGGCGCAGCCTGGCGCTTTTGCAACTGTTCGCCGGTGCCTCTATCATCCTCGCCCTTTGTTCGCGCGCGACGCTGGTCGCCGCGCTGCATGCGCTGCTGGCGCCGTTCGGCACGGGCTTGCGCGAGCGGCTGGCGGTGCGTCTGGCGCTGACGCTGGATGCGGTGCCACGGCTGCGCGAAGCGGTCGCCGCGGCGCGGCCACCGCGGGCGTCCGGCACGCGGTTCGAGCGGCTGGCCGCAGCAGCGGTCGGAGCCTACCGCGCGGCCCGAGTCGGCGCCGAGCGCGCCGCGTGCCTGGAGGTCGAGTTCGTGCCGCTGCCGCCGGTACCGCGCCGTGCCTGGGGCTGGCCGGTGGGGTTGGCGGCGGCGTTCGCACTCGCGTCGCGCTGGGCGGGGTAGTTTGCAGTTCCGAGTTCCGAGTTCCGAGTTCCGCGTGCTGCGGCGGTCATGGTCGGGGCAGCTTCGGGGAGAATGAGGTCGGCATGCGCATCGCGATCAGCGTCGAGTACGATGGTTCGGACTTCCGTGGCTGGCAGGCGCAGGAGCCCGGCGTGCGTACGGTACAGGCCGAGCTCGAGCGCGCGCTGTCGAAGATCGCCGACCACCCGGTCGCGGTGGTCTGCGCCGGGCGCACCGACGCCGGCGTGCACGGGCTGGGACAGGTCGTGCACTTCGACACCGACGCGGTTCGCCCCGAGCACGCCTGGGCGATGGGCAGCAATTCCAACCTGCCGCGCGACGTCGCGGTGCGCTGGGTGCAGCCGGTGTCCGACGGCTTCCACGCGCGCTTCTCGGCGATCGCGCGTCGCTACCGCTACCTCATCGCCAATCGTCGCTACCGCCCGGCGATCGCCTCCAGGCGCGAGACCTGGTGCCACAAGCCGCTCGACGCCGAGCGCATGCACGCGGCCGGGCAGGTGCTGCTCGGCGAGCACGACTTCTCTTCGTACCGCGCGATGCAGTGCCAGGCGCGGCATCCGATCCGCGCGATCTACGCGCTGTCGGTGCGGCGCGAAGGCGAACACGTGATCCTGGAGGTCGAGGCCAACGCCTTCCTGCACCACATGGTGCGCAACATCGCCGGCGTGCTGATGGCGATCGGCGCCGGCGAGCGCCCGTTCGACTGGGCCGCGGAAGTGCTCGAAGCGCGCGACCGCACCCAGGGCGGCGTCACCGCCCCCCCCGACGGGCTGTATTTCCTCAAGGTGTCGTACCCGCGGCAGTTCGAGCTGCCTCAAGCGTGAGACGTTAGACGTGAAGCGTGATGTGGCCGCATCACGTTTAACGCTTCACGTTTCACGTCCTCCTCATGTATCCATGAAGTTTGATACTCTGTGTCCTTTGCCAACCCCCGCCCGCGCATGACCCGCACCCGACGCACCCGCATCAAGATCTGCGGCATCACCCGAGCCGAGGACGCCGAGGCTGCCGCGCTCCTCGGCGCCGACGCGATCGGGCTGGTGTTCGTGCCCGAGAGCCCGCGTGCGGTCGACGCCGAATGCGCGCGCGTCGTGCTCGGGCGGCTGCCGCCGCTGGTGTCCAGCGTCGGGCTGTTCCGCAACGCCGAACCGGCTGAAGTCCGCGCGGTGCTGGCGGCGGTGCCGCTCGCCTGGCTGCAGTTCCACGGCGACGAAACGCCGGACTATTGCGCCGCCTTCGGCCGGCCCTACATCAAGGCGGTGCCGATGGGCGCCGGCGCCGCGGTCGAGGATTACGCGGCGCGCTTCGTCTCGGCGGCGGCGCTGCTGCTCGACAGCCACGGTGACGCGAAGATCGGCGGCAGCGGCGAAGCCTTCGACTGGGATCGCATCCCGGCAGCGTGCACCAAGCCGCTGATCCTCGCCGGGGGTCTGGGCCCGGACAACGTCGAGGCGGCGGTGCGGCGCGTGCGCCCCTGGGCGGTGGACGTGTCGAGCGGGGTCGAGGCGGCGAAGGGGATCAAGGACCCCTTGCGGCTGGCAGCATTCATCAGAGGCGTGGAGAACGCAGACCGTGGGTGAGACGATCGATTTCAGCCGTTTCCCGGACGAGCGGGGGCACTTCGGGCCGTACGGCGGCCTGTTCGTCGCCGAGACGCTGATGGCGGCGCTCGAGGAATTGCGCGACGCCTACCTGAGCCTGAAGGCCGATCCGGCGTTCCAGGCCGAGTTCGATCACGACCTCGCCCATTACGTCGGCCGGCCCTCGCCGCTGTACCACGCCGAGCGCCTGTCGCGGGTCTGGGGCGGCGCGCAAGTGCTGCTCAAGCGCGAAGACCTCAACCACACCGGCGCGCACAAGATCAACAACACCATCGGCCAGGCGCTGCTGGCCAAGCGCCTGGGCAAGAAGCGCGTGATCGCCGAAACCGGCGCCGGCCAGCACGGTGTGGCCACCGCGACCGTCGCTGCCCGTCTCGGCCTCGAGTGCGTGGTCTATATGGGGTCGGAAGACGTCAAGCGCCAGGCGCCGAACGTGTTCCGGATGAAGCTGCTCGGCGCCACCGTGGTGCCGGTCGAGTCGGGCTCGAAGACGCTGAAGGATGCGCTGAACGAGGCGCTGCGCGACTGGGTCACCAACGTCGACGACACCTTCTACATCATCGGCACGGTCGCCGGCCCGCACCCGTACCCGATGATGGTGCGCGATTTCCAGTGCGTGATCGGCCGCGAGGTGAAGAGCCAGATGCAGGCCGAGTGGGGCCGGCTGCCCGACGCGCTGGTGGCTTGCGTCGGCGGCGGTTCGAACGCGATCGGGCTGTTCCACCCCTTCCTCGGCGATGCCGGGGTCGCGCTGTACGGCGTCGAAGCCGCCGGTGACGGCATCGCGACCGGCCGCCACTCGGCGCCGCTGAACGCGGGCCGTCCGGGGGTGCTGCACGGCAACCGCACCTACCTGATGCAGGACGCCGACGGCCAGATCATCGAGACGCACTCGATCTCGGCCGGGCTCGACTACCCCGGGGTCGGCCCCGAGCATGCCTGGCTCAAGGACATCGGCCGCGCCGAGTATCCGGCGATCACCGACATCGATGCGCTGGCGGCGTTCCACGAGCTGTGCCGCACCGAGGGCATCATCCCGGCGCTCGAGAGCTCGCACGCGCTCGCCTACGCCAAGAAGCTCGCGCCGACGATGCGCCCCGAGCAGATCATCGTCGTCAACCTCTCCGGCCGCGGCGACAAGGACATCTTCACCATCGCCGCGCGCGAAGGCATCACGCTCTGAGGGCAGCACGATGAGCCGCATCGAACAACGTTTCCAGGCGCTGGCCGCCACCGGGCGCAAGGCGCTGGTTCCCTACATCACCGCCGGCGACCCGAGCCTCGCCGCTACCGAGGCGCTGATGCACACGTTGGTGCGCAGCGGCGCCGACGTGATCGAGCTCGGCGTGCCGTTCTCCGATCCGATGGCTGATGGCCCGGTGATCCAGCGCGCCTGCGAGCGCGCGCTGGCCAAGGGCGCGGGGCTGGGCGAGGTACTGGCGCTGGTGCGCCGCTTCCGCGCAAGCGACTCGCTGACCCCGGTCGTGCTGATGGGCTATCTGAACCCGATCGAGGCGATGGGCTACCAGGCTTTCGCCGAAGCCGCGGCCAGCGCCGGCGTCGACGGCGTGCTGACCGTCGACCTGCCGCCCGAGGAAGCCGAAGACTTCACCGCGATTCTGGCCAGGTTCGGGCTCGACCCGATCTTCCTGCTGGCGCCGACCAGCTCCGAGGCGCGCATCTGCCGCGTCGCCGCGCTGGCGCGCGGTTACCTCTATTACGTGTCGCTGAAGGGCGTGACCGGCTCGGCGGCGCTCGACGTGGACGCGGTCGCGGCCAAGCTCGGGCAGATCCGCGCGCTGGTCGAGGTGCCGGTCGGTGTCGGCTTCGGCATCCGCGACGCCGAAGCCGCCGCGCGCGTCGCGCGCGTGGCCGACGCGGTGGTGGTCGGCAGCGCGCTAGTGGCGCGCATCGAGGCGCTCGGCGCCGAGCCCGAGCGGCTGCACGCCGAACTCGGCGAACTGATCGCCGGCATGCGCGTGGCGATGGATGCGGCGGTGGCGGTCTGAAGGGCGGTAGGCCGATCGTTGCGAGCGATCCTTGGAAAACGCGATGGTAGTCCGGATGTAGCGCAGGTGGCATTCGGGGAAGCGATGCTTCCCGGATCGCACGCCGCTTCATCCGGACTGCGACGTTGGGGTTGATGTGGACATGAGCTGGTTCGAGAAGATCCTGCCCTCGCGCATTCGCACCGAGGGCGGCAACAAGCAGCGGCAGATCCCCGAGGGACTGTGGAGCAAGTGCGACGAGTGCGGCGCGGTCTTGTACCGCGCCGAGCTCGAGCGCAACCTCAACGTCTGCCCGAAGTGCTCGCACCACATGCGCATCGGCGCGCGCGCGCGGCTCGAGCACTTCCTCGATGCCGAGGACCGCGCCGAGATCGGCGAGACGGTCGAGCCGAGCGACTTCCTCAAGTTCAAGGACAGCAAGAAGTACAAGGACCGCATCGCCGCGGCGCAAAAGGCCAGCGGCGAAAAGGATGCGCTGGTGGCGATCAAGGGCACGCTCGAGGGCGTGCCGGTGATCGCCTGCGCCTTCGAGTTCGAGTTCATGGCCGGCTCGATGGGCTCGGTGGTCGGCGAGCGCTTCGTGCGCGCGGCCAAGGTCGCGCTCGAGGAGCACCGGCCGCTGGTGTGCTTCAGCGCTTCGGGCGGCGCACGCATGCAGGAGGCGCTGACCTCGCTGATGCAGATGGCCAAGACCAGCGCGGCGCTGGCGCGGCTCGCCGAAGCCGGCGTGCCGTTCATCTCGGTGCTGACCGACCCGACCACCGGCGGCGTCTCGGCCAGCCTGGCGATGCTCGGCGACATCAACGTCGCCGAGCCGCGGGCGCTGATCGGCTTCGCCGGGCCACGCGTGATCGAGCAGACCGTGCGCGAAAAGCTGCCCGAGGGCTTCCAGCGCAGCGAGTTCCTGTTCGAGCACGGCGCGCTCGACCTGATCGTCGACCGCCGCGAGCTGCGCAGCCGCCTGGCCGGCATCCTGGCAATGCTGACGCAGCGTCCGGCGCCTGTGGCGAGTGAGGAGTGAGGCGTGAGGAGTAAGGCGTCCGAACAGGTGAGCCCCCTTGCCGCGCCTGGCGCGTCTCACCCCTCACCCCTCACCCCTCGCTCCTCACTGGGGGAATGGCTCGCCTGGCAGGAAACGCTGCACCCGACGGCGATCGACCTGGGCCTCGGCCGCGTGCGCGAAGTGCTCGGCCGGCTCGGGCTGGTGCGGCCTCGATACCCGGTGATCACCGTCGCCGGCACCAACGGCAAGGGTTCGAGCGTCGCCTATCTCGAGGCGATGCTGGCCGAGGCGGGGCTCGTGGCCGGCACCTACACCTCGCCGCACCTGCTGCGCTACAACGAGCGCGTGCGCATCGCCCGCCGCGACGCCGACGATGCCGAACTGGTCGCCGCCTTCGCCGCGATCGACGCCGCGCGCGCCGAGGTGTCGCTGAGCTACTTCGAGTTCGGCACGCTGGCGGCGCTGTGGCTGTTCGCGCGCGCGCGCGTCGACGCCGCGGTGCTCGAGGTGGGGCTCGGCGGGCGTCTCGATGCGGTCAATGCGGTCGATGCCTCGGTCGCGCTGATCACGACGATCGGCATCGACCACGTCGAATACCTGGGACCGGACCGCGACTCGATCGGCCGCGAAAAGGCCGGCATCGCCCGCGCGGGTCGCCCGGCGGTGGTCGCCGAGCCCGAACCGCCGGCGGGGCTGCTGGCCGCGCTCGCCGACGCCGGCGCCGAACTGCGCCGCTGCGGCTTCGACTACGGCTACGAGCTCGACGCCGACGGCCGCTGGGCGTGGTGGGATGCCCACGGCCGCCTGGACGGCTTGTCGCCGCCGGCGCTCGCCGGCCGCCACCAGTACGCCAACGCCGCCGGCAGCCTCGCTGCGCTGCGCGCCTCGGGACTGCCGGTGCCCGAAGCCGCGATCCGCGCCGGGCTCGCGCGTGCGCATGTGCGCGGGCGCTTCGAGGTGGTGCCGGGGCCGGTCGAGTGGGTTTACGATGTCACCCACAATCCGCACGGTGCTGCGGTGCTGCGGGATGTGCTGCGGGCGCGACCGGCCGCCGGGGCCACGCGCGCGGTGCTCGGCATGCTCGCCGACAAAGAGGCCGCGGCGCTCGCTACCTGCCTGGCCCCGTGCGTGGATGTCTGGTATTGCGCCACGCTCGAAGGCCCGCGCGGGCGCAGCGATGCCGCCCTGGCCGCGGCGCTCGCCGGCGTCGGCATCGCGGCGCTGGCCGCC
>JBDHRG010000186.1:0-7319 GCA_039807445.1 Candidatus Competibacteraceae bacterium
AAGCTCCCGCGCGATCGCCTTGATGCCATAGCCCTGACGGGCCAACACGCGAATCTCCACTGATTGCTCCTGGGTCAGCGCGAGGAACTTCGTGCGCTTGAAGTTCAGCCCGCCGCCGACCTCCTCGATGAACTCGACCCCCGCCAGGCCTCGGGCGGCGACGAACTCCTCCAGCACGCGGCGCTGGTTGGCGAGATCCGGTCGCTGGGCTGCACTGGACACGCGGCAGTACGCCACGAGCCGCGTGGGCTTGGATCGGTTCCTGACGCCGAGGAACGCGCGAACCTGGCTCTCGGTATAGCGGCGGCGATTGCTGTCGGTCCGGGCGGCCGGAACCAGCCGCCCTTCGCGCTCCCAACGCTGCAGGGTCTTGACCGTGACGCCCAGCAGCTTCGCCGCCTTGCCTGTGCTCATGGTGTTTTCCATAGTCATATCTATACACCTGAAAACACTTCAGGCAATGCCAGAGTCGAGCCCCTGGACCGGGTCGGAAGCCCCGATTATGGCTGCCGGCGGCGGCGTCTACACTCGAGCGGAGCGCGGCGGCCGCGGAGGGGCGCGATGAATCTCGAGAAAGTGGTGTTCGGCTTCTTCATCCTGCTCGCAGCGACGCTGAACTTCGGCTTCGTGCTCGGCGAGCTCGACAACCCGGTGCACCACGATCCCTGGGAATTTGCCGCGGCCCTGGTGGTGAGCCTGGTCGCGACCGTGCTCAAGCTCGGCGACCGCACCCACATGGGCGCGGTGCTGCTCGCGACCAGCCTGGTCGCCGACCTGCAGCTGATCGCCGCGGCGGTGGTGTGGACGATCGCCGGGCAGGTCTACGACGCCGGCGAGACGCCGCACGTGATCGCCTCGGTGGTGTCGCTGGCCTGGGGGGCGGTGCTCGCCAACCTCGCCTCGGTGGTGCTGCTGCTGGCCGAGACGATCAATCTGCGGCGATGAACCTGTTCTGGGAACTGTTCCGCCGCCGCGCGGCCGCACCCGGCCCGGCAAGCGACGACGAGCGCCGCGGCAGCGTGCTGTTCCTGTTCCTGCGGCGGATGCGGATGCCGCTGCTGGTGCTGATCGGCGTGTACGCGGTGTCGATCACCGGGCTGGTGCTGATCCCGGGGGTCGACGCCGAGGGCAGGCCCTGGCGCTTCGACTTCTTCCACGCCTTCTACTTCATCAGCTACACCGGGTCGACGATCGGCTTCGGCGAGATCCCGTACGCCTTCAGCGCTGCGCAGCGGCTGTGGGTCAGCATCTGCATCTTCCTGACCGTGATCGGCTGGCTGTACTCGATCGGCACCATCCTCAACCTGCTCGCCGACCCCGGTTTCAAGCGCGCGCTGGACGAGAACCGCTTCGCGCGCCGCGTCGCGCGCCTCGGCACGCCGTTCTACCTGGTGTGCGGCTACGGCGAGACCGGCAGCCTGCTGGTACGCGCGCTGTGCCGGCACGGCGTCCAGCCGGTGGTGGTCGACGACGACGTCGTGCGCCTGTCCCGGCTCGACCTCGAAGACCTGGGCTTCGACGTGCCCTGGCTGTGCGCTGCACCCGGCACGGTGCGCGCGCTGAAACTGGCCGGCGTCTTGCACCCGTGCTGCCGCGGCGTGGTCGCGGTGTCGACCGCCGACGCCGAGGTGATCCGCGTGGCGCTGGCCGCCAAGCTGCTGAACCCGCGCCTGAGCGTGATGGCGCGCGCCGAGCACGCGGCGACCGCCGCCGACCTGGCCGCCGCCGGCGTCGACCACCTCATCGATCCCTACGAAGTGTTCGGCGAGCATCTGGCGATGACGCTGCGTGCGCCGAGCCTGCACATGCTCTACGAGCACCTGGTGCGCTCGCCGGGGCAGCCGCTGCCGCCGCGGGTGGCGCCACCGCAGGGTGCGTGGATCGTCTGCGGCCACGGCCGCTTCGGCCGTGCCGCGTGTTCGGCGCTGGCTTCGCAGGGCGTGCCGACCGCCGTGGTCGAGGCGAATGCCGAGGTCGCGCCCGCAGGCGCGGTGATCGGCCGCGCCTGCGAAGCCGCGGCGCTGCACGCGGCCGGGGTCGAGCGCGCGGTCGGCGTGATCGCCGGCACCGACGACGATGCCGGCAACCTGGCCGCGGTGCTGGCGGCGCGGCGGCTGAAGCCTTCGCTGTACCTGATCGCGCGGCTGAACCGCCGCGCCGATGCACCGCTGTTCGCCGCCGCCGCGCTGGACCTGGTGATCGCGCCGAGCCGGATCATCGTCTGGCGCCTGCTGGCCGAGCTGAGCTATCCGCTCGCCAACCGTTTCCTGGCGCTGGCCCGCGCGCGCGGCGAGGGCTGGAGCCGCGAGGTGCTCGATGCGCTCGAGGCGCTGTGCGAAGGGCGCACGCCCGATACCTGGGAGGTGTGCCTCGACGAGCAGCGGGCGCCGGCGGTGTGCGAGGCGCTGGCGGCGGGGCGTGCAGTGGCACTCGAGGTCCTGTTGCGCGAGCCGCACGACCGCAGCCAGCGCCTGCCCTGCCTGCCGCTGCTGCGGGTGCGCGGCGACGACGAGGCGCTGCTGCCGGTGGCCTCGATGCCGCTGGCGCGCGGCGACCGTCTGCTGTTCGTCGCGCGCGCCGGCGCGGCGCGGCGCATGGACTGGGTGCTCGGCCACAACAACGCCTTCGAGTACGCGCTCGACGGGGTCGAGCACCCCGATGGCTATTTCTGGCGCTGGCTGGTCCGGCGCCGCCAGGTCTGAACCCGAGCGTGGCGGAAAGAAAAACGGCGCCGCGGATACGCTCCGCGGCGCCGGCCTCCGCACTGCGATGGGTGGAGGGTGGGGCCGTCCGGCTTCGGCTCAGCCCTGCCGGCGCAAGGGCGCGTCGGCCGTGGCGCTGCCGACTGCGACGCGGACTTCGGTGCGCGCCGATGTCGCGCGCCCACGCACGGTGGCGAGCTTGGCGACGGCGATGATGGCGGGAAGCCGTTCGGCCCGGGCCAGCGCCTGCGCCTCCTCGGCGCTGAGCCCGGAGCAGTGCAGACAGTCTTCGAACGTGATCATGTCGAATCCCCTCCCGCGCGACGCGCATCCTTCGGTTGAGCCCAGTAGGACAAGCGCAGGAGGGCAAAGTGCCCGCAGGGGACGCGCGCTCGCGTTCAGCCCGCCTGCTGGCGCGCGCGTGCCGCCTTGATGCCGTTGACGAAGCGGCTCAGCGTGTCGGACAGCTTGCCGGCCGGGATCATCGCCTCGATCAGCGAGAACTGGCCGCGGCGCGCCTGCGCGCAAGCCAGCGCCTCGCCGAGCTCGCGACGGGTGTGCACCCGCGTGCCGACGCCGCCGAGGCCGTTGGCGAGCTCGGCGAAGCGCCAGTCGCCGAGGTCGTTGAAGCCCGACTCGGGCTGGAACACGCGCAGCATCTCCCAGCTGGCGTTGTTGAACACGATCACGATCGGGTCCCAGCCGTAGCGCTTGCAGTTGCCGAGCTCCCAGCCGGTCATCTGGAAGGCGCCGTCGCCGACCAGGATCAGCGGCCGCTGTCCGGTGGCGCAGATGCCCAGGCCCGCCGGCACGCCGAAGCCCATGGTCGCGTAATAGCCGGGCGCGGTCAGCTCGGTGTAGGGCATGTCCATCGCCGTGAACAGGCAGTCGCCCATGTCCGAGGCGATCGGCATCGGCCCGTGCCGGCGCATCAGCTCGGTGATCGCGGCGGCGATGTCCTGGGGCTCGATCGGCGCCTCGTCGGCGACGAAGGGGCGCTCGGCTTTCGGCGCCGGCAGCGCGCGCGGCGCCGGGGCGAACCGCTCGGCGCGCGCCAGCAGCGCGTCGACCAGCGCCGCCAGCGGCAGGTCGGGGTAGACGTGGTGGCCGATGCGCACTTCGCGGTCGGCGGCGATGATCGCGCGGCGCAGATCGATGGCCTTGGTCGAGACGGCGAAATTGGTGTCCGACAGCAGCACGCCGAGCATCAGCAGGCCGTCGGACTCCTCGACCAGCGCGGTGATCTCCGGGTCGCCGGCGACGCCGAGGTAAGTGCCGGCCACACCGGCGTCGGCGAGCAGGCCGCGGCCCATGAAGGTGGTGACCACCGGGATGCCGAGCTTGCGCGCCAGCTCGGCGACCCGGGCTTCGAGCGCGTAGCGGCGCACCTCGACGTCGACCACCAGCGTCGGGCGCTCGGCGGTGCGCAGCCGCGCCAGCACCTCGTCGGCGCACGCCGCGGCGGCGTCCCGGTCGAACGGCGTGGCGGGCAGCGGCACCACCGGCGCGCACGGCGTCAGCACCATGTCGCGCGGGATCTCGATCAGCACCGGGCGCGACTGCTCGCGGCATTCGCGCAGCACGCGCGCGATCTCGGCCGGGGCGGTGGCGGGGTCGTCGAGCCGGGTCTGCGCGCAGGTGATCTCGCGGTACAGCGCGTACTGCGAATCGACCGTCTTGACCTGGTGGTGCAGCAGCATGCCGCTGCGCGACTCGGCCGCACCCGGCGCGCCCGAGATCACCACCAGCGGCGAGCGCTCGGCGTAGGCGCCGGCGACCGGGTTGATCAGGTTCAGCGCGCCTGCGCCGTAGGTGACCGCGGCGACGCCGATCTCGCCGTTGAAGCGCGCCGCGGCGTCGGCGGCGAAGCCGAGGCCCGGCTCGTGGCTGAGCGTGTACAGCGGCAGGATCGCGCTCTCTTCGAGCTGCTTGAAGAAGGGCAGCGCGAAGTCGCCGGGGATGCCGAAGATCTCGCGTGCGCCGTGGTCCTTGAGCGCCTGCAGCAGCGCCCGGGCGATGTTGGTCTCGGTGTTCGTCATGGTGTTCCTCCTCCGCAGAAGCGTGCGCAGTACCTTGGCAGAACCGCGCGGGCTGCGCCGCCGACGCCGGGTGCCGGGCGACGCGGCATCCGCCGGCACCGCTGCCATAAACGTAAACGCCTTTTGACGCTACGTCCGCACGGGTGCGATCGGCCAAGATTTGTCGGGTGCCGCGCCATGGGGGTTGTAAACTGTGTGGACGCATTCGTACACGTGGCCATACACCGGAGGGATCGATGCGGCTGCAGATCTTCTTCGACGATCGCATCGGCATCGGCATGGCGGTGCTGAAGGTGCTCGCGCGCCACAACATCAACATGACCGCCGGCGAAATGCTGGCGAGCCAGGACGGCAAGGGCTCGTTCTACCTGCAGGCGGAGATGGACCTCGAGCAGCTGCACGCGGTGCTGCCCGAGATCCGCGCGGTGCCCGGCGTGCGCGACGTGCGCCCGGTGCCGCTGCTGCCGGGCGAGCGCAAGCAGAGCGAGCTGCGCACGCTGCTGTCGGCCTTGCCGCTGCCGGTGCTGTCGCTCGATCTGCAGGGCAAGGTGGTGGTGGCCAACGAGTCGGCGCAGCGCCTGCTGAAGCTCAAGGGACCCGACGGACAGGGCAGCGCGGTCGCTGCCCTGGTCGAGAACCTCGATCTGGTCGAGCTGATCAACCGCCTCGACGGCAGCCAGTACGGCGTGCGGCTGGCGATCCGCGGCCAGGCGCTGCTCGCCGACGCCTTCCCGGTGCTGGTGCCGCTGTCCAAGGTCGGCAAGTCGCTGTCGGGCGCGGTGCTGGTGCTGCACGGCGCCGGCGCCGAACTCGACGACGGCGGGATCGACGCTGCCGGCTTCCGCGGCCTGGTGCACCGCTCGGCGGCGATGCGCGCACTGGTGCGCCAGGCGCAGCGCATGGCGCCGCTCGATGCGCCGCTGTTGATCTGCGGCGAAACCGGCACCGGCAAGGAGCGCCTGGCGCAGGCCTGCCACCAGGGCGGGCCGCGCCGCGAGGCGCCGTTCCTGGCGATGAACGGCGCCGACCTGGCCGACGCCGGCGCCGAGCGCATCCTGTTCGGCGAAGGCGAAGCCCCGGGGCTGCTCGAGCGCGCCGCCGGCGGCACGCTGTACCTCGGCGAAGTCGCCGATCTGCCGGCGCCGCTGCAGATCAGGCTGCTCGGCTTCCTGCGCGACGGGCGCTTCCGCCGCGTCGGCGGGCTCGAGCCCTGGACCGCCGACGTGCGCGTGATCGCCGCCACGCGCGAAGACCTGCAGGCGCTGGCGTGCGAGGGGCGTTTGCGCGACGAGCTGTACTTCCAGCTCAACGCGCTGAGCCTGCGCGTGCCGCCGCTGCGCGAGCGCCAGGCCGACATCCTGCCGCTGGCGCTCGAGGCGATCGCCGCCGCCTGCCGCCAGCTCGGCTGTGCGCCGCCGCGGCTGTCGGCCGAGGCCGAGGCGGCGCTGCTCGCGCACGCCTGGCCCGGCAATGCGCGCGAGCTCGAGCACGCGCTGCTGCGCGCGGTCGCACGCGCCGACGGCGGCACGATCACGCCCGAGCACCTCGACCTCGCCGGCCAGACGACGGCGGTTTCGCTCGGCGACGCGCTGTTCGAGGGCACGCTGGCCGAGGCGCTCTCCAGGCTCGAGCGCACGATGCTGATGCGGCTGTACCCGAGCTTCCCGAGCACGCGTCAGCTTGCGCGCCGGCTCGGGCTGTCGCACACGGCGGTCGCCAACAAGCTGCGCCAGTACGGTATCGCCGGCGAGCCGAAGCGTTGAGCTTTCGGGCGCCAAAATCTACCTCCTAAGAGGTATTTGTTTAGGACTTCGCTACCCTTTGATGCATATCAAAGTGCCAGCGGGGTGCCGGAGCGAGAGTGCGCGTGGGTCGCGATCCCGGGATCGCGCCTTTGACGAGGGATCCACGCCATGAAGACACGGTTTCGCAACAAGGCGCCCGTTCTGGCGCTGTCGGCGCTGACGCTGGCACTGGCCGGCGCAGCGGCGTACGCCCAAGAGGCCAGCCACCCCGGCACCACGCCCGGCGGCATGCGCTACATGGGCTCGCCGAGCGGCATCAGCGCCGAGCAGGGCGGCCAGATGATCATCAGCGAAGGCGCGCCGCCGATGACCGCCGAAGAATTCGCCCAGGCCAAGAACATCTACTTCGAGCGCTGCGCCGGCTGCCACGGGGTGCTGCGCAAGGGTGCGACCGGCAAGCCCTTGACCCCCGACATCACCCGTGCGCGCGGCTCCGATTTCCTGAAGGTGTTCATCAACTACGGCTCGCCGGCCGGCATGCCGAACTGGGGCACTTCGGGCCTGCTCAGCGAGCAGCAGGTGGACGCCATGGCCCGCTTCCTGCAGCACGAGCCGCCCACTCCGCCCGAATACGGCATGAAGGAGATGAAGGACACCTGGAAGGTGATCATCCCGCCCGAGCAGCGGCCGACGAAGAAGATGAACGCCTTCAACGTCGACAACGTGTTCTCGGTGACGCTGCGCGACTCGGGCGAGATCGCGCTGGTCGACGGCGACACCAAGCAGATCATCAACATCGTCAAGACCGGCTACGCGGTGCACATCTCGCGCCT
>JBDHRG010000187.1:0-7308 GCA_039807445.1 Candidatus Competibacteraceae bacterium
TCGAAGACAGCGCGCTGGCGCAGCCGCAGGTGTACATGCACCGCGACTACATGCCGCGCAACCTGATGGTCTGCGAGCGGGACAACCCCGGCGTGCTCGACTTCCAGGACGCGGTGCTCGGGCCGATCGCCTACGATGCGATCGCGCTGCTGCGCGACGCCTTCCTGTCCTGGCCCGAGGCGCGGGTCGAAGGCTGGCTGCGGCGCTACCATGCGCGCGCCGCCGCCGCGGGCTTACCGGTCGGCGGGTGGGCGAAATTCCGCCGCGCCGCCGACTGGATCGGGCTGCAGCGCCACCTGAAGATCCTCGGCCTGTTCGCGCGGCTGCACTACCGCGACGGCAAGCCCCGCTACCTGGCCGACACGCCGCGCTTCATCGGCTATGCGCGCACGGTCACGGCCCGCTACCGCGAGCTCGCGCCGCTGGCGGCGCTGTTCGATGCGCTCGCGGCGCGCGCGGGGGCCGCGGCGTGAAGGCGATGATCCTCGCCGCCGGGCGCGGCGAACGCATGCGCCCCTTGACCGATGCCTGCCCCAAGCCGCTGCTCGAGGTGGCGGGGCGGGCGCTGATCGAGCACCAGCTCGCGCGCCTGCGCGAAGCCGGCTTCACCGAGCTGGTGATCAACACCGGCCACCTCGGCGCGATGCTGCCGGCGCGACTCGGCGACGGCGCCCGCCTCGGCGTGACGATCGCCTGGTCGTCCGAGCCGCCCGAGGCGCTCGAGACCGGCGGCGGCATCCACCGCGCGCTGCCGCTGCTGGGCGATGCGCCGTTCGTGCTGGTCAACGGCGACGTCTGGACCGACGTCGACTTCGCGCGGCTGCACGGTGTGCTCGCCGACGGCGATCTCGCGCACCTGGTGCTGGTCGACAACCCGCCGCAGCACCCGCGCGGCGACTTCGCGCTCGACGGGGCCGGGCGCGTCGCCGAGGGTGGCGCGTCGCGGCTGACCTACAGCGGCATCGCGGTGCTGAGCCCGGCGCTGTTCGCCAACTGCGCGCCGGGGCGCTTCCCGCTGGCGCCGCTGCTGCGCCGGGCGATGGCCGCGGCGCGGGTTTCCGGCGAGCATCACCGCGGCGAATGGCGCGACATCGGCACGCCCGAGCGCCTGCGCGAGCTCGACGCGGCGCTGCGCCGCCGCGCCTGAATACGGCTGCAACACCCGAGGAGACACTGGGGGATGGGACTGTTCGCGCTTTTCCGCCGGGACCATCCGGCGGCGCCGTCGGCGCACCTGCTCGGCGAGCTCGAGGCACAGGGCTTCGGCCGGCCGGTACGGCTCGCCGGCGCGCGGCACGAGGCGCTCGTGTTCGGCAAGCTCAACGGCGTGCCCCCGTGCGTGGTGCAGCGCACCGACGGCAGTTTCGCGGCGTGCACGGGCACCTTGTTCTTTCGCGGCCAGGGCGGGGTCGAGGCGCTGAGCGCGCTGCTCGATGGCTTCGACGGCGGCAGCTTCCCCTGGGCCGAATGCCGCGGCCACTACGCCGTGCTGCTCGGCCGCGGCGGGCGGCTGTGGCTCGCCAACGATGCGCTGGGGGCGTACAAGGTCTACCACTCGCCGGACCACGGGCTGGTGTCGAGTTCGTTCATCGTGCCGCACCGCAGCGTGCCCGCCTTGTCGCTCGACCCGCAGGGCGCGTACGAATACGCCTGGAACGGCGCGGTGTTCGGCGACAAGACCCTGTTCCGCGAAATCCGCATGTGGCGCTTCGGCCAGATGGTCGAGCTCGGCGAGGGGCCCGCGCGCGTGCTGGCGCGCGCGCCGCTCGCGCCCGCGGCGGCGGAGGGGCCGGCGGACTTCGAAGCCACCGTCGAGCGCTACGCGTGCAGGCTGCGCGCGCTGTTCGGCGTCTACGCGCGCAACGGCGGGCGCTTCCGCTCGGCGCTGTCGGGCGGCTTCGATTCGCGGCTGATGCTGGCGCTGCTGCTCGAGGCCGGGCTCGATCCGCAGCTGTTCGTGTACGGCGACGCCGGCGACGATGACGTGCGCATCGCGCAGGCGATCGCCACCGCCGAAGGGCTCGCGCTCGAGCACGTCGACAAGGCGCGGCTCGGCGACGGCGACCCGGCCGAGAACGCCGTGCGCGCCTACTTCGTCTTCGACGGCTGGAAGACCGACGGGCTGTTCGACGATGGCGCCGACGCGCTCGACCGCCTGCAGCGCGCGGCCGGCGATACCGCGGTGCTGAACGGCTCGCTCGGCGAAGTGTTCCGCAACTTCTTCTACCTGCCGCAGCGGGACGGCTACCGCCTGCGCGACCTCGTCTGGAGCTTCTACTCGCGCTATGCGCCCGAGGCCTGCACCGGGGCGTTCTCGGTGGCGCGCTACGAAGACGCGATGGTCGACGATCTGCGCCAGGCGATCGGCGCCGACGACAGGCCCCTGGCGCGCGTGCAGGTCGAGGCGCTGTATCCGCTGCACCGCGGGCGCTACTGGACCGGGCGCGACGTCGGCCTCAACCAGCGCTTCGGCCGCACGCTGTTCCCGTTCATGGAAGCGGAAGTGTTCGCCGGGACTGCGGCGGTGCCGATCCGCTACAAGGACCACGGCCGCCTCGAGGCGCGGCTGATCGGGTCCGCGCACCCGGGGCTGGCCCGGCACCCGACCAGCTACGGCTTCGCGCCGGCCGAGCCGGCGCCGCTGCGCTACCGGCTGAAGATGGCCACCACGCTGCTGCGCCCGGCCTGGCTGCGCCGCTACAGCTACCGCGTGCAGCAGCGCCTGTCGCGGCTCGCGCCGCCGCACGGGCTCGACGCCGAGGCGCTGCGCAGCGTCGTCGACCTGCGGCTGCCGACGATGCGCGCGCTGTTCGTGCCCGAGCGGGTGCGCGATCCGGACGTCTTCAACCGCATCTGCACGCTGGAACTGCTGTGCCAGATGCGCTGAGCGCGCGTAAATGAATCACTACCAAGGTGTGAAGCGGGGCTGCGTTCAGCCCTGCAGCCGTTTCGCCAGCACGTCCTTGAGCCGCGCATGCGCCTCGCGCAGCATCGCCACGGTCGCGTCCCAGCCGACGCAGGCGTCGGTCACCGACACGCCGTACTTCAGCGCACCCAGGTCGTCGGGGATCGGCTGGTTGCCGGCGTTCAGGTTGCTTTCGATCATCACGCCGACGATCGAGCGGTTGCCCTCGACGATCTGGTTGACGATGTCGTGCAGCACCAGCGGCTGCAGCTCGTGGTTCTTGTTCGAATTGCCGTGGCTGCAGTCGACGACGATGTTGGCCGGCAGCTTGTGCCGGGCGAGCTCCTGCTCGCACAGCGCGATCGTCACCGAGTCGTAATTCGGCTTGGCGCCGCCTCTGAGCACGACGTGGCCGTAGGGGTTGCCGCGCGTGCGGATGATCGCGCACTGGCCCTTGGGGTCGATGCCGAGGAAGCTGTGCGGGCTCGACACCGACAGCAGTGCGTTGATCGCAACGCTGAGGCTGCCGTCGGTGCCGTTCTTGAAGCCGACCGGGGTCGACAGCCCCGAGGACATCTCGCGGTGCGTCTGCGACTCGGTGGTGCGCGCGCCGATCGCGGTCCAGGTCACCAAATCGTGCAGGTACTGCGGGCTGATCGGGTCGAGCGCCTCGGTGCCGGCCGGCAGCCCCAGCTCGGCGACGTCGAGCAGCAGCTTGCGCGCGGTGGCGAGCCCCTTCTGGATGTTGAACGAGTCGTTCATGTCGGGGTCGTTGATCAGCCCCTTCCAGCCGGTGGTGGTGCGCGGCTTCTCGAAGTAGACGCGCATCACCAGCACCAGCGTGTCCCCGACCTCGGCGGCCAGCGCCTTCAGCCGCGCCGCGTACTCGAGCGCCGCCTTCGGGTCGTGGATCGAGCAGGGGCCGACGACCACGAACAGCCGAGGGTCCTTGCGGTCGAGGATGTTCTCGATCGTCTCGCGGCCGGCGAGCACGGCGTCGCGCGCGGCGGCGGTCAGCGGCAGGCGCTTGTGCAGTTCCTCGGGCGTCAGCAGCATCTCGACCGAGCTGACGTTGACGTTTTCGATCTGGGTCGTGTGCATGGGACGGATCCTGGCGCTGAAGGCTCGGAGCTCGAAAAGGGGGAAGCCGGTTTTACGCGCAGCCCGCCGCCAGCGTCAAGCCGGCTCGGGCGGCATCAGGTGCAGCCCCGCGGCGAGCAGCGACAGGCGCAGCTCCGCGCCCGGCGCGATGCCTTCGCGGCCGATGATGTGCGCAGCCACCGAGAAGGCGATCGGCGGAGCTTCGGCGCGCCCGTCGGGCGCCAGCGTGACTTGCACCCGCCCGCCCAGGGCGAGCATCTCGACCACGGTGCCGGTGACGACGTTGTCGCGCGGCCGCCGACCGCCGGGCGGATCGCGGCGCAGCAGGCGCACCTGCGCCTCGGGAATCAGCCAGGCGACCCGGGCGCCGGGGGCGAAGCCCGGCGCCGGGCGCGCCTCGAGCCGCCGGCCGGCCCAGGCGATCCAGGTGCGCTCCGGTTCGTGGCCGAGCACCGTGCCCTCGAACAGGTTGCGCTGGTCGAGCAGGCGCGCGACCAGCGGGCTCGCCGGGCGCGCGAGCAGCTCCGCTGGCGGCCCGGTCTGCAGCGTGCGGCCGTGGTGCAGCACCGCGATGCGGTCGGCGAGCAGTGCGGCTTCGTCGAGGTCGTGCGTCACCAGGATCTGCGGGATCGGCAGCGTGCGCCGCAGCTCGGCGAGCTCGCGGTACAGCTTGCGCCGCGTGACCTGGTCGACCGCCGAGAACGGCTCGTCGAGCAGCAGCGCGCGCGGCTCGCCGGCCAGCGCACGCGCCACCGCGACGCGCTGCTGCTGGCCGCCCGACAGCCGTACCGGCTTGCGCTCCTCGAGCCCGGCCAGGTGGACGCGCGCGAGCCATTCGCGCGCCCGCGCCGCGCGCCCGGCCTGCGGCCAGTGCCCGAGCGCCGCCGCGACGTTGTCGAGCGCGCTCATGTGCGGGAACAGCGCGTAGTGCTGGAACACGAAGCCGACGCGGCGGCGCTGCGGCGGCAGCGACAGGCCGGCACCGGCGTCGAGCCAGGTTTCGCCGGCGCAGGCGATGCGGCCTTCGCGCGGGCGCAGCAGCCCGGCGATCGCGCGCAGCACCGAAGACTTGCCGCTGCCCGAGGGGCCGACCAGCGCCAGCAGTTCGCCCGGCGCCACCTCGAGTGCGACCTCGAGCGGAATCGGCGCGCGCTGGCGCAGCCTGACCGACAGCCCTTCAGCCATCGCGCCGCCCGAGGCGCCGCGTCAGCGCATAGCTCGCGGCGATGGTGACGAGCGAAATCGCCAGCAGCAGCGCCGACATGCGCCCGGCGGCGGCGTCGTCGAAGGCTTGCACGCGGTCGTAGATCGCGATCGCGATGGTCCTGGTCTCTCCCGGGATGCTGCCGCCGACCATCAGCACCACGCCGAACTCGCCGAGGGTGTGCGCGAACACCAGCACCAGCGCGGTCAGGATGCCCGGCCAGGCCAGCGGCAGCTCGATGCGGGTGACGATGCGCCAGCGGCCCATGCCGCAGCACGCGGCCGCCTCGCGCACCTCGCGCGGGATCGCCTCGAAGGCGCGCTGCATCGGCTGCACCGCGAAGGGCACGTTGACCAGGATCGAAGCCAGCACCAGGCCCTCGAAGGTGAACACCAGGCGGTGGCCGAACAGCGCCTCCCAGGCGCGGCCGAAGCCCGACGCGGCGCCGAAGCCTTCGAGCAGGTAGAAGCCGATCACCGTCGGCGGCAGCACCAGCGGCAGCGCGAGCAGGGCCTCGACCCAGCCCTGCCCGCGGAAGCGCCGGTAAGCCAAGAGGCGCGCGAGCAGCAGCCCGAGCGGCAGCAGCGCGGCCAGCGTCCACGAGGCCAGCGCGATCGACAGCCGCAGCGCCTGCCAGTCCATGCTCAGCGCGCCCCCGCTTCGGGCAGTTCGAAGCCGTGGCGGGCGAAGATCGCGCGCGCCGCCGGCTGCTGCAGCCAGTCGTAGAAGGCCCGCGCGGTCGGGCCGGCGCCCCGGGTCAGCGCCATGCGCTGGCGCAGCGGCGCGTGCCATTCGGCCGGCAGCAGCGCGTAGCGGCCGCGGTCGCGGAAGTTCGTCGACAGCGCCAGCGAATACGGCACGATGCCGCCCTCGGTCGAGCCCGAGGCCGCGTACTGCGCCGCCTGCGTCGCATTCTCGCCGAGCACCAGCCTGGGCTGCACGGCGTCCCACAGCCCGGCATGGCGCAGCGCCTCGACGGCGGCACGGCCATAGGGGGCGTGCTCGGGATTGGCGATCGCGAACCTGGTGAGCTGCCCGCGGGCGAGCACGCCGCGCAGCGCATCGAGTCCGGCCGCCGGGTCGAGCGGCGAGCCGTGCGGCGCGAACAGTGCGATGCGGCCGATCGCGTACAGCACGCCTTGGTCGCGCATCAGCCCCTTGCCGGCGAGCGCGAGCACGTAGCCCTCGTCGGCCGACAGCAACAGCTCGAACGGCGCGCCCTGCTCGATCTGGCGGGCGAAGTTGCCGCTGGAACCGAACACCAGCTTCACCGCCTTGCCGGTGTCGTGCTCGAACTGCGCCGCGGCCTCCTCGAGCGCGAACTTGAGATCGGAAGCCGCGGCGACGGGCGGCGGCGGGTCGGCGCGCGCCGGTGCGGCGGTGAAAAGCAGCATGGCGGCGAGCAGCGTGGCGCTCAGGCGGGCGATCACGGGTACGGGCTCCTGGCTGTGGGCATCGCGGGAGTCGCGGGCGATGGTTATGCCAGAATAAGCCGCGCGCCGCACTCCGCCCGGTCAAGGCAGCGCAGCGTCGGCCGGGCGGCGCTGCCGGCCGCGAACCGCACCGAGGAAACCGCATGTCCCGCTTCCGCCCTTCGTCCCCGCCGGGCTCGCCGTACATCACGCGCGCAGGCTACGAGCGCCTGAACGCCGAGCTGCAGCACCTGTGGAAGGTCAGGCGCCCCGAGGTCACGCGCGCGGTGTCGGAAGCCGCCGCGCTCGGCGACCGCTCGGAGAACGCCGAGTACATCTACGGCAAGAAGATGCTGCGCGAGATCGACCGCCGTGTGCGCTTCCTCGCCAAGCGCCTCGACGTGCTGCAGGTGGTCGACCGCGTGCCCGAAGACACCGCCCGCGTGTACTTCGGCGCCTGGGTCGAGCTCGAGGACGAGGCCGGCGCGCTGACCGAACTGCGCATCGTCGGCCCCGACGAGCTCGAGCCGCAGCAGCAATGGATCAGCGTCGACTCGCCGATGGCGCGCGCGCTGCTGAAAAAGCAGGAAGGCGACGAGGTCCGCGTGGCCTTGCCGCAGGGCGAGGCGAGGTATTGGATCGTCGGCATCCGCTATGCGCAGGATTGATGCGGGCCTGCGGCGACC
>JBDHRG010000188.1:0-7257 GCA_039807445.1 Candidatus Competibacteraceae bacterium
GGCGAGCAACGAGGCCCGCCTCGAGCGCGTGCTCGGCCACGCGCTGCGCTGCGCCGATGCCGAGCTGCCGCCGGCACGGCGCGCCGCCGAACCCGGCTACGACCTGGCACTGGTCAACGCCGACGTCGAGCTGCCGCGGCTGATCGCCGGCCTGCGCCGCCACGGCGAGGGCCGGCTGTGCCTGTACGGCCCGCCCGGCACCGGCAAGTCGGCCTTCGCCGCGCACCTGGCGCAGGCGCTCGGCAGGCCCTTGCTGCGCAAGCAGGCCTCGGACCTGCTCGACAAGTACGTCGGCGGCACCGAAAAGGCGCTCGCCGCCGCCTTCGCCGAGGCGCGCGAACGGCGGGCGGTGCTGCTGCTCGACGAGGCCGACTCGCTGCTGCAGTCGCGCCGCACCGCGCAGCGCCCCTGGGAAGTCAGCCAGGTCAACGAGCTGCTGGTGCAGATGGAGCGCTTCGACGGCGTGCTGGTGTGCGCGACCAACCTGATCGAGCGCCTCGACGAGGCGGTGATGCGCCGCTTCGACCGCAAGATCCGCTTCGCGCCGCTGAGCCCCGAGCAGGCCGCGCGCCTGTTCGCCGAGCTGCTGCGCAGCCGCGGCGCCAAGCCCGGCCCGACCGAGGACTGGACGGCTGCGCTGGCCCGGTTGGGCGGGCTGACCGCCGGCGACTTCGCCACCGTCACGCGTCAGACGCGCCTGTTCGACGAGCGCCCAGCGCCCGAGCGCCTGCTCGCACTGCTCGAAGCCGAGCTCGCCGTGCGCGACCCGCAGCGCGGACGCACGCCGATCGGCTTCGTGAGCTGAAGCCGTGCCGGCGCGCGGCCGATATCTCCCCGGAACCCGGCCGCCGCCCCGCCAACGCCGTAAACGAACCCAGGAGCCACAGGATGTCCCTCCCCCGCTTTTCCGGCCGCTACCGCGAGCACCTGCGCGTCGCGCTCGACGCCGCGCTCGCGCTGCTCGGCGCCTTCCACGGCGCCGACGCGCTGCCCGCCGACTGGCGCAGCGCGCTCGCGAGCTGCCGTCCGCTCGAAGCGCGCGAGCCCGCCCACCACCCGCGCCCGCCGGCCTGCTGGCCGGTCGACGCCGCGATCCTCGCCGAACGGCTGCTGGCGCTGGGCTCCGAGCGGAGCCATTGATGTCGCACGACACCGCGGATGCTGCGGCACGCTCGGCCCTGCGCATGGAGAGTTCATACCAACGGTATCGGCGCTGATCCGCTGGGTTCGCACGGCAGCTCTCAGGGCGAAAGCCGGCTTTCACTATCGAGGAGCGGTCCCCGGCGGCTCCGCCAGGGCGGCGGCTGGCTCATTCCGGAGGCGTCGGCGCATGAGTCCGCTCGAGGTCCACATACCCTGCTTCGGTCAGCCGGTATTTCTGCAAACGGCTCTGCGGCTTGTCCGGCAGGGTCATCTCGATCAGGCCCAGATCCAGCAAGCGGCGAATCTGTTTTCCTTGGTGACCTGCATGCGCGAACGGGTCGCCTCGAGCTCCAGCCGTTCACATCAGGCTTTTCAAACCAGCCGAAAACCCGCCCGTTCGGAGCGTGGCGACACTCAACGCGTCGTGCTCCCCGCCGGCGCCAGCACTTCGACCTGCTCGCCGAAGCCGAGCAGTCACCAGCGCAGCTGCTGGGTGTCGGGCACGGTCGCGCGCAGGCCGAGCCGGCCGTGTGCGTCGATGTGTTCGCCGAGGCGCTGGTCGGCGGCGAGCGGGGCTTCGCGCAGGTGTTCGGCCACGCCCTGCCCGAGGCGCAGCTCGAGCGCGATCGGCTCGCCCTCGCGCCAGCCGAAGTGGCCCGCGGCGATGTAGGCGTCGAGCTCGAAGCCTGCCGGCTCCCGCCGCGCCGCGTCGAGCACCTCGACCGCCTCGAAGCGGTGCAGCGCGAACTGGCGCACCCCCTCCTTGCCCTCGGCGGTCGCGACCAGGTAGATCAGCGGCTCGCGCAGCACCAGCCCGAGCGGGTTCAGCAGTATAGGCGTTCAGCGCGCCGCCGCGATGGCGCGCGCGGTACTCGGCGCCGAGCTGCCGCCCCTCGAGCAGCGCGGTGTAGACCCCCTCGAGCACCGCCGCGTCGATCGCCGGCGCCCGCAGCGGCTGGCCGCGGCCGAGCACGCGCACCTCGTCCGTCCAGCGCGCCAGCCCGTCACGCGCGGCGCCGGCGAGCACGGCATCGGCGCGCTGCAGGAACGGGTCGAGCGCCTTCAGCACCGAAGGCGGCAACAGCGACCCCAGGTGCGCCTCGACCAGCTTGAAGGTCAGCGCCGTGGTCGGATCGAGGTGCGGGACGTCGATCGCACGCACCGCGCGCTCGCGGCTCCAGCCCTGCGGCGAAGCGCCGTCGCTCGCCAGGAAGAAACCGTCCTTGAGCTTGTTCAGGTCGCGCTGCACGGTGCGCTCGCTAACGTCGTAGCCGAGCCCCTCCAGGGGCGCTCCACGAGCGTCCGCGCCGTGATCTTGCGCGGCGCCATCGGGATGTGGTCGAGCATGCGGATCAGCCGCTGCAGTGTTTCGGACATGGCGTCCCCCTGTGTCCTGACGATCCGATTCGGTCGAGCGCGGCGCCCGCAGCGCCACCTCCGGCATCGGCTCCGATACGACGATGCCGGGCACGACCTCCGACAGTACATGTCGGCCGCGGACGGGCGAACTTTAGCGGCGTGCCTGCAGGTGCGATGAAATCGCTCAGGAGAGGGCGCACGCGCGCCGATGCCGACGACCTGGCACCGGCCGGCCGCGCATCGCGTGCGGGGCCGGTCGAATGCCGCTTTTCGCGCTCGAGCTGGCCGAACAGGCGTCGGGCTTCCGGCTCGACGCGGATCCAGGTGCAAAAACGCATATCACCCTTGGCGACGTCCACCGTGCGCAGCTCGCCAGCCCAGTCGTAGACGTCCTGGAACCCGAAACTACCACCTCAGGCCAGCAAGGCCTCCACGCCATCGCAGAACGCCCGGAAGCTGGCCGAGCGGTTCCGGGCCCGGTCCAAATGCGGGGCGATCCGGTTGGCTGTTTCGATCTTCGGATAACTGCTCTTGTAGATGCCGTGCTGCTTCAGGAACCTGTGCAGCGCCTCCCAGGTGCCGCCGCCGACGTTGTCGGGGTTGCGGAAGATCCCGCTCGCGCCGATCGCCGGCAGACCGCCGAACGCGGCGCGCAGTGCGGCGGGATCGCCGATGAACCAAGCTTCGAGCTCCTCGACGGCGATGCGGTTGACGACGTGGAAGCCTCCGCCCGGTCCCGGCCTGGTTCGGGTGGCGAGGCCGACATCGCGGGCGACGAGCTCGAGCCGACGCTTCAGCGCCTCGCAATCGTCGTCGTCACGGTCGACCAGCACCAGCACCTTGATCGCTTCGCCCCGACGGATGCGGTCGCGGTAAGCGGCGAGGCGCTGCGGCAGCTTCTCGAGTAGCTGCGACTTGCTGCCGAGGTTGACGACCTTGAAGCGGGCTCGACCGCCGACGATCTTCGGCAGGATGTGCTTCAGCGCCGCCTCGGCCGAGGGCTCCTCGACCAGGACTTCCAGGTCCATTCACTCGCCCTCGTCCATCGACAGCGGATCGCCGACGTCGAAGTGCCCCTCCATCCACAGCTCGCCGAGCCGCGCGCCGTGCCTCATGAAATCGGCGATGCCGGGCATGTCCGACACGCGCCGGGCGCGGGTGTAGCCGTCGGCGCCACGGTGCAGCACCCACACCTGCTCAGGCGCGAGCGCGTCGACGAAGAACGGCGAGTGCGTGGTCACGACCAGCTGCGAGCGCTCGGCCGCCTGCGCGCACTCCTCGGCCAGCTCGGGCAGCAGGCGCGGGTGCAGATAGTTCTCCGGCTCCTCGATGCCGATCAGCTTCGGCGGCGCCGGGTCGTACAGCACGGTCAGGTAGGCCAGCAGCTTGAGGGTGCCGTCGGAGGCGAAGCGCGACAGCACCGGCGACGAGAACGGCGCGTCCTTGACCATCAGCAGCAGGCTGCCGTCGGCGAGCGCTGCCGCCTCCACCCGTTCGAGCCGGGGGATGCGCCGGCGCAGCGCCGCGAAGACCTGCTCCAGCCGCTGCGGGTGCTGCTCGCTCAGGTACTGGATGACGTTCGGCAGGTTGTCGCCGGTCTGCGAGAGGCGCTCTTCGGCGCCGGCCTCCGGCTTGCCACGGGTGGCGTCGGCCGACAGATACGACAGGTGCCAGCCGGTCACGAATTCGCGCAGCGCGATCACGCGCGGGTTCTCGGCCAGCTGACCGAGCGTGCTGACGGCCAGGACGTCCGGGCCCGACAGCGGCTTGCTGATGCGCGTATCGCTCGGTTCGGGCGATTCGCCCGTCACGACCTCGCCCTCGCCGTAGCCGTAGGTCAGGAACATGAACGGCGCCGCCGGGTGGCCGCGCTTCCAGCGCAGGAACTCGCGCTTGACCACTGGCCCGCGCGGCTGCTCCTCGATCTCGAGGTGGTAGGTGATCAGGTAGGCACCGGGATGCTCGCGGTACTTGATCTCGATCAGGATCGGGCCGTCGCAGTCGCGGCTGCGCAGCTCGCGGAAGCGCCCGCGCCGGTCCCAGGCCTTGCGCAGGCCCTCGCTGAAGCACTCCGACAGGAAGGCGAACACGTCGAACACCGTCGACTTGCCGCTGCCGTTCGGCCCGAGCAGCACGGTCAGCGGCGTCAGCTCGTCCAGGTGAACGTCCCGCAGCGCGCGGTAGTTCCTGATCCGCAGGCTCTCGATGCGTGGCGGTAGCAGATTCGCGCTCATCGGGCGGCTCCCACCATCTTCTCGGCATCCTTCAGCCGGATCCCGCCGGACATCAGCTCGTGGAGGATGTGCTGCAGCCAGGCGAAGTTGGCGTCGCCGACCGGCGGCGCCCCGAAAGCCCAGCGCACGTTTTCGCGCAGCCGCTCGCCGCCCCAGTCCGCGATGTCGAACGGCGGGTTGGCGAGCACGAAGTCGGTGCGCAGCTCCCTGAGTTCGTCGCGATGAAAGCTGCCTTCGTTTGCCGCGGCACGCTCGGCCTTGCGCATGAGCTCACGGGCGTTCACAGGCGCACCCCCTCATGCGCGATGTCGTGCAACAGGCGCGGGTTCGAGTACGTCTCGGGATGCGTCCACTCCTCGTCCCAGATCGGCAGGGCCTGTACCCGGATGCCGGTTTCCAGCAGCACGTCGTAGGCGATGTCGGCTATCGCCAGCTTCGTCGCGACGAACTCGCCCGGCCGGCCGCGCAGCAGCACGGCCACATCGGCATCGCTGTCGGCCCGATGGGTCCGGCGGGCACGGCTGCCGAACAGGATCGCGCCGCTCACCTCGTACTCGCGCGCGATCCGCTCGAGGAAGGCTCGCACCGCACGCTCGGTCTCGGGGTCGATCCGCTGGGTCCGCATGGCAGCTCTCGGGGCGAAATCCGGCTTCACCATAGAGCGGCGCCCGGCGGCTCCGCAACGGCGGCTCAGCGCAGCAAGCCCTGGCGTGCCGCTTCCGACCAGACCAGCGGCGATTGCCGTCGCAGGTAATCGGCCGGCAGGCCGAACTCCAGATACTCCTGGTAGCGCCGCGCGCGCAGTTCGCGGCAGGCGGGGTCGTCGAGCCCGAGCCGCGCGATCGTGTCGCTCACCGCCAGACGCCACGCAGCCGGCAGCGTCGGATCGGGATAGAGCCGACCCGTCACCAGTTCCAGATGGAACCAGCCGTCCACGACCTCGAACGGATCCAGCACCTCGTCGAAATCGCGCTTACGGCTGTTCATCGTCGAGCACGCCAGCCGGTAGTTGCCCCACTCGTAGGCCAGGCCGGCATCCCTCGATTTGGCGACGAAGTGATCGACCGACACCCCGCCGCCGACCCGCTCGAAGAAGATGCAGAGGTATGCGCACACGCCCCGGTAGCTGCGGTGCAGATCGTCGAGGCAGCGCCGCCAGTGGGGCGGAAACGCGACGCCTTCCGGGGGTGGGGCGTTCAGGGGAATCGCCTGTCGCTGGAGCCAGCGCCGCCCTGGCCGACGGACGGCGGCATCGAACCCGGCCGGTTCGGGCTGGGGAGCGACGTGCATCACACCAGCCACCCCCGCTTCTCGCCGACGAAGCGCCAGCGTATCCAGAACGGATCGGTGTCGCCGAGCACCTGCCGCAGCTCGGCGTCGAGCGTCTGTGCCTGCGCGGCGTCGAAGCTTTCGTCGCTCAGCACCAGCGCGGCCTTCTGCAGCAGCCGTTCGGCCTCGAGCGAGCGGGCGCTGCCCAGATCGAAGGCTTCGCTCATCAGCCACTGCGACACCTCGCCATGGCGCACGAACGGACGCTTCCGCAAGCGCACGGTGGCCGGCGCCTGCGCTGCGCCGCCCACCAGATCGAGGTCGAACCACGCATCGCGCGCGGCATCGAAGCGCGGCTCCACCGACGCCAGCACCAGCGGCGAATGCGTCGCCGCGATGATCTGCACCTGCGCTTCCGGTGCCAGCGCGGTGACGACATCGAGCAGAGCGCCGATGACCGAGCGCTGCCAGCGCGGGTGCAGATGGGCTTCGATCTCGTCGATCAGGAACACCAGCTGCGGTGTCGTGGCCTGGCCGAGCAGTTCGCTGGCCTTGACGTGCTCCTGCCAGCACCACACCAACAGGTAGGCCAGCGCGATGATCCGCCGCATGCCGCTCGAGGCGTGCAGCACCGGCACCGCCTGGCCGTAGGGCATCTTCAGCGTGGGGATGTCGCGCGGGTCGTCGAGGCTGATGCGCTTGAGCTCGCCGGGAACGATCGTCTCTCCCTCGGCAGGCGACAGCGCCTTCAGCACCGATACCAGCCGCGCGTAGGCTTCGCCGTTCTCCTTCTGCCAGCCGGCCCAGTCGACGACCAGCCCGTTGCACAGCAAGCCGCGCTCGTCGTCGACGAGGCCGTCCCAGACGTCCCGCGGGCTGAACACGTAGGCGGGAACGCGCTCCTGGACGTCGACGTTGCCCTTCTTGAGCCAGTAGTTGCGGGCCGGATCCCAGGCCGCGAAGCCGCCGTCGGCCATCGCGTACAGGACCAGCCCCGGGTTGGCGGGCCGGCCGGCCTTGCCGGTCCACGCCTGCTCCTTCGGCGAAAACCTGCTCGTGTAGCCGACCGGCCTGCTCTTGCCGGTGACCGAGAACTCGATGCTCGCTTGGGCCGGGCCGTTCGGGCGCGCCATGCTCCCGCTGGTCAGCGCGCGGTTCAGCTCGGCCGGCCAGCGGCGGGTCAGCGCCCACCACGCCAGGTCGAGCAGGAAGCTCTTGCCCAGGCCGTTGTCGCCGGTGATCAGGTTCAGCC
>JBDHRG010000189.1:0-7253 GCA_039807445.1 Candidatus Competibacteraceae bacterium
CCAAAGTGATCGACCCGGTCTGCGGCATGAGCGTCGACACCCGGACGGCGGCCGCCAGCGCGGTGCACGCGGGGCGCGAATTCTGGTTCTGCTCGACGCGCTGCCAGCAGCAGTTCGCAGCGGCACCGCAGAAGTACGATCTGAAGTCGATCGAGGCGACGACAGCGAGGGCCGCCGAGGGAACGCATGGCCACCATGCCCATCCCCCCGCCTCGGCGATGAGCGTCGAGCCGGCTTCGGCGGCCGCCCGCGGCGAGAAGGCCAAGGATCCGATCTGCGGCATGCTGGTCGACAAGGCCACGGCGCTGAAGACCGAGCGGGGCGGCCGCAGCTATTACTTCTGCAGCGAAACCTGCCTGCGCACCTTCGAATCGCCGGAAACCGAGCTCGAGAAGATGCAGACGCGGGTGGCGATCGCGCTCACCGGCGTGCTGGCGCTGGCCATCCTGCGCGCCGGCGCCTTCCTAGGGCTGGCGACCGGTGCGACCCTGCTGACCTGGGTGCCGGTCTCGGCCCTGCCCTGGTTCACCTGGGGGGTGTGGCTGTTCCTGCTGGTGACGCCGGTGCAGTTCATCGGCGGCTGGAGCTTCTACAAGGGAGCGTGGAACGCCGTCCGGACGCGCAACATCAACATGGACTTCCTGATCGCGCTCGGCACCTCGGTCGCGTATTTCTACAGCGTCGCGGTGCTGTTCTTCCCCGAGGCACTGCCCGTCGAGGTCGAGGAGCGCGACGTCTATTTCGAAGTCTCGGCGGTGATCATCGCCTTCGTGCTGCTCGGCAAGTACATGGAGGAGATCATCAAGAAGAAGTCCTCGGCGGCGGTGCGCCGGCTGCTGGACCTCAAGCCGGCGACGGCGCACGTGGTCCGCAACGGCATCGAGGAAGAGATTCCGGCCGAGAGCATCATGGTCGGCGAAACCGTAGTGGTGAAACCTGGCGAAAAGATCCCGACCGACGGCGAGGTGATCGAAGGCCGGTCCACCGTCGACGAGTCGATGCTGACCGGCGAGTCGATGCCGGTCGAAAAGCGCCCGGGTGCGGCGGTGATCGGCGGCACCTTGAACCGCTCCGGGCTGTTCAGCTTCCGCGCGACGCGGATCGGCAAGGACACCGCGCTCGCCCAGATCATCAGGATGGTCGAGGAGGCCCAGGCCAGCACCGCCCAGATCCAGCGCTTGGCCGACAAGGTCACGGCCTATTTCGTCCCCGCGGTAGTCGGCGTCGCGCTCCTGGCGTTCGTCGGCTGGTGGCTGGCCGGCGATTTCCCGCAGGGACTGCTGGCGTTCATCGCGGTGCTGATCATTTCCTGCCCCTGCGCGCTCGGCGTCGCGACCCCGGCGGCGCTGATGGTCGGTGTCGGCAAGGGCGCCGAGGGCGGCATCCTGATCCGCGGCGGTGAAGTGCTCGAGCGCGCGGAAAAACTCAGCACGGTCGTGTTCGACAAGACCGGCACGATCACCCGCGGCGAGCCCGAGGTGACCGACGTCATCGCGCTGGGCGGACGCGACGAGCAGGCGGTGCTCGCGCTGGCCGCCGCGGTCGAAGCCGGCTCCGAGCATCCGCTCGGCGAAGCCATCGTGCGCGCCGCCCGGCACCAGGCGATCGCGCTGCCGAAAGCCTCGGGCGTCACCGCCATCGCCGGCCACGGCATCGAGGGCCGCATCGACGGCGTCGACGTGCTGCTCGGCAACCGCCGGCTGTTCGCGCAACGGCATATCCCGATACCGGGGGCGGAAGCCGAACTGCAGCGCCTGGAGGCCGAGGGCAAGACCGCGATGCTGGTCGGCAGCGGCCAGGAACTGTTGGGCATCATCGCCGTCGCCGACACCGTGAAGCCGGAAGCCGGCGAGGCGATCGCCGCGCTGAAGTCGCGCGCCATCAAGGTCGTGCTGCTGACCGGCGACAACCGGCGCACGGCCGAGGCGATCGCGAAGCTGGTCGGCATCGAGCGCGTGATCGCCGAAGTGCTGCCCGAGGACAAGGCGGGGATCATCCGCAAGCTCCAGGGCGAAGGCGAGATCGTCGCCATGGTCGGCGACGGCGTCAACGACGCGCCTGCGCTGGCGACAGCCGATATCGGCATCGCGATCGGTTCCGGATCCGATGTCGCGAAGGAAACCGGCGGCATCATCCTGATCAGGAACGATGTCCGCGACGTGGTCGCCTCGATCCAACTGTCGCGGGCGACCATGCTCAAGATCAAGCAGAACCTGTTCTGGGCCTTCGTCTACAACACCGCCGGCATTCCGGTGGCGGCGCTGGGCTTCCTGAACCCGATCATCGCTGCGGCTGCGATGGCGCTGAGCTCGCTGTCGGTGGTGGTCAACTCGGCGCTGCTGAAGCGCACGCGAATCGGCGTGTAGCACGCCGGGGAAGCGTCATGAAACGGTGGGCTTGCATCGTCGTCTGTGCTGTCCTGACTGCGGCCATCGCCGCCTTCGTGGTTTATCGTTACGGCCTCGATCCCTGGTCCTTGGCGCTGGTGCTGTTGCTGCTCGTCTGCCCGGTACTGGTGAGCTGGCTGACATGGCGGCAATCGACGCGCACGGAACGGGAGATCGAGGACGCGGTTCGCCGGGAAATCCGGAACAGAAGACGTTGAAACCACCCCGTCAGCCGTCATGCCGGCGCTACCACGAAGCGCCGAGGGCGCGCCCCGCAAAATTGTGAACGTGTTCACGGTCGCCACTGTTGGAGGAACCCGATGCGTCGACTACTGGCAAGCCTGGCAACGCTGCTGTTGCTGACCCTCGGCGGCTGCGGCTACAACACGCTGCAGACCGAAGACGAGCAGATCAAGTCGAGCTGGTCCGAGGTCCTGAACCAGTACCAGCGCCGGGCCGACCTGGTTCCCAACCTGGTGAACACGGTCAAGGGCTTCGCCACCCAGGAAAAGGAAGTACTGACGCGGGTCACCGAGGCACGCTCGCGCGTCGGCACGATCCAGGCGACCCCGGAACTGATCGACGATCCCGAGGCGTTCGCGAAGTTCCAGGCGGCGCAGCGGGAGCTGTCGAGCGCCCTGTCCCGACTGCTGGTGGTCTCCGAAAACTACCCGCAGCTGAAGTCCGACGCCAACTTCCGCGACCTGCAGGCCCAGCTCGAGGGCACCGAAAACCGCATCGCGGTGGCCCGTAACCGCTACATCAAGGCGGTGCAGGCCTACAACGTCACGGTGCGGTCGTTCCCCTCCAACCTGACGGCGATGACGTTCGGCTTCAAGGTCAAGCCCAACTTCACCGTGGAGAACGAAGCGGAGCTTTCCAGGGCACCGAAGGTGGACTTCGGGACGCCGCCGGCTCAGCCCCAGGGGGCCGGCCGGTGAGGGCGACCGCCGCGGTCAGAGCGCTGCTGCTCGCCTTCGCGCTGGGCTGGCCGCTGATCGGCGGCGCGCAGACTCCGGCCCCGCCCCTGAGCGCGCGCGTCACCGACCGGACGGCGACGCTGACCAACGAGCAGAAGACGGCGCTGGAACGGACGCTGCAGGCGTTCGAAGCCCGGAAAGGCAGCCAGATCGCGGTGCTGCTGGTCCCCACGACCGGGCGCGAGCCGATCGAGCAATACGCGCTGCGCGTCGCCGAGCAGTGGAAGCTGGGGCGTGCGAACGTCGACGACGGCGCGCTGCTGGTCGTGGCCAAGGACGACCGGACGCTGCGCATCGAGGTGGGATACGGCCTGGAAGGGGCGCTGACCGACGCCGCCAGCAAGCGCATCATCAGCGAGATCATCGTGCCGCGCTTCGAGCAGGGGGATTTCTACGGCGGCATCGCCGCCGGCATCGATCGCATGATCCGCGTCATCGACGGCGAGCCGCTGCCGCAGCCGAGGCGCAAGCCCGCCGGCACCGCCGAGTTCGAGGAGTACGGTGCCGTGCTTTTCGTGTTCGCGCTGGTGGTCGGCGGGATGCTGCGCGCCGTGCTGGGCCGGCTTCCCGGTGCGATCGCCGCCGGCGGGGCGATGGCCTTGCTCGCCTGGTGGTTCGCCGGCGCGCTGTTCATCGCGCTGGTCGCGGGCGTGCTCGCCTTCCTGTTCACCTTGCTGGGCGGCGGACTGGGCCGATACGGCGGCTGGCACGGCGGCGGCGGCCGTCGCGGCGGCTTCGGCGGTGGCGACGTCGGCGGCGGTGGCGGCAGCTTCGGTGGCGGCGGCGCTTCGGGACGGTGGTGAGATGGACATCGGACGCATCCTCGGGCATCTGCTGACGACCGACTGGCAGGTCAGGCGGGCCTTTCCCCGCGACACCCTGGCCGCGATCGAGAAGGCGATCGGAGCGAGCGAAGCGACGCACCTCGGCGAGATCCGCTTCGCCGTCGAAGGCGCGCTGCCCAGCCGAGCGCTGTTCCGGGGACAGTCGGCGCGCGAACGCGCCATCGACGTGTTCTCGCAGCTGCGGGTATGGGATACCGAGCACGACAACGGCGTCTTGATCTATCTGCTGCTCGCGGACCGCGACGTGGAAATCGTCGCCGACCGGGGGATCGACGCGAAGGTGGGCGCCGAGGAGTGGGAGCGGATATGCCGCGGTATGGAGACCGCCTTCGGCCAGGCGCGCTTCGGGGAGGGCGTGATCGGTGGCATCCAGGCGGTGACGCGACACCTGGTACGGCATTTCCCCGCGCGCGGCATCAACCCGGACGAACTGCCCGACGAGCCGGTGGTGCTGTAGGGCGGTGATCGTCGATCGACAGAACGCCGGCGAGGCAGGCCATGGCAGTCATCGAAACGTCCGCAGACCATCGTTTCCCGTGGTACGTGCGCCTGTTCTTCTGGAACCAGCGGCGGCGCTACGGCGCGGTGCTGGAGCCGGCCCGGCTGTGGGGGCGCAGTCCGCGGGTGTTCGCCGCGCTGGCCCTGCTCTACGGCGCCTTCGACCGCCGCCGCTCGCCGCTCGACCCCGCCCTGCGGGCCCTGGTCACCGTACGGGTCTCCCAGATCAACTGGTGCGCCTTCTGCGTCGACATCAATTCGATGCTGGTGCTCGAGCGCGGGGTGGCACCGCCCAAGCTCGAGGCTCTGGCCGAGTTCGAAGCGAGCCCCCTGTTCAGCGACCGGGAGAAGGCCGCGCTGCGCTTCGCCGAAGCCGTCACCTACAGCGACCGCCGGCCGGGGCCTGAGCACTTCGAGGCGCTGCGCCGGCACTTCGGCGAGGAGGCGATCATCGAGCTCACCGGCCTGATCGCCTTCCAGAACATGTCCAGCAAGTTCAACGCCGCCCTGGGCGTGGAGCCCCAGGGCTTCTGCGCCGCGGCGCCTCGGCCGCGACAGGCCGATCCGGTCCGGCGTGGCCCTTGACCGCCCTATTTTTGTACATACGACAATGCCATGGAAATCACGTTCGACCCCGCCAAGGACGCCGCCAACCTCGCCAAGCACGGTGTGTCGCTGTCGGCCGCGGGCGCGTTCGAGTGGGTGTCGGCGCTGACGTGGCCCGACACGCGGTGCGACTACGGAGAGCCGCGCAGGGTGGGTCTCGGCTACATCGGCCTGCGCTTGTACTGCGTGGTCTTCGTCGACCGCAGCGACGACCGGCGCATCATCAGTCTGCGCAAGGCCAACATGCGAGAAGTGAAACGCTATGCCGAAGCTTAAGCGGGGAACCATCCTGCCGACCCCCGAGGAAGACGCCGCGATCACGGCGGCTGCGCTGTCCGACCCGGACGCCCTGCCCCTCACCGACGAGGAATGGGCGCAGGCGTCGTCGACGGCTCGCGTGGGCCGGCCGCGGGCGGCCGTGACCAAAGAGCGCATCACCATACGCCTGTCGTCCGAGGTGGTCGCGGCCTTCCGCGCCACCGGCGCCGGCTGGCAGACGCGCATGGATCGCGCCTTGAAGGACTGGCTGGCGACGCACCGGCCGGGGTGAGCTCCTCGACTTTGCGCAGGGGCTGGATGGGTCGCGAGGAGCAAGGGCGGGCACGGTGAGCCGTGGTTGGTACTGAACGACGGGTGCGACCGCGAGCATGTGGCGGCCTCGGCGCCGAGGCAAGCTCGCTGCCTTGACACTGCGTTCTTGGCTCCGCGTTCGTCGTACGTCGCGGCTGCTATAAAAGGCATTCTTGACCTTCCTATCATTGGAAGGTCCAGCCTCGTGGTCATCGAGGCAAACCCCGAGTTCCAGGAGACCGAGATGGTCCGCGATCCCGTCTGTGGCATGAGCGTGAATCCCGACGAAACCCGGCATCGCTTCGAGTGGGACGGCCGGAGCTGGCACTTCTGCTCGGCGGGCTGTCGGACCAGGTTCGCGGCCGAGCCGGTCCGCTACGCGCGGCCTGAACAAGAGGCCGACGATCACGGTGTGCACAGCGCGCACGCCAGTCATGGCGGGCACTCCCACGCGGCGCACGCACATCATTCGCACGCCGCCGTCCATGGCCCGAGCGAGCCGGTGCACGACGCCCACCACCCGCACGGCCACCCCGGCGCCGCACCTGCACCGATCGCGCTGCCGCCGGGCATCGACCCGATGACGCTCGAGTACACCTGCCCGATGCACCCCGAGGTCGTGCAGCTCGGCCCCGGCACCTGCCCGATCTGCGGCATGGCGCTCGAGCCGAGGAACCCGACGCTCGCGGCCGAGGAGCCGGAGAACCCCGAGCTGCTCGACATGACGCGCCGCTTCCGGTGGTCGCTGCCGTTCACGGTGCTGCTGGTCCTCGGTGCGATGTCGGAGCTGATCCCAGGGCAGCCGGTGCTGACAGTGCTCGATATGGAGACCTGGACCTGGCTGCAGTTCCTGCTGGCGACGCCGGTGGTGCTGTGGGGCGGCTGGCCGTTCTTCGTGCGCGGCGTGCAGTCGGTGAGGAACCGCGCGCTGAACATGTTCACGCTGATCGGCCTCGGCGTCGCCGTGGCCTATGGCTACAGTCTGGTCGCGGCCTTCCTGCCGCAGATCTTCCCCGACAGCATGCGGGTGCACGACGGCATGGTGCCGGTGTACTTCGAGGCGGCCGCGGTGATCACGCTGCTGGTGCTGCTCGGCCAGGTGTTGGAATTGCGCGCGCGCAGCCAGACCGGCGCGGCGATCCGGGCGCTGCTCGGGCTGGCGCCGAAGACCGCGCGGCGGATCGCCGCCGACGGCACCGAGGCCGACGTGCCGCTCGAGCACGTCGTCGTCGGCGACCGGCTGCGCGTGCGTCCGGGCGAGAAGATCCCGGTCGACGGCGTGGTGCTCGAAGGGGCGAGCGCGGTCGACGAAGCGATGATCACCGGCGAGCCGATCCCGGTCGAGAAAACCGCCGGCAGCGCGGTCA
>JBDHRG010000190.1:0-7214 GCA_039807445.1 Candidatus Competibacteraceae bacterium
ACCAGAAAGAGGACCTGATCCGGCAGGGCGCGCTGCTGGAAGCGTTCTGCGCGGCCAAGGGCTGGCGGTTCGAGATCATCTCCGATCTCGGCAGCGGCATGAACTACCGCAAGCAGGGCTTGAAGCGGCTGCTCGACATGATCCTGCGCCGACAGGTGCGCCGCCTGGTGCTGACGCACAAGGACCGACTGCTGCGCTTCGGCGCCGAGCGGGTGTTCGCGCTGTGCGAAATCCAGGGGATCGAAGATCGTCATCGTCAACAAGGGCGAGGAGCCTTCGTTCGAGGAGGAGCCGGCGCAGGATGTGCTGGAGATCATCACGGTGTTCAGCGCCCGGCTCTACGGTGCGCGCCGCCACAAAAGCAAACAGCTCCTGGCGGAGTTGAAAGATGCTGCTGGCGCACAAGATCGAGCTCCGCCCCACCCCTGACCAGGCCGACTATCTGGCGCGCGCCTGTGGCGCGCGCCGCCACTGCTACAAGAGGCCGGTGAGACAGGTTCGCCTGCACGGCTGTCGACGGCGTGAAGATGGCTGAGATTTCTACAGCTTGTGTAGATCATCGCAGACATTTACGAGCGGTATTCCTTGCAGGGTCCGGCAACCCGAGGAGCCATGATGGCCAAGCTGATCGTGCTTTACGGCAAGCCCGTCGACGCGGGCGCCTTCGACGCCTACTACTTCGCCACACATGCCCCGTTGGCGAAGCGCATCCCCGGCCTGCTGGGCTACGAAGTCAGTGACGGCACGGTGCAGGCTGTCGGCGACGAGTCGCCGTACCACCTGGTGGCGACGCTCGAGTTCGCCTCGATGGAGGCGTTGCGCGCCGCGCTGGCCTCGCCCGAAGGGCAGGCGGCGGCGGCCGACCTGGCCAACTTCGCCAGCGGTGGCGTCACGCTGCTGATGTCCGACACGCGCGCGCTGTGAACCCGATCAAGCTGCTGCGCGCCTACGAGTGTCCCGATACGCCGCGCGCGCCGGGCGAGTACCGCGTGCTGGTCGACCGGCTGTGGCCGCGAGGTATCACGAAGGAGCGGCTCGGCGTCGACCACTGGATGAAGGCGATCGCACCGAGCGCCGAGCTACGCAAAGCCTTCGGCCACGACCCGGCACGCTTCCCCGACTTCGCCGAGCGCTACTGCGCCGAACTCGACGCGAATGCCGAACTCGTCGCGGCCTTGCGCGCCCGGCTCGCCGATGGACCTCTGACGCTGGTCTACGCCGCGCGCGACGCCGAGCGTAACCAGGCGCGGGTGCTGCGCGATTACCTCGAGGCGGCAGGGTAGAGTCTTTACCGGCATCCAGCCGTGCCGGGGTCGAGCCCATGGGACCCCGCTTCGGCCCCGGGATGACGGTGGGGGGCAAGGCGGATGCCCGATCCGCCCGGCATTCACTGGCAGTGTTCGGCGGCTTCGGCCTGTGCCGCGTCGCGTTTGTCGCGCAGCGCCTGCTCGCGCTTGCGCGTGTGCAGCTCGGCCAGCCCTTCGGACAGCGCGCGCTCGGCGCGCGCCAGCCGCTCGCGCGCCCGGGTGCAGTCGCGCTCGCGGCGCTGGGCCTCGCGCGCGGCTTGCGCATCCTCGGCTTCGCGCCGCGCGGCTTCGCGTCGGGCGCGTTCGTCGGCTTCGCGCGACAGCGCTCTTTCCTGCTCGCGCAGCGCTTTGCCGGCATCGGGGGCAGCGGCGTCCGGTGACAGCTCCAGGCGTTCAGCCGGCCGGTCTTCGGGCGGCGCGTCGCCGTAGTGCACACCGCCTTGCGCATCGCGCCAGCGGTAGACTTCGGCGGTGGCCGGCATCGCCACGGCCGCCAGCAGCAGTCCGAGCACGCGCCTTCGCCACCGCATCGCGTCCGCTACACGCCGCGCCGCCGGCGCAGCGCCAGCGCGCCGAGCGCGAGCAGCGCGAGCACGCCCGGCTCGGGCACCAGCGCCCGGTAGACCTCATCGGCGAGCAGCGCGTGCGCCGCCGCGCTCGGGTGGTAGCGGTCCCAGAACAGATAGCTCGACGGATCGGCGCAGACCGTCCCGACCGCACCCGTGAACGGATCGCCCTGGTAGCAACGGTCGCTAATGTTGCTGAAGCCGTAGGCGCCAGGCGCGGCGACGATCGCATCGAGCAGCGCGTGCAGATCGTGCACGCGCAGGTCGATTCCCTGGAAGCCCGCCAGCAGTTGCAGCAGTCCGGCATTGAAGGCGTTGCTGAGGTGGCTGACGAAGGGTGCGACCCCGGCAGGGAATTCGTCCCACAGCGGCTGCAGGCCAAGGTCGGGCAGGTTCTGCACCAGCACGTGACGCGCGCCGGCGTCGACCAATCGTCCGAGGGTATCGGACAGCCCGCCGAGCGCCTGCCCGACCGCCTCCACCGCCCCGGCCGGATCGCCGGCCAGCACCGCTCCGCGGATGTCGTTGATGCCGATGGCCACCAGATAGAGTGCGTCGGAATCGGCGCGGCCAGCGCCGCCGAGGTAAGCGCTCACCTGGCCGCGCAGCGAACCGGCTGCGCCGAGCACCGGGTGGTTGTCGACCAGCGCACCGACGATCGCATGGTTGGTGCCGCCGCCCAGGGAGGGCAGCAGCGGATCGAGGCCGAGCTTGTGCGCCAGGCGTTCGCTGAATACCGGACCGTCGCTCATGCGCCCGGGCAGGTAGCCCGGCGGCGAGAACTGGCCGCCGCTGAGGATGGCCAGGTTGCCGTTGTCGGTGAAGCTGTCGCCGAAAACGTGGAGCGCCGAGTAGGGACCGGCGAGTGCAGACGCCGGCAGCCAGAAACCGAACAGCAAGCCGACGAGCGCGAGCAGCGTCCTTGGCATCTTGTGTATCTCCCGCGGTAATTCCTTGGATTTTTTGGAGTTGCGCTGCCGTGGCGCGCGCCCCGCCGTGGCGGGGAAACCCCATTTTTAACATGCGGGAGGGGAGCGCCAGGCATGTCGGCGCAGGAGGAATTGCAACATGTTGTGACGTGACGGCGTACCCTGGGGGGCCGAGGAGCGGCCGCGCTCAGCCCGAGACCGCGCCCGCGGTGCCCGGCCCCCGGCCGAGCGTGCCGAGGCACTGCGGCCGGCGCCGCGTGCCACCGGATCCTTCGGATTTCGTGCGATCCGCATCAGCGTAGTCCACGCTATCCCAGTGGGCCATCCGATCCGGGAGGTGGGTTGATGCCGAGACGGACCAAGATCGTCGCGACGCTGGGGCCGGCGACCGACGAGCCCGCGGTGCTCGAAGCCGTGCTGGCCGCCGGCGTCGACGTGGTGCGGCTGAACTTTTCGCACGGCCGTCCGGAGGACCACCGCCGCCGCGCCGAGGCCGCGCGCGTTGCCGCCGAGCGGCTCGGGCGCGACGTCGGCGTGCTCGCCGACCTGCAGGGACCGAAGATCCGCATCGAGGGCTTCCGCGGCGGCGGTGCGGTGGTGCTCGAAGAGGGCGCGCGCTTCGCGCTCGACGCCGCGCTGGCGCCCGATGCCGGCGGCGCGGACGCAGTCGGCATCGCCTACCCCGATCTGGCGCGCGACGTGCGCCCCGGCGACTGGCTGCTGCTCGACGATGGCCGCCTCGAGCTCGAGGTCGAGGCGGTGGCGGATCCGCGCGTGGTCTGCCGCGTGCGCGTCGGCGGCGAGCTCGGACCGCGCAAGGGCATCAACCGCCTCGGTGGCGGCTTGTCGGCGCCGGCGCTGACCGACAAGGACCGCGCCGACATCGTCACCGCCGCCGAGCTCGAGGCCGATTACCTGGCGGTGTCGTTCGTGCGCTCGGCCGCCGACGTGCTCGGTGCGCGGCGGTTGCTGGCCGCCGCCGGCGGGCGCGGCGGCATCGTCGCCAAGATCGAGCGCGCCGAGGCGGTGGCGGCGCTCGACGCCATCGTCGAGGCGGCCGACGCGGTGATGATCGCGCGCGGCGACCTGGCGGTGGAGATCGGCGACGCCGAGCTGCCCGGCGTGCAGAAGCGCATCGCCCGCAGCGCGCACCACCACAACCGCATCTGTATCACCGCGACGCAGATGATGGAATCGATGGTGCAGAACCCGACGCCGACCCGCGCCGAAGTGCTCGACGTCGCCAACGCCGTGCTCGACGGCTCGGACGCGGTGATGCTGTCGGCCGAGACCGCTTCGGGACGCTGGCCGGTCAAGGTGGTCGAGGCGATGGCGCGCGTCTGCGAAGGCGCCGAACGCGAGCCGCTGGCGCAGCGCTCGCACCACCGCCTCGATTCGCACTTCGAGCGCATCGACGAGGCGATCGCGATGGCGACGATGTACACCGCCAACCACCTCGGCGTGCGCGCGATCGTCAGCTTCACCGAGTCGGGCGCGACCACGCTGTGGCTGTCGCGGATCCGCACCGGCATCCCGATCTATGCGCTGATGCGCCACCGCGACGCGCGCCGGCGCGTGACGCTGTACCGCGGCGTCCACCCGGTGGCCTTCGACGTGGTGCACGCGCAGCACCCCAACCGCGTGATCGAGGATGCGCTGCGCGTGCTGCGCAGCCGCGGCGCGGTCGCCGACGGCGAGCTGGTGATTTTCACCAAGGGCGACTTCAACGGCATCGCCGGCGGCACCAACACGATGAAGATCGTCCGCGTCGGCGACCCGCTGCCGGCGGTCGAGGGTGTACTGTAGGGCGGTTGCGCGACCGTGGACGAACGTGGTTTGCCAAGCGGCGGAGCCGGTCGTCGTCCACACTCGCAGGGTTGTTCCCCGGTGGCAGAGGAGGGGGCGATGCCGAAATCGACGATGCCCGGACGCTGGCCGCTGCTGCTCGCGCTCGCCGGTGGCGTCGCCGCCTGTGACCAGCCGCCCCGGCAGTGGCCGGCGATGCGGCTGCCACCGCCGGTGGCGCTGAAGATGCCGTCGGCGCCGCCCGCCGAAGCCGTGCCCGCCGCGCCGGCGCCCGTGCTGATCGACCACTCCTACCCGACGCTCGAAGCCTGCCTGGCCGACAGCGCCTTCGCGGCGCAGGCGTGCCGCCGCGGCTACGCCGAGGCGCAGCAGCGCCACGCCGAGACCGCGCCGCGCTTCGCGCAGCGTGAGGGCTGCGAGCGGCGCTTCGACCGCTGCGAGCAGGCGGCCGATGCCGCCGACTGGACGCCGGTGCAGGCCGGCTTCGTGCTCGGCCGGCCGAGCGCCGGGCACGAGCCGGTGGGACGGCCGTTCACGCTCCGCCAGTCGGTGCCGCCACCGCACGAGAGCACCCCGACGCTCGCCCGCGCGTCGGGCAAGATCGTCAAGCCCAGGGTGGCGTCGAAGTCGGCCGGTCGGCCGAAGGTGGCGGCCAAGGCCAGGCCCGGCAGCCGGCTGGCAGCCGCGAAGCCGGGGCGCCCGCCGTCGGCGAAGGCGAAGCCCCCGGCGCGCGCACCGAAGCTCGCGGCATCGGGACGTGCGGCACGCAAGCGTTGACAGGGGTTCTGTCCGGAAGTCCCGGCGATTCGCCGGATGCGGCTCGAAGCACCTGCCCGGACGGCCCGCATGCATTCAGGGTAACCAGAACACGCCTTCGGCTTCGGCTGCGCGCCGGAGCGCCTTGTCGAGTGTCGCGAGCCGCGCGCCGGTGCGCAGCGCGAGCTCGAGGTAGACGGCGTCGTAGGCGGTGAGGCCGTGCTTCTGCGCCAGCCGATGGATGCGCGACGGTACGATGTCGTGGCCGATCGTGATCGGCGTCGCCTCGAGCTCGGCGAGCGCATCGTCGGCTGTCCGCGCGTCGATCCGTCCCCGGCGGCAGGCGACGGTGATGACGTTGGTGGCCTCGATCAGCCAGAGCGTCGGCGCGAGCGCTTCGGCTTCGTCCAGGCGTTCGAGCAGAGCCAGCGCGTAATCGCTTTCCTCGTCGACGAGCAGCCAGGCGATCGCGACCGAACAGTCGACGACGACTTTCACCGCCGTCCTTCCTCGCGCCACTCGCGGGCTTCGTCCAGCGTCGCGCGTGCGCCGCACCGTGCCCGCAGGTCCTTGATCCGGTCGATCCAGGCCCGCCGTTGCGCGCGCGCCTGATCGACGCCACCGCGCAGCGTCGCGAGCAGCTCTTGCAGCTGCGTTTCCGACGAGATTTCGGCCGGGATCAGTCGGGCGACCGAGCGGCCATTGCGCGTGATCACGACCGATTCGCCGTTAGCCACCGCATCGATCAGCGCGGAGAGTTTTGCTTTGGCCTCGAATACGCCGACTGTGTGCACAGTTACCTCGGTCTGGTTAACCAGTTCGAACCGAGTCTAGCAGGTGTTCGAGCGCGAATTTTTGCGATTTCTGTTGCAATACGAAAAAAAGCGAGCTCCAGTATTGTCCTCGAGGATACCGCCAACGACCGAGGCGTAGTCGATGGAACTCAACAAGCGCCAGGAGGAAGTCATCGCCCTGGCCCGCGCGCAGGGCTTCGTCAGCGTCGAAGTCCTGGCCGAGCACTTCGCGGTGACGCCGCAGACCATCCGCCGCGATCTGAACATGCTCTGCGACGTCGGCCTTTTGCGCCGCTACCACGGCGGCGCCGGGGTGCCGTCGAGCGTCGAGAACCTCGCCTATTCGACGCGCCAGGTGCTGCAACTCGACGAAAAGCGCCGCATCGCCGGACTGGTCGCGCAGCACATCCCCGACCAGGCTTCGCTGTTCATCAACATCGGCACCACCACCGAAGAGGTGGCCAAGGCGCTGCTCGGCCACCAGGGCTTGCGCGTGATCACCAACAACCTCAACGTCGCGACGCTGCTGTGCGACAACCCGAGCTTCGAGGTGATCGTCGCCGGCGGCGTGGTGCGCGCGCGCGACCGCGGCGTCACCGGCGAGGCGACGATCGACTTCATCCGCCAGTTCAAGGTCGATTTCGGCGTGATCGGCATCTCAGGCATCGATGTCGACGGCACGCTGCTCGACTTCGACTACCGCGAAGTGCGCGTGTCGGAGGCGATCATCCGCCACTCGCGCCAGGTGCTGCTGTGTGCCGACCACACCAAGTTCGGCCGCAACGCGATGGTGCGCCTGGGGCATGTGTCGCAGGTGCACGCGCTGTTCACCGACCGGCCGGTGCCGCAGGCGATGCTGACGATGCTCGAGGAGTCCGGCACGCGGGTCCACGTCGCCGAGCTGGGCTGATGCGCTTCCGTGCCGTCGCGAGCGTCCGGATCCGCCTCCGGCGGATTCGGACACGGCCCGCGTCCTGCGTCAGTCGAGCGTCAGCAGCGCCCGGCCGGTCATCTCCGCCGGCGGCGGCAGGTTCATCAGCCGCAGCAGCGTCGGCG
>JBDHRG010000191.1:0-7204 GCA_039807445.1 Candidatus Competibacteraceae bacterium
TGGTGGAGCTAGACGGGATCGAACCGTCGACCTCCTGCATGCCATGCAGGCGCTCTCCCAGCTGAGCTATAGCCCCGACGAAACGATGGCGTCCCTTAGGGGATTCGAACCCCTGTCGCCGCCGTGAAAGGGCGGTGTCCTAGGCCTCTAGACGAAAGGGACGTTGCAAGCCTTGTTGACGCGATCCTTTCACGATCGCCGCATTCCATTGTTGGCGCGGAATGCGCTGGATTTTGGTGGAGCTAGACGGGATCGAACCGTCGACCTCCTGCATGCCATGCAGGCGCTCTCCCAGCTGAGCTATAGCCCCGTCAACCGAGGCGCGCATCTTAGTTTCGCGCCTCGGGCCCTGTCAACACGGAGGGCGGGTTTTTTCACGCCGCCGGCTTGGTCCACGAGTCGCGCAGCGTCACCGTGCGGTTGAACACCAGGGCCTCGGTCTCGGGGTCGCGGCAGAAGTAGCCTTCGCGCTCGAACTGGAAGCGCGCGCCGGGTGCGGCCTCGGTCAGGCCGGGTTCGACCACGGCATCGGCGGCGATTCGCAGCGACTCGGGATTGGCGAAGCTGCGGAAGTCGCCGTCCTCGCGGTCGGGGAAGGGTACGGTGAACAGGCGTTCGTACAGGCGCAGCTCGGCGCGCACGCCGAAGCGGGCCGAGACCCAGTGGATCACGCCCTTGACCTTGCGCCCCTCGGGGTTGGCGCCGAGAGTCGCCGGGTCGAGGCTGGCGCGCAGCTCGACGACTTCGCCCGCGGCGTCCTTGACCACCTCGTCGCAGCGGATCACGTAGGCGCCGCGCAGGCGCACCTCGCCGCCCGGCACCAGGCGCTTGAAGCCCTTGGGTGGCACCTCGGCGAAGTCTTCGCGGTCGATCCACAGCTCGCGCGTGAACGGCACTTCGCGCGTGCCCAGGGTTTCGTCCTTGGGGTGGTTGGCGAGCGTGAGCCGCTCGACCCTGTCCTCGGGATGGTTGCTCAGCACCACCTTCAGTGGGCGCAGCACCGCCATCGCACGCGGCGCGGTGGCGTCGAGGTCTTCGCGCACGCAGGCCTCGAGCATCTCCATCTCGACCACGTTGTCGGACTTGGTCACGCCGATGCGTTCGCAGAAGTCGCGGATCGCCGCCGGGGTGTAGCCGCGCCGGCGCAGCCCGGCGATGGTCGACATGCGCGGGTCGTCCCAGCCGGCCACGGTGCCGTCGGCGACCAGCTGCGTCAGCCGGCGCTTGGAGGTGACCGCGTACTGCAGCGTCAGCCGCGAGAATTCGTACTGGCGCGGGCGCGCCGGCACCGAGACGTTGTCGACCAGCCAGTCGTACAGCGGGCGGTGGTCTTCGAACTCGAGCGTGCAGATCGAGTGGGTGATGCCCTCGATCGCGTCCGACAGCGCGTGGGCGAAGTCGTACATCGGGTAGATGCACCAGGCGTCGCCGGTCTGGTGGTGCGTCGCGCGGCGGATGCGGTACAGCGCCGGGTCGCGCAGATTGATGTTCGGCGAGGCCATGTCGATCTTGGCGCGCAGCACCTTGGCGCCGTCGTCGAACTCGCCGGCGCGCATGCGCCGGAACAGGTCCAGGTTCTCCTCGATCGGACGGCCGCGGTACGGGCTCTCGCGCCCGGGGCGGGTCAGCGTGCCGCGGTAGGCGCGGATCTCCTCGGCCGAAAGCTCGTCGACGTAGGCCAGGCCCTTCCGGATCAGCTCCTCGGCGAAGCCGTACAGCCGCTCGAAGTAGTCCGAGGCGAAGTACAGCCGGTCGTCCCAGTCGAAGCCGAGCCAGCGCACGTCGCGCTCGATCGCCTCGACGAACGCTTCGTCTTCCTTGGCCGGGTTGGTGTCGTCGAAGCGCAGATTGCACTGGCCGCCGAAGTCGCGCGCCAGCCCGAAGTTCAGGCAGATCGACTTGGCGTGGCCGATGTGCAGATAGCCGTTGGGCTCGGGCGGGAAGCGCGTGTGCACGCCCCCGGGTGCGACGCGGCCGGCGGCGAGGTCGTCCTCGATGATCTGGCGGATGAAGTGGCTCGGCCTGGCCGGGACTTCGGTGCTCATGCGGTACGGCTCCTGGATGATGCGGGCGGGCGTGCGGGGCGCCCCTCGGTGCTCATTCGCTGGCGGGCAGCGCGCGAACGTGGGCCATCGCGCGGTCGAGGCGGCGCAGCGTCGCCTCGCGGCCGACCAGAGCGAGCGTCACGTCGATGCCGGGCGAGGCGGCGCGGCCGACCACGGCGACGCGCAGCGGCTGCGCGACCTTGCCCATCTTCAGCTCGAGTTCGGCGGCGACGGCTTCGACCGCGGCGTGGATGGCCTCGGGTGCCCATTGCGGCAGTGCGGCGAGCTTCGCGTGCGCCGCCTCGAGCGGGGTCAGCGCGGCGTGCCCGAGGTGCTGCCTGGCCGATTTCTCGTCGTAGCCCTCGAAGTCGCGGTAGAAGAACGTGCTGATCTCGGCCAGCTCCTTCAGCGTCTGCGCGCGCGGCGCCATCTCGCGCACCACCTCGACCAGCTCGGGGCCTTCGGCCGGATCGATGCCCAGCAGCCCGAAGTGCACCGAGGCTTCGCGCGCCAGGTGCTCGGGCAGCGTGTCCATCATGTACTGCTGGTTCAGCCACAGGAGCTTCGAGGTGTTGAACGCCGAGGCACCCTTGTTGACGTCCTCGAGGTCGAACAGCGCGACCATCTCGTCGAGCGAGAAGATCTCCTGGTCGCCGTGCGACCAGCCCAGGCGCACCAGGTAGTTCAGCACCGCCTCGGGCAGGAAGCCCTCGTCGCGGTACTGCAGTACCGACACCGCGCCGTGGCGCTTGGACAGCTTCTGGCCGTCGTCGCCGAGGATCATCGCCACGTGGCCGTACTTCGGCACCGGCGCGCCGAGTGCCTCGAGGATGTTGATCTGGCGCGGCGTGTTGTTGATGTGGTCGTCGCCGCGGATCACGTGGGTGATGCCCATGTCCATGTCGTCGACCACGACGCAGAAGTTGTAGGTCGGCGTGCCGTCGGCGCGCGCGATGATCAGGTCGTCGAGCTCGCTGTTCTGGAAGGTGATCGGGCCATGGATGATGTCGTCGACCACGGTGACGCCGTCGAGCGGGTTCTTGAAGCGGATCACCGGCTCGACGCCTTCGCGCGGGGCACCCTTGTAGTCGCGGTAGCGGCCGTCGTAGCGCGGCTTTTCCTTGCGCGCCATCTGCTCTTCGCGCAGCTGGTCGAGCTCTTCGCGGGTGCAGTAGCAGTAGTAGGCCTTGTCTTCGGCCAGCAGCCGCTGGATCACTTCGCGGTACCGGTCGAAGCGCCGGGTCTGGTAGAACGGCCCCTCGTCGTATTCGAGCCCGAGCCAGCTCATGCCCTCGAGGATCGCGTTGACCGCCTCGGGGGTCGAGCGCTCGAGGTCGGTGTCTTCGATGCGCAGCACGAAGGTGCCGCCGTGGCGGCGCGCGTACAGCCAGCTGAACAGCGCGGTGCGCGCCCCGCCGATGTGCAGGAAGCCGGTGGGGCTGGGAGCGAAGCGGGTCTTGACCATTCTTCACGGAATCCGGTGGTGGAAGCGCCGTATTCTAGCGCCTGGCGGGGCGGGCGGCTTGCCTGGCCGGGGGGCGCGGTCTTAAGGTGCGCGCATCACGGCCGTCCGGCGGCTCCCTTCTCCCCATTCCGAGCGCATCCGAATGAAGATCACGATTTTCGGTTCCGGCTACGTCGGCCTGGTCACCGGTGCCTGTCTCGCCGAGGTCGGCAATCACGTGCTGTGCGTCGACGTCGACGCCGGCAAGATCGCTCGCCTCGAGCGCGGCGAGATCCCGATCTTCGAGCCCGGGCTCGAAGACATCGTCAGGCGCAACGCCGCCGACGGCCGCCTCGGCTTCACCACCGACGTGGCTGCGGGCGTCGCGCACGGGCTGTTCCAGTTCATCGCCGTCGGCACCCCGCCCGACGAAGACGGCTCGGCCGACCTGCAGCACGTCAGGGCAGTCGCTGGCTCGATCGGGCGGCACATCGACGAGTTCCGCATCGTCGTCAACAAGTCGACGGTGCCGGTCGGCACCGCCGACGCGGTGCGCGCGACGGTGCAGGAAGAGCTCGCCGCGCGCGGGCTCGAGCTCGAATTCGACGTGGTGTCGAACCCCGAGTTCCTGAAGGAGGGCGCGGCGGTCGAGGATTTCATGAAGCCCGACCGCATCATCGTCGGCACCGACAACCCGCGCACCACCGAGTTGCTGCGCGTGCTGTACGCGCCGTTCAACCGCAACCACAGCCGCCTGATCGAGATGGACATCCGCTCGGCCGAGCTGACCAAGTACGCCGCCAACGCGATGCTGGCGACCAAGATCAGCTTCATGAACGAGATCGCCAACCTGGCCGAGCGCCTGGGGGCCGACGTCGAACAGGTGCGCATCGGCATCGGCGCCGATCCGCGCATCGGCTACCACTTCATCTACCCGGGCTGCGGCTACGGCGGTTCGTGCTTCCCCAAGGACGTGCAGGCGCTTGAGCGCACCGCGCGCGGCATCGGCTACGAGGCCGAGCTCCTGCGTGCGGTCGAAGCGGTCAACGGCCGCCAGAAGCAAGTGCTGTTCGACAAGATCCGCGCGCACTTCGAAGGCCGCCTCGCCGGGCGCACGATCGCGCTGTGGGGGCTGGCGTTCAAGCCCAAGACCGACGACATGCGCGAGGCGCCGAGCCGTGCGCTGATCGAGGCGCTGTGGGCGGCCGGCGCCAGGGTGCGCGCCCACGACCCCGAGGCGATGGACGAATGCCGCCGGCTCTACGGCGAGCGGGCGGACCTGACGCTGTGCGAGCGCCCCGAGCAGGCGCTCGACGGCGCCGACGCGCTGGCGGTGGTGACCGAGTGGAACGCCTTCCGCAGCCCCGACTTCGCGGCGATCAAGGCGCGGCTCGCGGCGCCGGTGGTGTTCGACGGACGCAACATCTACGACCCGGCGCAGATGCGCAAGGCCGGCTTCACGCATTACGGCATTGGACGGGGATGAGTGAGCGGGAATGAGCGATGAGCGGCGGTAGCTTCCATCCCTCATCACCCATTCCCCATGGCTCGCACATGAAGGGAGACGCAAAGATGACGACCATCGTCCCGGTGATCCTGTCGGGCGGCAGCGGCACGCGGCTGTGGCCGCTGTCGCGCGAAGCCTATCCGAAGCAGTTCCTGGCCCTGAACGGCGGCGGACGCTCGCTGCTCGCCGAAACCGCGCGGCGGCTCGAGGGGCTGGCGGGGCTGGCCGCACCGCTGCTGGTGTGCAACGAAGAGCACCGCTTCATCGTCGCCGAGCAGTTGCGCGCCGAGGGCGTGGTGCCGGCGGCGGTGATCCTCGAGCCGCTCGGGCGCAACACCGCACCGGCGGTCGCGGTCGCGGCCCTGGCGGCGCAGGCCGGCGGCGAGGACCCGCTGCTGCTGGTGCTGCCCTCGGACCACGCGATCGCCGACGCCGAAGCCTTCCGCGCGGCGATCGGGCGTGCAGCCGAAGCCGCCGCGGCCGGGTACCTGGTGAGCTTCGGCGTGGTGCCGACCGCCCCCGAAACCGGCTACGGCTACGTCAAGGCAACCGCCGAGCGCCTGCCCGGCGGTGCGCTGAGCGTCGAGCGTTTCGTCGAGAAGCCCGACGTCTCGCGCGCCGAAGCCTTCGTCGCCTCGGGCGAGTACTACTGGAACAGCGGCATGTTCGTGTTCCGCGCCTCGCGCTACCTCGAGGAACTGGGGCGGCTGCGGCCGGCGCTGGCTAGGCAGGCGCGCGCGGCCTTCGCGGACGCGCGGCGCGACATCGACTTCCTGCGCCTGGACCGCGAAGCCTTCGCCGCCTGCGAGTCGGACTCGATCGACTACGCGGTGATGGAGAAGACCGCGCGCGCGGCGCTGGTGCCGCTCGCCGTCGGCTGGAGCGACGTCGGCTCGTGGTCGGCGCTGTGGGAACTGGCCGCGCGCGACACCGAAGGCAATTGCCTGCTCGGCGACGTGCTCGCGCTCGACACGTGCGCGAGCTATGTCCACGCCGAGAGCGGGCGGCTGGTGGCGACGGTCGGCGTCGACGAACTGGTGGTGATCGACACCGCCGATGCGCTGCTGGTCGCGCACAAGGGACGGGTGCAAGACGTCAAGACCATCGTCGAGCGCCTCAGGCGCGAGGGCCGCACCGAGGCGAGGAGCCACCGCAAGGTCTACCGCCCGTGGGGGGCGTACGATTCGATCGACGCCGCCGAGCGCTTCCAGGTCAAGCACATCACGGTCAAGCCAGGCGCGGCGCTGAGCCTGCAGATGCACCACCACCGCGCCGAGCACTGGGTGGTGGTGCGCGGCACGGCGCGCGTCACGCGCGGCGACGAGAGCTTCCTGCTGAGCGAGAACCAGTCGACCTACATCCCGCTCGGCGTGACCCATCGCCTCGAGAACCCCGGCAAGCTCCCGCTCGAGCTGATCGAGGTGCAGTCGGGCGCCTACCTCGGCGAGGACGACATCGTCCGCTTCGAAGACGTCTACGGGCGCAAGGACGGGTAGCGGCGGCGAAACGAGTCGTGACCCGCGGGCGCTGGATTCGACCGAACCGAGGCGGTATCTTCGCCGCCTGCTACGAGCCGCCGGGCCGGTCCGGCGCGAGCCATGGAACGAGATGCGATGGTGAACTTCGACGAAATCCGTACCCTGCTCGGCGACGTGCTCGCCCTCGGCGAGCGGGCGGCTCAGATCGCCCCGGCGACGGCGCTGATGGGCAGCATCCCCGAGTTCGACTCGATGGCGGTCGTCGGCCTGATCACCGCGATCGAGGAGCGCTGGGGGCTCGCGCTCGACGACGACGAGATCAGCGCCGAGATCTTCGAAAGCGCCGGTAGCCTGCACGCCTTCATCGAGGCCCGGCTCGCCTGATGGAGCCGCACTTCCTGCAGGGAGCGCAGGGGGCCTTGTACAGCCTCTACTTCGCGCCGGCGGGAACGCCGCGCGGTGGCATCCTGTACTTCCCGCCGTTCGCCGAAGAGGCGAACAAGTCGCGGCGCATGGCGGCGCAGGCGGCGCGCGCCTTCGCCGGCGCCGGCTGGGGCGTGCTGCTGGTCGACCCCTGCGGCACCGGCGACAGCGGGGGCGAGTTCGCGGATGGGCGCTGGGACGGCTGGCTCGCCGACTTCGCCGTTGCCGCCGCGGCCCTGGCGCGCCGCGCGCCGGGGCCGCGGGTGCTGTGGGGGCTGCGCGTCGGCGCGCTCGCCGCGAGCGCGTT
>JBDHRG010000192.1:0-7203 GCA_039807445.1 Candidatus Competibacteraceae bacterium
ACCGACCCGCCCTACTACGACAACATCGGCTACGCCGATCTTTCGGACTTCTTCTACGTCTGGCTGCGCCGGAGCTTGAAGCCGATCTTTCCCGGTCTGTACGCCACGCTGGCCGTGCCGAAGGCCGAGGAACTGGTCGCCACGCCGTATCGCCACGGCAGCAGGGACGCGGCCGAAACCTTCTTCATGGACGGCATGACGCGGGCGATGCGCAACCTCGCCGAACAGGCACATCCGGCCTTGCCGGTGACGATCTACTACGCCTTCAAGGCGTCCGAGACCAAAGACGACAGCACCGCGTCGACCGGCTGGGAGACCTTTCTCGAGGCGGTGATCCAGGCGGGCTTCTCGATCGGCGGCACCTGGCCGATGCGCACCGAGCGCGATGCGCGCTCGATCGGCATCGGTACCAACGCGCTCGCCTCCAGCATCGTCCTCGTCTGCCGCAAGCGCGATCCGGCGGCGGCTACGGTGTCGCGGCGCGAGTTCGTCCGTGAGCTGAACGCGGTGCTGCCCGAGGCGCTCGACGAGATGACGCGCGGCGGGGTCAATTCGCCGGTGGCGCCGGTGGACCTGTCGCAGGCGATCATCGGTCCCGGCATGGCGATCTTCTCGCAGTACGCCGCGGTGCTCGAGGCCGACGGCTCGGCGATGAGCGTGCGCACCGCGCTGACGCTGATCAACCGCTTCCTCGCCGAGGACGACTTCGACCACGATACCCAGTTCTGCCTGCACTGGTTCGAGCACCAGGGCTGGAGCGAGGGCAGGTTCGGCGAGGCCGACGTGCTCGCCCGCGCCAAGGGCACCAGCGTCGACCGCGTCGCCAACGCCGGCGTGCTCGAATCCGGCAAGGGTGCGGTGCGGCTGCTGCGCTACGGCGAGTACGCGGACGACTGGAGCCCGGAGCACGACCGCAACACCCCGGTCTGGGAGGCGCTGCACCACCTGGTCCGCGCGCTGCAGGGCCACGGCGAAACCGCCGCCGGCGGCCTGCTCGCCCGCATGCCCGCCCGCGCCGAGCCGATCCGCCAGCTCGCCTACCGCCTCTACACCTTGTGCGAGCGCAAGGGCCGGGCCGACGACGCCCGCGCCTACAACGAACTGATCAGCGCCTGGAGCGGTGTCGAGGCGGCGATGCAGGAGGCCGGACCGGCGGGCGTGCAGACGCAGATGGACTTCTGAGGAGGTCGCGATGCTGAATACCCTGTCGCTCACCGACTTCACGGCCTTTGCCGATGTCGGTCTCGCGTTCTGCCGCGGCTTGAACGTGGTGGTCGGGCAGAACGGAACCGGGAAGACGCAGCTCCTCAAGGCGGCGTACCTGATGAACCGCGCCTGGCCCGATCTGATGCTCAAGCGGACGGTGCTGTCGAAAAAGCGGGCCGAGGTGTACTTCGAGGAACGGCTGGCTGGGCTGTTCCAGCCGGTGAAGCTGGACAACCTGATCCGCCGCGGCAGCACCGGACCGGCGCGGCTCGCCGCCGAGGTGACGGCATTCGTGCCGGAAATCTTCATCGGAACCAAAGCGGAAGTCGCTGAACGGCTGGCGAAATTTCCGTTCGGCTCATTGCCGGAACGGCTGGATTGGGAGGTCGTCCTCGAGCCGAGCCGTGAGGTTGCGCTCGAACAGGCGAGCGCGCGCCTCGATGCGGCCATGATCCCGGACAGCGCGTCGGTGAATTTGTACGTGCCGAAATCGATCTTCATTCCGAGCAAGGAGATCGTGTCGCTCTACGAAGGCTTGGTCGCGCTGCTCGAACGCTACGAGATCAAGCTGGATGCGACCTACCGCGATCTGGCCATTGCGATGAGCGGACCGGCGATGAGCCGTCCCGCGCTGTTCGCCGGTGTGCTGGCCGAGCTGGAGGCCGAGCTGGGCGGCGAGCTGCGTCTGGAAGACAACCGTCTGGTTTTTGTCGCCCATGACGGCAGCCGGACCGAAGGCCCCCTGATGGCCGAAGGGTTCCGCAAGCTCGCGACCTTGCTGTATCTGATCCGCCACGGGGCGATTTCCGGAGAAGGCGAAACGCTGTTCTGGGATGAGCCAGAGGCCAACCTCAACCCGACCTACATCCGCTGGGCCGCACGTGCCCTGGTTTGGCTGGCGCGTGCGGGTGTGCAGGTGATCGTCGCGACGCACAGCCTGTTCCTGCTGCGCGAGTTCGAGGTGCTCTGCCACGAGCCGGACCATCGAACCTTGCCGCAGCGGTACTTCGCCCTGTCGCTCGGTCAGGACGGCGTCGTCGTCAGCCAGGGCGATGCGATCGAGGATGTCGATCCGCTGCCGCTGCTGGACGAGGAGCTGGCACAGTCGGACCGCTTCATGCAGGCCGGGGATTGAGCATGCCGAGCTTGACCGTGGACGGTCTGGACTTCGCGTTTCCCGAGGGCTGGCGGGCGAGCAGGTACGACGACTGGAGCTTCTACCGCAGGCGCTTCGCGCGCATGCGCGACGGCATCAAGGCCCTGGACCTGCTGGCGCTGAGTCCGACACGCACGGCGTGGCTGATCGAGGTCAAGGACTACCGCCAGCACGCCCGTACCAAGTCGATCGAGCTGGCTGACGAAGTCGGCCGCAAGGTGTTTGACACGCTTGCGGCGCTGCTCCCGGCAAGCCTCGGCGCCGACGACGCCGCCGAGAAGAGGATGGCCAAGGCGCTGCTCGGAGGCCGGGAGTTGCGGATCGTGCTGCATCTGGAGCAGCCCGCCAAGCACTCGAGACTGCGCCCGCGCGCCATCAACCCCCCCGATGTGCGGCAGCAGCTGCGGCGCGTGCTGAAGCCGATCGACGCCCACCCCCTGGTCGTCGAGAGGGGGGATATGGGCACTCTGGAATGGACTGTGAGCTGAATCATGTCGAACCTGAAACCCTGGCGCGAAGTCGCCGTACCGCACGAGGACGTGCTCAAGGGCACCTTCCAGCAGGCCGAGTTCGCCGCCGACCTGTCGCGCGTGCACGACGGCAGCGCCGGGCCCGAGTACCAGGACCCGGCGCTGTTCTTCCAGCGCACCTTCGTCACCGAGGGCATGCGCCTGTTGCTCGACTCGGTGGTCAGGCGCCTCGCCGGGCGTGGCGGCGACCCGGTGATCCAGCTGCAGACCGCCTTCGGCGGCGGCAAGACGCACACGATGCTGGCCGTCTACCACCTGGCTCGCGGCGCGGTGCCGGCCAGCGACCTGCACGGCATCCCGCAGATCCTCAACGCCGCCGGCATCGTCGAACTGCCGCGGGCGCGCATCGCGGTGCTCGACGGCATCAGGCTGTCGCCGAACCAGCCGCTGCACCGCGGCGGGACCGAGGTGCACACGCTGTGGGGCGAGCTCGCCTGGCAGCTCGGCGGCGAGTCGGCCTACGCGCGCGTGCGCGAAGCCGACCGCTCGGGCACTTCGCCGGGCAAGGAAGTGCTCGCCGCGCTGCTGGCCGAGTGCGCACCGCTGGTGATCCTGATCGACGAGCTGGTCGCCTACGTGCGCCAGTTCGAGGAAGGCAAGTCCTACAGCGGCGGCAGTTACGACTCGAACCTGAGCTTCGTGCAGGCGCTGACCGAGGCGCTGAAGGCGGTGCCGACCGCGGTGCTGCTGGCGTCACTGCCCGAGTCGGAGAAAGAGGCCGGCGGCCAGCGCGGCAGGCACGCGCTCGAGACGCTGGCGCACTACTTCGGCCGGGTGCAGGCGCTGTGGAAGCCGGTGGCGACCGAGGAGGCGTTCGAGATCGTGCGCCGGCGCCTGTTCGCGCGCATCGACGACCCGGCCGCGATGCAGGTGGTGTGCGAGGCCTTCGCCGACTTCTACGTCGCCAACGCCGCCGAGCTGCCGAACGAAACGCAGGCGAACCGCTACCGCGCGCGCCTGGCGCAGGCCTACCCGATCCACCCCGAGGTGTTCGACCGTCTGTACGAGGACTGGTCGACGCTCGACAACTTCCAGCGCACCCGCGGCGTGCTGAAGCTGATGGCCAAGGTCGTCCACCGGCTGTGGAACGACGGCAACAACGACCTGCTGGTGATGCCGGGCAGCCTGCCGCTGTACGACGCCGATACCCGCAACGAGGTCGTCTACTACCTGCCGCCGGGCTGGGACCCGGTGCTCGAGCGCGACATCGACGGCGCGCGCGCCGAGACGGCCGAGATCGAGCGCGACAGCCGCTTCGGCGCGATCCACGCCTGCCGCCGCGCCGCGCGCACGGTCTTCCTGGGGAGCGCGCCGACCACCGCCCACCAGACCGCGCGCGGCCTGGAGCTCGCACGGGTGCTGCTCGGCGCCGTGCAGCCGGGGCAGCCGTTCGGCACCTTCAAGGATGCGCTGAACCGCCTGAGCGAGCGACTGCACTACCTGAACCACGGCAACGGCCGCTACTGGTTCGACACCCGGCCGAACCTGCGCCGCGAGATGGAGGAGCGCAAGCGCCGCTTCGACGACCGCGACGACGTGTTCCCGCTGATCCGCGATCGCCTGCAGCGCAGCCTCGCGGCCGGACCGTTCGGCGGCATACACGTGTTCACCCCGGCGGCCGACGTGCCCGACGACTGGGCGCTGCGGCTGGTGGCGCTGCCGCCGGACGCGCCTCACAGCCGCACCGGGCAGAGCCGCGCGCTCGAGCAGGCGGCGGCCATCCTGCGCGCCCGCGGCGAGCAGCCGCGGCAGAAGCAGAACCGGCTGCTGTTCCTCGCCGCCGACTACGACAGCGTCGGCCGGCTGAAGGACCACGTGCGCTCGCTGCTCGCGTGGGAGTCGATCGTCGGCGACTACAAGGCCAACCGCATCGTCCTCGACAACCTGATGGCGCGCAACGCCGAGCAGAGCCTCGAGACCGCGCGGCAGACCGTGCAGCGCACGCTGCGCGAGACCTGCAAGTGGCTGCTCGCGCCGCTGCAGCAGGCGCGTCCCGGCAAGGGCGTCGGCGAGCTGGTCTGGGAAACCTTCCAAGTCAACCCCAGCGCCGCCAACCTGACGCAGGAGATCGAGCGCGTCCTGCAGGAGAACGAGCTGCTGATCAGCACCTGGGCGCCGGTCCACCTGGCGCGGCTGTTGAAGGACTGGTTCTGGAAGGGCGGCGCGCCCGAGGCCAACGCCGCCGAGGTCTGGCAGAAGACCTGCTGCTACCTCTACCTGCCGCGCCTGCGCGACGACAGCGTCTACCGGCACGCGATCGCCGCGGGCGCGCCCTCGCGCGACTTCTTCGGTCTGGCCCAGGGCAAGGACGGCGAACACTACCTCGGTTTCGTGTTCGGCGAGCACACCGCGCCGATCGTCGACGGCGCGCTGCTGCTGATCGAGCCGGCGGCGGCCGCCGCTTACGCCGAGGCACAGAAGCCGAAATCCGTATCGCCGCCGACCGACGACTCGGGTGGCGATACGCCCGCAGGCGATGGTCGCGTGACGCCGCCGGTCGGCCTCGCGCCTATGACGCCGCCTCCGGCCGCGCCGACCGCCTCGTCCAAACGGCGCTTCTACGGCCAGGTCGACGTCGATCCGGTCCGCGCCAAGTTCGACTTCGCCAGCATCGTCGACGAGGTCGTCGAGCAGTTCTCGGCCAGGCCCGACGTCAGGGTGCGGGTGCGGATCGAGATCGAGGCGGAGACCTCGGAGCGCTTCGACGACGGCCTGCAGCGCGCGGTGAAGGAGAACTGCAGCGTGCTGAAGTTCAGGAACGCCGAGTTCGAGGAGTGATACGGATTCCAGGAATGTCGTGCGCATTGCGGCGGAGCTGGCCAATCAGCGGGAATTTTCTGGAACCCGTATAAACCCCGGCGCGTCGGGGAGATCGAGTACGTGATCAGAGCCGAGTTCGATGGCAAACCGCCGACACCCGCGTTCTGCGCGGCAAGTTCCCCCCGAGGCCGGCCCGCTGATGGGCGCAGCCGAGGACGACGCGCTGGCGTTCATGGCCTTCCCGGCGGCGCACCGTTACCCAGGCTGCGCTCGGCCAGCCCGTTCGAACCCGCAGGGGCTCGGCTTCAACCGGGTCTTGGCGCGAACCGATTTGCGGGCCGTCGCTGCGGCTGCTACATCGAAGCGGGTACGCGCGAACCCCGCGCAGCCCCCAGAGGCACCTCCGCATGAAGCGTCTGGCTCTCGCCCTGACCCTGTTCGCCGCCACCGCCCTGACGCTCGCCGCCGACAAGGGGCCGGTGACGATCGGCTCGAAGATCGACACCGAAGGCGCGCTGCTGTGTCCGATGGTTCGCCTCGCCCTGCAGCACGCCGGCTTCGCGGTCAACGACCGCTGCGGCACCGGCGCCACCCAGCTGGTGCGCAAGGCGCTGCTCGAAGGCGAGATCGACATGTACATCGAGTACACCGGCAACGCCCCGTACCTGATCCAGGGCGCCGACTTCCCGCCCGGCACCTTCAAGGATGCGGCGAAGGGCTACGAAGCCGCTCGCGCGGCCGACCTCGAGCGCCACGGCATCGTCTGGCTCAAGCCGGCGCCGGCCAACAACACCTGGACGATCGCGCTGCCGAAGACGCTGGCCGAGGCCGAGGGCCTGGCTTCGATGGCGGATCTGGCCGCCTACGTCAACGCCGGCAAGCCGTTCAAGCTGGTGGCGAGCCAGGAGTTCGTCGACCGCGAAGACACGCTGAAGACCTTCGAGCGCACCTACGGCTTCAAGGTGAAGCCCGAGCAGCTGATCATCGTGCCCGGCGGCAACACCGCGCAGACCGAAACCGCCGCGGCACAGGGCACCAGCGGCGCCAACGCGGCGATGGCGTACGGCACCGACGGCCAGCTCGACGCGCTCGGGCTGAAGGCGATGAGCGACCCGGCGGGCGCGATGGAAGTCTACCAGCCGCTGCTGACCGTGCGCCGTGCGGTGATCGAGCGCTACCCCGAGATCCGCACGGTCGTCGAGCCGGTCTTCGCGACGCTCGATGCGCCCACGCTGTCGCGGCTCAATGCGCAGATCGTCGTCGGCGGCCAACCCGGCGCCGCGGTCGCCGAGGCTTACCTGAAGCGCCAAGGCTTCCTGAAGTGAGCCCGCGCGCGTCCGCCCCGGGCGGCGTGCTCGCGCGGCCCGACGCCATCGCGCTGCTCGGCGCGGCGCTGGGGCTGGTTTCGCTGGCACTGCCCTGCTTCGTGCTGCGCGCCAGCCGCGTGGCGCCGGTCGGCGAAGCCGTCGGGCTCGTCGAGCTCGTCCACCCGAGCGGCTGGCTGGCGCTGGCGGGCTGGCTGGGAGTGGCGGCGGCCGCCTGGCTGCCGCC
>JBDHRG010000193.1:0-7185 GCA_039807445.1 Candidatus Competibacteraceae bacterium
GCCAGCCTGCGCGAGGGCGGCAAGGCCGACCTCGACAAGTTCGCCGGCGTGTACCAGCAGCTCGCCGCCAGCCTGCCGCCGGATTTGCCGGTGATCATCGAGGTCCAGGGCCACACCGACCGCGCGCCGGTCACGCGTGGCCGCTTCCGCTCGAACTGGGAGCTGTCTTCGGCGCGCGCCCAGGACGTGGTCGATTACCTGATCACGCGCGGCGTGCCCGCCGAGCGCCTGGCCGCGGTCGGCATGGGCGAGTTCCACCCGGTCGACCCGGGCGAAGGCCCGGACGCCTACCGCCGCAACCGCCGCATCGAGCTGAAGATCACCAGCAGGTGAGCGGGGATCAGGGATGAGGAATGAGGAATGAGGAAATGAGGAATGAGGAATGAGGACTACGCTTCCCCATCCCCCATCCCCCATCCCCCATCCCCCATCCCCCATCCCCCGGCGGTGCTACACTGCCCCCGCTTTCCAACCGGGGAGACACGAGATGGACTTCAAGACCGCCGATCTGTGCGACGCGCACGCCGAGGCGTTGCAGGTCGCCGAGCCGATTTTCGCCGACTTCGGCGGGCACATCGCCTTCAGCGGACGCATCAGCACGCTGAAGGCCTTCGAAGACAATTCGCTGGTGCGCAGGGCGTTCGAGGAGCCGGGCGAGGGGCGGGTGCTGGTGGTCGACGGCGGCGGTTCGCTGCGCTGCGCGATGGTCGGCGACCAGCTCGCGGCGCTGGCGGCGAAGAACGGCTGGTCCGGGGTGATCGTCAACGGCTGCATCCGTGACTCGGCGGCGATCGCCGAAACCGCGCTCGGTGTCAAGGCACTGGCCACGCACCCGCTGAAGACCGTCAAGCGCAACGAGGGCCAGCGCGAGCTGCCGGTGCGCTTCGCCGGCGTGAGCTTCGTTCCGGGTCATTACGTCTACGCCGACGAAGACGGCGTGGTCGTGTCGGAACAGCCGCTGGTCTGATCGCCCAGTAGAGAGGGGCGAGGCGTGAGGGGTGAGGAAGGGGACGCCCGATTCACCGCTCAACCTGCTTTTCCCCTCACTCCTTGCACCTCACTCCTCACCAGAACACCATGAACATTCCCCAGACCATCGCCCGCGAGCTCGGCGTCGCCGAGCGCCAGGTCCAGGCGGCGGTGACGCTGCTCGACGAGGGCGCCACCGTCCCCTTCATCGCCCGCTACCGCAAGGAAGCCACCGGCGGGCTCGACGACACCCAGCTGCGCACGCTCGACGAGCGTCTGGGCTACCTGCGCGAGCTCGAGGAGCGCCGCGCCGCGGTGCTGAAGAGCATCGACGAACAGGGCAAGCTCGACGAGAGCCTGAAGGCCGACATCCTCGCCGCCGACACCAAGCAGCGCCTCGAAGACTTGTACCTGCCGTACAAGCCCAGGCGCCGCACCAAGGCGCAGATCGCGCGCGAGGCCGGGCTCGCGCCGCTGGCCGAGACGCTGCTGGCCGAGCCCTCGCACGACCCGCAGACCTTGGCAGCGGGTTTCGTCGATGCCGACAGGGGCGTCGTCGACGCCAGGGCCGCGCTCGACGGCGCGCGCCAGATCCTGATGGAAACCTTCGCCGAAGACGCCGAGCTGCTCGGCCGGCTGCGCGACTACCTGTGGGACCAGGCGAAGCTGGTGTCGAAGGCGGTCGAGGGCAAACAGGAGGAGGGAACCAAGTTCGCCGACTGGTTCGACTTCGCCGAAGCCGTCGCGAAGATCCCCTCGCACCGTGCCCTCGCCCTGTTCCGCGGCCGCAACGAGGGCGTGCTGACGCTCGAGCTCGCGCTCGGCGAGGCGGGCGCGCCCAACCCCTGCGAGGGCATGATCGCCGCGCGCTTCGGCATCCGCGACCAGGGCCGGCCGGCCGACCCCTGGCTGGCCGAGACGGTGCGCTGGGCCTGGCGGGTGAAGATCTTCACCCACCTCGACCTCGAGCTGAAGGCACGGCTGCGCGAAGCGGCCGAGGACGAGGCGATCAAGGTGTTCGCGCGCAATCTGCGCGGCCTGCTGCTGGCCGCGCCGGCCGGTCCGCGCGCGACGCTGGGGCTGGACCCGGGGCTGCGCACCGGCGTCAAGGTCGCGGTGGTCGACGCCACCGGCAAGCTGCTGGCGACCGACACGGTCTACCCGCACGTGCCGCACAAGCGCTGGGACGCCTCGATCGCGCGCCTGGCCGAGCTGTGCCGCCTGCACGCGGTCGAGCTGGTCAGCATCGGCAACGGCACCGCCTCGCGCGAGACCGACAAGCTCGTCGCCGAGCTGATGGCGCGCCACCCCGAACTGCGCCTGACCCGACTGGTGGTGTCGGAAGCCGGCGCCTCGGTGTACTCGGCCTCCGAGCGCGCGGCCCAGGAGTTCCCCGAACTCGACGTGAGCCTCAGAGGCGCGGTGTCGATCGCCCGCCGGCTGCAGGACCCGCTGGCCGAGCTGGTCAAGATCGATCCCAAGGCGATCGGCGTCGGCCAGTACCAGCACGACGTCAACCAGGCGCAGCTCGCGCGCGCGCTCGACGCCGTGGTCGAGGACTGCGTCAACGCCGTCGGCGTCGACGTCAACACCGCCTCCGCCGCGCTGCTGACGCGCGTGTCGGGCTTGAACGCGGCGCTGGCGCGCAAGCTCGTCGAGTACCGTGACGCGAACGGCGCCTTCCGCAGCCGCGCCCAGCTGAAGCAGGTGCCGCGCCTCGGCGACAAGACCTTCGAGCAGGCGGCAGGCTTCCTGCGCATCAACGGCGGCGACAACCCGCTCGACCGTTCGGCGGTGCACCCCGAAGCCTACCCGGTGGTGCAGCGCATCCTGAAACAGACCGGCCGCGGCATCGCCGAGGTGCTCGGCGACAGCGCCTTCCTGAAGGGGCTGCGCGTCGAAACCTTCGCCGACGAGCGCTTCGGCGTGCCCACGGTGCGCGACATCCTCGCCGAGCTCGAGAAGCCGGGCCGCGACCCGCGCCCCGAGTTCAGGACCGCGAGCTTCCGCGAAGGCGTCGAGGAGCTGAAGGACCTCGAGCCGGGCATGGTGCTCGAGGGCGTGGTCACCAACGTCACCAACTTCGGCGCCTTCGTCGACATCGGCGTGCACCAGGACGGGTTGGTGCACATCTCGGCGCTGTCGGACAAGTTCGTCAAGGATCCGCACGCGGTGGTCAAGGCCGGCGACGTGGTCAAGGTCAAGGTCATCGAGGTCGACCTCAAGCGCAGGCGCATCGCGCTGACGATGCGCCTGGCCGACGACCCGCGCGATGCCGCCAGCAGCCCGAAGCGCGAGGCGCCGCCGCGCGGCGGCAAACCGAAGCTGCCGCCGCAGCCGGCCAAGCCCGCCGGCAGCGCACTGGCCGACGCCTTGACCCGCGCGCGTTCGGATAAGGAGCGATGAGGAAGGCATAGGCTGACTCGTCCGTTCCTCATCGCGCATTCTCCATCGCCCATCCCTCGCAGGAGGTGAGGAACATGGACTGGAACCGCCTGCTGTCGCGCCAGCGGCTCGGCGTTGCCGCGCCGCCGGCGGCAAGGGACGAACCGCTGCGTACCGACTTCCAGCGCGACTTCGATCGCATCGTGTTCGCCTCGGCCTTCCGCCGGCTGCAAGACAAGACCCAGGTGTTCCCGCTGTCGTCGAACGACTACGTGCGCACGCGGCTGACGCACTCGCTCGAGGTGTCGAGCGTCGCGCGCAGCCTCGGCAACCAGGTCGGCGAGACAGTGATCGCGCGCCACCGGCTGCGCGAGGTCGCCGCCACCGACTTCGGCGCGATCCTCGCCGCGGCGGCGCTGGCGCACGACCTCGGCAACCCGCCGTTCGGTCACGCCGGCGAAGACGGCATACGCCTGTTCTTCGAGGAGTCCATGCTCGGCCGGCGTCTGGTCGGGCAGATGGGGGCCGCCGAGGCCGCGGACCTGCTGCGCTTCGAGGGCAACGCCCAGGGCTTCCGCCTGGTGGCGCGGCTGCAGAGCCCCGACAACCGCGGCGGCATGCAGCTGACCTACGCCACACTCGGCGCCGCGGCCAAGTACCCGCGCGGTTCGATCGTCGACAACGATGCGGCCGCCGGCGGCGTGGCGTTTCGCAAGCTCGGCTATTATCAGGCCGATGCCGCGCTGTTTCGCGAGGCGGCCGAGGGGCTGGGGCTGGCGCCGGCCGGCCTCGGCGCGTGGCGGCGCCACCCGCTGGCGTACCTGCTCGAGGCGGCCGACGACATCTGCTACCGCATCGTCGACCTCGAGGATGCGGTGCGCCTCGGCCAGCTCGACCACCGCCTGGTGCTCGAGTCGCTGCTGCCGGTGACCGGGCTGGCCTCGGATTCGCCGCGGCTGCGGCAGCTGAGCCGGTCCAAGGAGCGCATCGAGTACCTGCGCGCCAAGGCGATCGGCCGCATCATCGACGAGGTCTGCCGGCTGTTCCTCGAGCTCGAGGGCGAGATCCTGGCGGGCGGCTTCGGCGGCGAGCTGCTCGACGCGATCCCGAGCCGCGATGCGATGCGCGCGATGAAGGAGCTGGCGCTGCGCGAGGTGTACTTCTCGACGCCGGTGGTCGAGGTGCAGGCGGCCGGCTTCGAAGTGCTCGGCGGGCTGCTCGAAGCCTTCGTCGGCGCGGCCACCGACGCCGCCGAGCGCGGCGCGCAGGCCAGCGCGCGCAAGCGCATGCTGCTGCACCTGATCCCCGAGCAGTTCGTCGGCGCCGAGCGCGAGCCGCTCGCCGACCCCTACCTGCGCACGCTGCGGATCACCGACTTCGTCTCGGGCATGACCGATTCGTACGCGGTCAGCCTGTTCAAGAAGATCACCGGCATGTCGCTGCCGACCTGAACCGGGGCTGCGCCACCGCCGCCAGGGGACTATGCTGCCGGCTGGCATCCGAACAGGCAGAGGAGGGGGACACATGCTCAAGGGAAAAACAGCGCTGGTGACCGGATCGACCAGCGGTATCGGCTTGGGCATCGCGCGGGCGCTGGCGGCGCAGGGCGCCAACCTGGTGCTGAACGGCTTCGGCGATGCGGCCGAGATCGAGCGGCTGCGCGCCGCGCTGGCCGCCGAGTTCGGCGTCGAGGTGCGCTACTCGGCGGCCGACATGAGCCGCGGCGAACAGGTCACGGCGATGGTGCAGGAGGCCGAGGCCGCATTCGGCGCGGTCGACGTGCTGGTCAACAACGCCGGCATCCAGTTCGTCGCGCCGATCGACGAGTTCCCGGTCGAGAAGTGGGAGCAGATCATCGCGATCAACTTCTCGTCGAACTTCTACGCGATCCGCGCCGCGTTGCCGGGCATGAAGCGCCGCGGCTGGGGCCGGATCGTCAACATCGCCTCGGCGCACGGGCTGGTGGCTTCGCCGTTCAAGTCGGCTTACGTCGGCGCCAAGCACGGCGTCGTCGGGCTGACCAAGGTGGTGGCGCTCGAGCTGGCCGAAACCGCGATCACCTGCAACGCGATCTGCCCCGGCTACGTCAAGACGCCGCTGGTCGAAGGCCAGATCCGGGACCAGGCGAAGGTGCACGGCATGTCGGAAGCGCAGGTGATCCGCGACGTGATCCTCGCCTCGCAGCCGAACAAGCGCTTCGTCGAAGTCGAGCAGATCGGTGCGCTGGTGGTGTTCCTGTGCTCCGAAGCCGCCAGCTCGATCACCGGCACGGCGCTGCCGATCGACGGCGGCTGGACGGCGCGCTGAGGCGCGCCGCGCCGACCTGGCTCGCGCTCGACGCCTGCGGTCGGCCGGGATAGGCTCGGCGGACTGCCTGCGGAGGTCGCCGATGCCCGTTCGCCGTCTGTCGCGGCGCAAGCTGCTTGCCAGCGCGCTCGCCGGTGCCGCCGGCGTCGGCCTGGCCTGGCTGCTCGGGCGGATCGAGCAGGCTCGCGCCCTGCCGGGCGATGCGATCCGCCCACCCGGCGCGCTGCCCGAGGCCGAGTTCCTCGCCGCCTGCATCCGCTGCGGGCTGTGCGTGCGCGCCTGCCCGTTCGACACGCTGCGCCTCGCCGATCTCGGCGAAGCGGTGCCGGTCGGAACGCCGTACTTCGTCGCGCGCGCGCTCCCCTGCGAGATGTGCCGCGACATCCCCTGCCGCGCGGCCTGTCCGACCGGCGCGCTGAGCCCGGCGCTCGCCGACATCGGCGCGGCGCGCATGGGGACCGCGGCGCTGAGCGCGCCGCAGTCCTGCTACAGCTGGACCGGCCAGGCCTATTGCGACAGCTGCGTGCGCGCCTGCCCGGTGGGGAAGGCAGCGATCACGCTGCACCCGGGCCGCACCGCGGGCGGCGGGGGCTTCGCGCCGACGGTCGACCCCGAACACTGCACCGGCTGCGGCAAATGCGAGCATGCCTGCGTGCTCGAGCGGGCGGCGATCGCGGTGCAGGCGCGCCATGCGGACTGATCGGCGATGGCGCGGGCGCGTGCACCGGCGCCGCTGGACGATCCTGCGCCGCGCCTGCCAGTTCGGCGTGCTCGCCGCCTTCGTCGCCGGCCCCTGGTTCGGGGTGTGGGTGCTGCGCGGCTCGCTCGCCTCGAGCACGGTGCTGGATGCCTTGCCGCTGACCGATCCCTTCGTCGCGCTGCAGTCGCTCGCCGCCGGCCATCGGCTCGGGGGTGCGGCGCTCGGCGGCGCCGTGCTGGTCGCCGTCGTCTACTGGCTGCTCGGCGGGCGCAGCTTCTGCGCCTGGGTCTGCCCGATCAACCCGGTCACCGACGCCGCCGCCTGGCTGCGCCGGCGTCTGGGGCTGCGGCTGGAGGTTCGGCGCAAGCCCGACCGGCGCCTGCGGCTCGGCGTGATGCTGGCCGTGCTCGGACTGTCGGCCATCTCGGGCAGCGTGGCCTGGGAGGTGGTCAACCCGATCACGCTGACGCAGCGGGCGCTGGTGTTCGGGCTGGCCTGGGGCGGGTGCGCGGCGCTGGCGGTGCTGCTGTTCGACCTGCTGGTGCTCGAACGCGGCTGGTGCGGCCACCTCTGCCCGGTCGGCGCCATGTACGGGGTGCTCGGGCGCGCCAGCGTGCTACGCGTGCGCGCCGACCGGCGCGCGGCCTGCACCGGCTGCGGCGACTGCTTCAGCGCCTGTCCCGAACCGCAGGTCATCGCCCCGGCGCTGCACGGCGCCGTCCACGGGCGCGGCCCGGTGATCGCGAGCGGCGACTGCATCCACTGCGGGCGCTGCATCGAGGTCTGCGACGCCGAGGTGTTCCGCTTCGGCTCGCGCTTCGGGC
>JBDHRG010000015.1:0-37817 GCA_039807445.1 Candidatus Competibacteraceae bacterium
ATTCCTCGCGAGTGCGTCGAAGTGCGCGTACAGCGTCTCGAGCGACGGCGGCTCGAAGTCGATGTCGTGCACGCCGGGCGCTGCCAGCAGCGCGCGCAGCGCCTCGAGCTTGGTGTGGCGGGGAAGGGCGACTTCGAGGCGGCCATCATCGAGATAGCGCGCTTCGCTCTCGGACGGCAGGCGCTCGAGCCAGTGTTCGCCGATCGCCCCGCGTACATGGATCAACAGCGGCAGCCCGGCCTGCTCGCGCAAGTCTTCGAGGCTGCCGGCGGCGAGCGCGCGGCCGCGGCCGAGGATCAGCGCGCGGTCGACGTGGCGCTCGACGCCGGGAAGCACGTGCGAGCACAGCACGATGGTCACGCCCTGGCGGCGCAACGCGTCGACCAGCCGATAGAAGTCACGGGTGGCCATCGGGTCGAGGCCGACGGTCGGCTCGTCGAGCAGCAGCAGCCGCGGCTCGCCGAGCAGCGCCTGCGCCAGTCCCAGGCGCTGGCGCATGCCCTTGGAGTACGTCTTCACGCGCCGATCGGCGGCCTCGCTCAGCCCGACCTGCTCGAGCAGCACATCGACCTGCTGTCGCGCCGTGCGTTTGAGTCGGGCGAAAAAGCGCAACACCTCGCGCCCGCTGAGCTGCTCGTAGAAGCTGACGCTCTCGGGCAGGAAGCCGAGCGCGAGCCGCAGCGCGTGCGCGCGCGGGCCGCACGGGTCTTCGCCGAACACGCGCACCGAGCCGCGGCTCGGTGCGTACAGGCCGAGGATCAGCTTCATCGTCGTGGTCTTGCCGGCGCCGTTGTGGCCGAGCAGGCCGAGCACTTCGCCTTCGGCGAGGTGCAGGCTCAAGGCGTCCAGCGCGGTGAAGTCGCCGAAGCGCTTGCTCACATCGCTCAGTTCGACGATGGCGTTCATCCGGAATCCCGTTCGGAAGACACGAGGAGAAGGGTCGGTGGGTGCATTCACTTGCACCTCGCGCCTAACGCCTCGCAACTCGAGGGCGGAGCCCGCATCAGCGGCGCGCTGTCGGTGATGCCCGGTGGGCGCAGCACCGGGAAGGTGCGTTGCACCCAGCGCAGCGTTTCGATCGCGGGGCTGGCGAACAGCACGCGCGCGGCCGGATATTGCCACAGCAGCTGGTCGACGCCGTCGTTGGGTTCGTAGGGGGTGTCGCCGATGCCGTCGCCGTCGCGGTCCCAGCCCAGGTAATCGCTCCAGTAGTTGCCGCGGCCCTGGTACGACCACTCCTGCCTGCGGTTGGAGACGTACTTGACCTGGTTGCGGTTGTCGACGAAGGCGTTGGCGTGGATGCGGTTGTCCTCGGCGCCGGCGGTCAGGTGTATGCCGATCTCGGACCGCGCGAACACGTTGTCGTGGATGTCGTTGAACAGCGAGGAGTACACGAACAGCGCCTTGCCCTCGGCGCCGCTGATGCCGTGCGCATCGGCGCCGGTCGGGTTCTTGCCGCGCTCGACGTCGACGATCACGTTGCCGGCGATCTCCGAGCTGTCGATGAAGTTCAGCAGCAGACCGTAGTTCTCGTCGTGCTCGGAGCGGTTGTCGAGCACCTTCAGGAACTTCGACTGCATCAGCGCGTAGCCGGTGCGCGTGTTCCAGGTGCGGTTGCCGACCACGTCGTTGTGGTGGGCGTACATGTAGTGGATGCCGTAGCGCAGCGCGTGCAGGCGGTTGCCGCGCAGCGCGTTGCGGTTGCTGGTGTCGATGTAGATGCCGTCGCGCGCGTCCCTGACCTCGTTGTCTTCGGCGAGCGAACCGGTGGTGTTGAAGAAGTGGATGCCGTTGCCGCGGTCCTGCGAGCGGACCGCGGGATCGCCGCTGATGCGGTTGCGCAACACCTGCACATCCTTGAGCGCATCGAGCCAAACGCCGAAGGCGACGGCCTCGATGCGGCAATCCTCGACCCGCGCGCGGTCGGCGCCTTTCTGCAGGAACACGCCCGAGTTCATCTCGGTCAGGTCGTGGCCCGAGTTGCGGATCGTCAGCCCGGCGAGCGTCACGTCGGGCGCGGTGACGCGGATCACGTCGCCGCGCCCTTCGCCGTCGATCGTCGCTCCCGCTTCGCCGCGCAGCCGCAGCGGCTTGGCGATGCGGATGCCGCCGCGGTACTCGCCGGCGGCGAGCACCAGCGTGTCGCCGGCGGCGGCGGCGTCGACCGCCGCCTGCAGGGGGCCGTCGGCGGGTGTTACACGGCGCTCGGCGGCGTCGGCGCGGCCGAGGGCGAGCAGCAGCACGCAGGCCAGGAGGGTCGCACGGTGAGGAGTGAGGCGTGAGGAGTGAGGAGCCTCACCTTGCACCTTACGCTGGTTGCCCCTCTGACCCCGCCTCACGGTGTCCCCCTCACTCTTCACCCCTTACTACTCACCGGCGCGCAGCGCCTACGCCTCCACCAGCATCCGCCCGTTCATCTCCATGTGCAGGCCGTGGCAGAACCAGATGCAGTAATACCAGTGCACGCCCGGCTTGTCGGCGACGAAGGTGACCGAGGAGGTCTGCTGCGGGCTGACCTCGAAGGTGATGCCGTGGTTGACCAGGCAGAAGCCATGCGCCAGGTCTTCGACGTTGTCGAGGTTGGTGATGGTCAGCGTCACCTCGTCGCCCTTCTTGACGCGGAACTCGGTCAGACCGAACTGCGGCGCGGCCGAGGTCATGTAGACGCGCACCTTGCTGCCGTCGCGGATCACCTTGTTGTCGGTCTCGAGCTTGATGCCGTCCTTCGCCGCCCGTTCGACCGTCGCGGCGAAATAGGGGTCGTCGCGGGTGTAGACGCGCTTGACCTTGTTCATCAGCACGTTGCGCGGAACCATGATGCAGTCGTGCGGCTCGGGCAGCGTCGGGCCGTCGTGCACCAGCTTCATCTCTTCGCCGGAGATGTCGATCAGCTGGTCGTTCTCGGCACGCAGCGGGCCGACCGGCAGAAAGCGGTCTTTCGAGAACTTGCACAGCGCCACCAGCCACTTGCCGTCGGCGTTCCTGGTTTCGGACTGGCTCGCCTTCAGGTGGCCGACCTGGTACTGCACGTCGAGCTTCTGACGGATGTAGTTGACCTTCTCGCCCTTGTAGGCATTGATCGCGTCCTCGATGTTCCACTTGACGATCTGGCTGTCGATGAACAGCGAGCTGTAGGCGTTGCCGCGGCCGTCGAAGGTGGTGTGCAGCGGGCCGAGGCCGAGCTCGGGCTCGGCGACCACCGTCTCGCGCGGGTCCTTGAGCTTGCCGTCGAACAGCTCGTGCAGCTTCGCCATCGCGATCACGCTGACGGTCGGCGACAGCTTGCCGCCGGCGCAGGCGTACTTGCCGTCGGGGGTGGTATTGATGCCGTGCGGGTTCTTCGGCACCGGCACGTACTGGACGAAGTCGTTGGCGGCGTTGGACTTGCGCCCGTCGAGCACCGGCACCTTGGAGCTGCCGATCGTGCTCGCCTTGCCGGCCTTGATCGCCGCCTCGATGCGCGGGATGTGGAACACCGTCACCCAGTCGCGCTCGTTGCGCATCATGTCGCCGAGGGTGACGCCGCGCTCGGAGTTGTAGCAGGTCGCGTAGGCGAACACGCCGTCGTACGAAGTGTCGAGGTTGTCGAGGTTGCCCTCGACGATCACCTGCCAGATGACCTGCATCGTCTCGGCGTCGAGCGCCGAGAACATCGTCCAGTAGTTCTCCGGCTTGTCGAGGTCGCGGCCGTCGTTGGGCTGCGGGATGATCATCTCGCCGTTGGCGAACACGTAGCCGGTCTTGGGCACCTTCTGCAGGCGCATGCCGTGGATCGCGGCGACGTTCGGGATCGTCGTGATCGCATCGGTCTTCATGATGTCGCAGCGGATGCGCGCCACACGCGTGTTCGCCTTGTCGTTGACGAACAGCCAGCGCCCGTCGTAGGCGCCGTCGGTGTAGCTCATGTGGACGTGGTGCGTGTCGCCGTTGCGCGGCGCGTCGTCGCCGAGGATGCGTTTGGACTCGTGCGTCAGGCCCCAGCCGGTGCCCGAGTCGTAGTTGAACACCGGGATCGACATCAGCAGCCGCATCGAGGGCACGCCGTAGATGCGCACGTCGCCGCCCTGGCCACCGGACCAGAAGCCGTAGTAGTCGTCGAGCTCGCCGGGCGGCACGTGCGCCTTCAGCGTCGGGTCGTCCTTGTCGGCGGCCTGTGCCGGCTGCGACAGCAGCGCCGGGGCCAGGCCGGCGGCCAGCCCGGCGCCGGCAGCGCCGAGCGCGCCGGCCGCGCCGAGGAAGCCGCGGCGGGTCAGGGCGTTGGGGTGTTCGTCGTGGCTCATGCCAGTTCTCCTCGTTCAGGCGGGCAGGGGCGGTCCGCGCGCGGGCGCGGTGCGGACCGGGGTGGAAACGGCGGCGATCGGCCGGGCTTCAGTCCGGCAGGTCGGCGCTGGTGGCGACGCCGCCCTCGTGCGCCGCCTTGCGCAGTGCGGCGAGCGCGACCGCCTTTTCGCGCTTCTTGCGCTTCTCGACCAGCGGCGGGCACTTGTGGTCGTTGAAATACGTCACCTGGCAGTCGAGGCAGTAGTGGCACTCGTTGGCGTTGATCTCGCCGGTCGGGTGGATCGCCTGGACTTCGCATTCCTGTGCGCACACCTGGCAAGGCCTGCCGCATTCGCGCCGGCGCTTGAGCCAGTCGAACAGGCGTATGCGTGCCGGGATCGCCAGCGCCGCGCCGAGCGGACACAGGTAGCGGCAGTAGGCCTTGCGCGTGAACAGCGAGACGACGACCAGCCCGCCCGCATACAGCACGTAACCCCATTCACGCACGAAGCGCAGCGTGATCGCGGTCTTGAAGGGCTCGACCTCGGCCAGGCGCTCGGCCTCGGCCAGCGACTGCAGCGACACCGCGAACAGCCCGAGCAGGATCAGGTACTTGATCGCCCACAGCCGCTCGTTCAGCGCGAACGGCAGCGGGAACTGGCGGATCTTCAGCTTCAGCGCGATCTCGTTGACCAGCTCCTGCAGCGCGCCGAAGGGGCACAGCCAGCCGCAGTACACGCCGCGGCCCCACAGCAGCAGCGTCGCGCCGACGAAGGCCCAGAGGATGAACATCATCGGGTCGATCAGGAAGGTGTCCCACTTGAAGCCGGCCATCAGCGCATTGGTGAAGGTCAGCACGTTGACCACCGACAGCTGCGCCAGGCTGTACCAGCCGATGAACACCAGCGTGTACAGCAGGAAGCCGTTGCGCACCCACGGCACCAGCTTCGGCCGACGGACCAGCACGTCCTGGAACAGCAGGATGAAGGTCAACACCGCCAGGCCCGCACCCAGCACCGCGATCGAGAAGGCGCGCTCGCGCCACACGCCCTTCCAGATCGGCTCGGGCGCCTCGGGCGCGGCCGCGGCCGGCGCGGGCGGGATGTCGAGGTAGCGCTCGGGGGTACGGTATTCGCCGGTGAAGCTGGTGAACACCGATTCCAGCGGTCCGGTCTGGCGGCGCACCAGCAGCTCGAGCGCCCAGGGCTGGCCGGGGTCGAAGGCGTAGTTGGCGCGGATGATGAAGATCGCGCCTTCGCGAAAGCGCGGCGCACCGGCTGCGGCCAAGTCTTCGAGGCGGTAGAAGTCGAGGTCGCGGAACGAGATCGCCTGATTGTCCTGCTGCAGCTGCACGCGGTCGAAGATGCCGCCGCGCACGTAGCCCGAGCCCTTGAACGAATAGCCCTTGCCGAGCACCGCGATCGCATGCTCGCCCGGCTTCAGCTCGCCCATCAGCCACCGGTACTGCTCGTCGCCGAGCAGGTTGCGGCCGACCGTCGGCGCGTTCAGGTAGGCGTAAGCGAGTTCGACGAAGGGCTCGGCGGCCTGCTCGGGGCTCGGCCGGTCGACGTTGGCGGCGGCCGTGCCTTCGAACGCCTGCTGCACCTCGCCCTTGCTCAGGACCAGCGTGCGGATCGAGCCGTCGCCGGTGAGCTTACCCCAGTCGGCCGGCTCGAACGCGTCCGGCTTGACGGTCGCCGGCGCGCGCTTGATGCTGGCGGCATCCTCGACGATGCCGCGCGCGGCGGCGACCTTGTGCGCCGAGCGCATGATGCCTTCGTTGATCACCATCACCGTCACGGTAGCGCCGGTGATCGCGTCGACGTTGACGTAGCCCTCCTTGTGGCCGGCGCCGACCTTGACGCGGTCGGCGACCGACTTGCCGACGTACTGGCCGACGAAGTCGGTGAGCTTCTGCTCGGGGATGCCGACCAGGAGGATCGGCTCGTGGTGCTCGAGCACCTTGGCGCCGGTGATGCGCCCCTCGAGGTCGATGCCGACCAGGGTGTTGACCGGCTTGCCCGAGTACGCCGGGATGCGCTCGACATCGTCGGTCTGGAACAGCCAGCCGCGCAGCTCCTTGCCCTGGTACACGGCGGCGGCCGGCGGGCTGCCCTCGACCGGGCCGACGCGATCGGCGCCGGGGAAGAAACCGCGTCCGGCCGACAGGTCCGCCGCCGCGGACACTGCCGACCAGGCGAGCAGCAGGCAGAAGAAAAGACCGAGCCGACGCAGGGCCTGTCGGTATCCGGGTGCGAACATGGAGACTCCGCTGTCGGTGCGCAGGGCCGTATTGCGCTCGGAGATTAAGCGTAGTAGCTGGGCCCGGGTTTGATCGGCGTCAAGCCGGCAGCGGACGGCGCAGCGCGACGGCCGCCTGCAGCGCGAACCAGGCGATGCCGGCGGCTGCGGGCAACGGCGCCCAGCGGACCCCGGTGAGCACCAGCAGCGCCGAGGCGGCGAACAGCAGGCAGCGCGGGCCGGCGCCGCGGGCGAGCCGCACACGCAGCGCGCGGTGCGGCGCAGCCGCGATCCCCGGGAAGCGCCACAGCGGCGCCAGCTGCACCAGCGCCCCGCTGACCAGCGGCAGCAGGAAGGCGGGGATCAGCAGTATCGGTGCCGGTGCCGCCGCAATCAGCCCGGCGCCGTGCAGCCCGCCGTGCACCAGCACGGCGCCGAACCCGGCGGCGGCGGTGGCGAGCGGCAAGCCCTCGGGGGCGAGCAGCGCGCGGCCGTACTGGCGCAGACTCCACGCCCAGCGCCCCCAGACCCACAGCCACAGCACCCCGCCCAGGGCTGCCAGCGGCGGCAAGGCAGCGGCGCCGGTAGCCACGAGCAGCGTGCCGCCGAGCGCGAGCGGCAAGTCGCGACGCAGCCGCGGCGCGGCGCCCGGGTCGGCGCGGCCGGTGACGGTGGGCACCAGCACCTGCAGCGTGCCGAGCGCGGTCAGCCCGAGCAGGCCGAGCAGGTTCAGGTGCAGGTGCAGCCGCTTGAGCGCCGGCCAATGCCCGGGGAGCCAGGGCATCGCCGCCGCTGCGGCCAGCGCCGCGATCAGGCAGCCGAGCGCGGCTTCGTACCAGCCCAGGCCGGGGTGTGGTGCGCCGAGGCACGCGTGCCGGCGGCGGCGCATCCACGCCAGCATCCCGATCGCCGCGACGAGCGCCGGCCACGGCGCCGCGGCGAGCCCCGGCAGGCCGTGGAAGCCGCCGAGCGCCAGTACCGCGCCCGCCAGCGCCAGCAGTGGAGTCGCGCCGGTCCAGCGCTCGGCGGCGTGCGTGCGCGTCAGCACCGGCACGAAGTGGCGTTGCGCAGCGAAGATCAGCGGCAGCATGCCCACGGCGAACACGCCGTGCAGCCACAGCGGCCGTGCCAGCCCGCCGGCGGCGGCGAGCGCGACGGCGAAGGCGGCGAGGGCGAGGACGGCGGCGGCCAGCGGGATCACGGCGTCGCGATCGCGTACACGTCGAAGCGCGTGTTCGGGCTCTCGAGCGCGAACGAGGGCTCGGGGCCGGCCAGCGGCGGGGCGCGCTTCGGGCGCTTGACCACCACGCGCTTGCGCGCAGCCAGCAGCGCGGCGGCCAGCAGCGCATCGGCGTCGAGGTCGTCGCCGACCAGCTCGCGGAAGGCGCGCATCGCTTTCTTCACCCGCGCACTCTTGTCGCGGTGCGGGTACATCGGGTCGAGGTAGACCACCTCGGGGCGCGCGTCGCCGGCCAGCCCGGCGAGGAAAGCGCGGCCGTCGGCGTGGCTCAGCGCCACGCGTTCGGCGATCCAGGCGCCGATCTCGGCATCGTGCGCGGCGCGCGCCAGCCCGTCGGCGAGCAGCGCGGCGATCACCGGACTGCGCTCGACCAGGTGCACCCGGCAGCCGAGCGCAGCCAGCACCAGCGCGTCGTGGCCGAGCCCGGCGGTGGCGTCGACCACCGTCGGGCAGGCACCGCCCTTCAGCCCCACCGCCTTGGCGATCGGCTGGCCGCGGCTGCCGCCGAAGCGGCGCCGGTGCGCGACCGCACCGGCGATCCAGTCGATGGCGACCGGCCCCGGCGCGCCGGGGCCGGTCTCGGCCAGCTCCAGGCGCTCGGCGGTGTAGCGCAGCACGAAGCGCGCGGGCGGGGCGGCGGGGGCGATCAGCGGCAGCCCCAGGCGGGCGGCGAGCGCCTCGGCGTCGGCGAGCCGCTCGGCTACGGCGATGACGGCAACGGTTGCGGGCATGGCGTGATGGGTGACTGGGTGATGGGTGATGAGAAATGGGGTACCTCATCCCCATTCCCCATCCCCCATTCCCCATCCCCCATTCCCCAAAAGGAGTTCGTCGACATCGACCCAGTGTACGCCGGCGTGGTCGGCGGTGAAGCCGAACAGCGCGCGCAGGAAGGCGGTGGCGGCGGCGTCGTGGACCAGGTGGTGCGTCAGCACTCCGACGGCGCGACCGCCGGCGAGGCGGGCGCGGGCCAGCTCGGCGGCGAGCTCGCCGACCAGCCAGGCGGGTTCGCGGCAGCGGCGGCCGTGCTTCCAGTCGATCAGATCGACGTGGGTATCGATCCGCGCGAGCGCGGCGGGCCAGTCCGGTACCGGCTTGTCGCCGAAGGTCGACAGCGCGCGGAAGCCGAGTCCCGGCAGCGTATCGAGCAGCGCCGGGGCGATGCGGTTCCACGGCGGCACCAGCACCGGCGCGAGGCGCGCGCCGCACAGCGCGTGCAGGCGTTCGAACCCGCGGCGCAGCTCGTCGAGCACCGCCGCGCGGCCGCGGTGCAAGCCCAGCTCTTGCGCGCGCTCGGATGGCGGCGCGTGGTTGAGGTGGGCCCAGCCGTGCACGGCGACGCTGACGCGCGGTGCGGTTTCGAGCCAGCGTGCCAGGCTGGCGTCGGCGCGGGCCGGGATCGCCGCCAGCAGCAGCGGGATGGCGTGCGGCTCGGCCAGCGCCGCCAGCACCTCGAGCGCCTCGGTGTGCGCGCAGGCGTCGTCGTCGCGCAGCCACAGCCGCGCGCGCAGTCCGGCTGCCGTCCAGCGCTCGAGCTCGTCGTCCAGGGCTTGCCAGTCGGGAGATGGGGAATGGGGGATGGGGGATGGGGGATGGGTGTTCATGGCACGCTCCTCGTCGTTCTCATCCCCCATCCCCCATCCTCCATTCCCCATCACTCACCGCTGATCACCGATGCGAGCAGCACGCCCAGCCGCTCGGCGGCGGCGGCGAGCGAACGCTCGGTATGGACGAAGCGCTGCGCCGCGACGCCGAGGCGCAGGCGCAAGCCGGGCTCGTCGAGCAGGCGCGCGAGTGCGGCAGCATAGGCGCGGCCGCCGTCATCGGCGGCGAGCAGCCCGGTTTCGCCGTCGCGCACCACCGCGGGCACGCCCGCCGTGCGCAGCGCGACCACCGGCAGGCCGGCAGCCTGGGCCTCGAGGTAGGCCAGGCCGTAGGCTTCACCGTGGCCGGGCCAGGCGTAGAGGTCCGCGCCCGCGAGCTCGGCGGCGACCCGCTGCGGTGGCAGCTCGCCGCACCAGCGGATGCGCCCCGGCGCGAAGCCGGCGAAGGCGGCTTCGACCCGCGCGCGCTCGGGGCCGTCGCCGACGATCGTCAGACGCCAGCGCCGCTCGCCGAGCCGCGCCAGCGCCGCGGCCAGCGTCCGGTAGCTGTCGAGCTTCCTGCCGGCGCGCATCATCGCGACGGCGATCAGCCCGGGCGTGCCGCCATCGGGTTTCGGGGGGCGCCCGGGCGCGGCCGGCGGCTCGATGAACGGCGCCAGTTCGGCCAGGCGCCGTGCCTCGACCAGCGCCGCGAGCCCCTGTCGGTCGCGCTCGGTGAAGTACAGGTTCAGCGCCGCGGTGCGCACGACGCGCAGCGCTTGCGCCTGCAGCGGCGCCCAGGGGCCGGCATCGCGCTTGGCCGCGTACGAGGCTTCGGCGGTCACGCAGGTGAAGCCGAAGCGCTCGGCCAGCGTCGGCCCGAGCAGGTCGGGCGCCTTGTAGTAGGGGTGGTAGCAGAACCACAGCTGCGGCGGCCCGACGGCACGCCACTGCCGTGCGAGCCTTTCGACTTCGCCCGCCGCCGCCGCGTGCAGCGCCTCGAGCGCCGCAGCGTCGCCGGGGTCCACGATCCGCGCGCGCAGCCGCGAGGCGAGCTCGACCCGGTGGCCGGCGGTGCGAAGCGCGCGCACCAGCAGCTGCGCCATGCGGCGCTCGCCCGAGGGCACCGGGTGGTCGGGAGCTTTCAGCGGGGCGTAGAACGCGATGCGCATGTTTTTTCCGGGAATGGGGAATGGGTGATGAGAAATGGGGTACCTCATTCCCCATCCCCCATCCCCCATCACCGTCTCAAGGCAAATCCAGCGCGCGGCGTACGGTCCAGACTTCGCAGGCTTGCACCTTGCCGGCGAGGACCACCGAGTGGCGTTCGGCGATGCCGTCGAGCGCCAGGCCGGCGAGCTCGGCGGTGCTCACCGACACGACCAGCTGCACGCGCAGCTCCTTGCTCTGGGCCTGCAGCCGGCTGGCGGTGTTGACGGTGTCGCCGATCGCGGTGATGCGCCGGGTCGGCTCGCGCGCGGCGCTGCCGATGCGCCCGAGGATCGCCGGTCCGGCGTGGATGCCGATGCCGAGCTCGAGCGGCTGGTGCAGATCGTGCTGCAGGCTGGCGTTGAGCGCGGTCAGGACCCCGCCGATCGCCTTGGCTGCGGCGAGCGCCTGGCGCGCCCCCGCGTCCGCGCCGTCGTCCTTGCCGAAGATCGCGAGCACGCCGTCGCCGAGGAACTTGTCGACGAAGCCGCCGTGCTCTTCGATCGCTTCGCTGAGCTGGCCGAGGTACTGGTTCAGCAGGAACACCACGTCATAGGGCAGGCGGTGCTCCGACAGCGTGGTGAAGCCGCGCAGGTCGGCGAACAGGATCGTGACCGGGCGCTCGACGCCCCAGAAGTACCGGTCTTCGGCGGCGCTGCCCGCGGCCGGCACGCGCGCCGGCAGCAGCGTCGCGACGAGGAGCTCGCCCGTCGGGCGCAACTGGCAGGCGAGGCGCACGTTGGGGCCGGCACCGACGCGCTCGAGCAGCGCGCGCTCGGGCGGCGCCGGCGGCGGCTGGTGCTCGAGGCCTTCGAGCACGCGTACCCGGCAGGTCGAGCAGCGTGCCCGCCCGCCGCACACCGAGGCGTGCGGGATGCAGTGCATGCGGCTCACCTCGAGCAGCGTGGCGCCCGGCGCTGCGGTGACGGTGGGACCGCCGACGTAGCTGATGCGCACCGGCGCAAGGAGGTGGCACGCCGTGCGCCTGAGCGCTCGGTACGCGACGAGCCCGAGCAGCAGCGCGATGTAGCCGTTGCGCGTCGCCTCGGCGGCGCTGCGCAATGCGGCGGCTTGCTCGGCGACGAGCGGACGCCGGGCTTCGGCCTGCAGGTGCTGGATGCGCGCGGCGGTCGCGAAGCCGGCGAAGCCGAGCACCGGCACCAGCAGCGCGGCAGCGTACAGCAACCGCCACGCGCGGCGGTACCAGGGTTCGAGCTGCAGCCAGCGGTGCAGGCCGATGCAGCCGTGAACCCACACCAGCAGCATCAGCAGCCCCTGGCGCGCGGCGGCGTCGGGCCACAGCCCGCCGAGTACGTAGACGTAGTCGTCGTCGACGCCGAAGCGCGTGTGGGCGATGCGGGTGCCGACCACGTGCGGGATCAGCAGCAGCGGGATCGCGAAGCCGAAGGCGAGCTGCACCAGCTCCAGCGGGCGCAGCCGCAGCGTCCGCCGCTGCAGCACGCCGCGCACGGCCAGCGTGGCGTGGACCAGGGCGCTGGCCAGCAGCAGCACCGTTCCGGGTCCGCTGCGGGTGACGGCGGTGCGCGCGACGCGTGCCGCTTCCATCGCCTCGGGCGAGACCAGCCCCAGCGCGTGGTTGAGGAAATGCGTGCCGGCGAAGGCGAACAGCACCAGCCCGCTGGCGAGCCGGGCATGGCGGCGGATCGGAGCGGCGAACGCGGCGAGCCGCGCACCCGCTGCTGCGCCGTGCGGGACGCGGGTGGCGACCACCTAGGGCTCCGGCTCGCCGCCATGGCACAGACGGGCGCGGACTTCGCTCAGCTCGGCGCCGAGGCGGACGACGCGGCCGGCGAGCTCGCGCATCACCTCGATCGCCACTTCGGGGAATTCCTCGATCAGGCGCAGGAACTGGTCCTTGCCGATGCGCAGCGTATCGAGCGGCGTCACCGCGACCACGGTGCCGGTGCGCGGCGTGTCGCACAGGATCGCGATCTCGCCGATGATCTCGTCGGCGTACGCCGTGGCGACGCGGATCGGGCAGCCCTCGGTGTCGATGAACACGTCGGCCGAGCCCTCGAGCAGGACATAGGCCGCGTCGCCGGCTTCGCCCTCGCGCAGCACGGTCTGGCCCGCCTCGAAGCGGACCCGTTCCGACGCGAAGCACAGCAGCTTGAGCCGTGTCGGTTCGACGTTCGCGAACAGCGGCGTCCGGCGTAGCAGTTCCACCTCGTCTTTCAGCAGCATGGGTTCCTCGCTCGTTGCGCAGGGCGTTCAACCGGCGAGCGCGGCGTAGACCGCCGCGGTCCGCGCCAGCTCGTCGGGCGCACCCTGCGCGACCACCTGGCCGCGCTCGAACACGACGACGCGGTCGAAGGCGTGCGCAAGCTGCGCGTTGCTCAGCACGCACACCGCGGCGAAGGGTGGGCCCTCGCTTCCGGCGGCAGCCGCCAGCAGCCGCTCGACGATCTCGCGCTGGCCGACCGGGTCGAGCGCCGACAGCGGGCGGTTGAAGATCGCGTAGTCCGGGCGCTTCAGCAGCGCGCGCGCCACCACCAGTTTCTGACGTTGTACCACCGACAGCCGCTTGCCGCCGCTGCCGACGTTGAAGTCGAGCCCGACGTCGAGCACTGCGTCCTGCAGCCCGAATTCTTCGATCAGATGCAGGATCAGGCCGACGACCCGCTCGGTGCCTCCGGCGGCGCCGTGGGCGACCCGGCCGAGCAGGATGTTGTCCTGCAGCGTCGCCGCCCGGTTGTACCGATCCGGGTCGTAGAATTCGATGCTGCCGCGCAGCCGCTCGGGCAGGCCCTGGTGCAGGCGCGTGCGCGCCTCGACCAGGCGCGCCATCAGCGCTTCGTCGAGCAGGCCGAGGCGGTGGCGCGGCTCGATGTACGCCAGCGTCAGGCGGATCAGCCGGCGCCGGTCGTCGGCTTCCGCGGTGGCGAAGTCGCCGAGGCGCGCCAGCATGCCGCGGTACTCGGGAATCTGCTCGGCGTCCATGAAGCTCAGCTGCTCGAAGAAGGGATGATCGGGCGGCAGGTCCTTGAACAGCTCGATCAGGGTGCCGGCGAGCTCGCGCCCCATCTCGAACAGCGCGCGGTCGACGCCGGTATCGGCGAGCACTTCGCGCAGGAAGGCGTTGCCGGCGAGTCCGGCCGGGGCGAAGGCCGGCCCGACCGGCGTGCCGAACAGCAGGTTTTCGACCAGCGTCGCCTGGCGGCAGTAACGCTCGGGATCGAAGGTTTCGACCAGCCCCGACTCGCCGCTCGCCCGCAGCCGTCGGCGCAGTTCGCAGCGCAGCTCGATCACCGCTGCCGCCAGCGCGGGCTGCGCGTCGGGGTCGATCTCGCCGCGCAAGCCGAGACCGATCACGTCTTCGCGCAGGCTGACCAGGTTCAGAACGCGCCGGGTCTGGTCGAGCAGATCCGCGGGTCCGCTGGCGCCGGCGGACGCGTAGTCGACCCAGTCCGCGCGCGGGTCGAGGTGGCCGGGGTTGGTGCGCGACGCGGCTGCATCGGCTTCTGGCGGAGGGCGCAGCGGGGCGTGCTTGAGCACGTAGTACAGTGCATCGCGCAGCGTGCCTTCCGGCAGGAAGGTTTCGGCGCCGGCGTAAGCCAGCCGCCGACCGGTGACCGCCTGCGGCAGCTCGCCGAGCGGGGTGTCGCCGATGCAGACGCGCCCGCCGCTGGGGCGCATCAGCCCGGCGAGCACTTCGGCGAGCACTTCGCCGCCGCTGCCGACCGCGCCGACGATCGCCACGCGCTCGCCGGGGGCGAACTCGAGCGAGACGCGCTCGAGCAGCGTCGCGCCGCTGTCGTCGTTCACCGACAGGCCGTTGACGCGGATCGGCGCCGCCAGCGGCGGCACCGGCGCACTCACCAGCGCCTGCCGCTCGGGGGGCAGCATCTCGTCGACCGAGAACTGTTCGGCCACCTGGTCGTACTTGACTTCGACGTCGAGGCGCTGCTGGTCCCAGTCGATCAGCTCCTTGATCGGCGAGGGCAGATCCTTGTAGGCGCCGATCACCGCGACCAGCTGGCCGACGTCGAGCCGGCCCTCGAGCGCGAACCAGCCGCCGACCGCGTAGAACAGGAAGGGCGTCAGTTGCGCGAGGAAGTTGTTCAGGAACTTGACGAAGAACTTGCGCTGGTAGATCTCGTAGCGGATCTCGAAGATGCGCCACAGCCGCGCGTCCGCGTTGGCGCGTTCGTAGTTCGAGGTGTCGTTGACGTGCACCGCGGCGATGCCCTCGACCAGCTCGCCGACGCGCCCGGCGTTGGCGCGCGCGCTGATCTGCCGCTCTTTGCCGAGCACCAACAGCCGCCGCCGCAGCCGCGGGATCACCAGGAACTGCACCGCGATGATCGCCGCCGCCAGCCCGCCGAGCCAGACGCTCTGCACCAGGATGAAGACCATCGCCGTCAGCGCCTGGCCGCCGAGGAACATCGGCTGCACGAAGGCATCGCCGATGAAGCCGCCGAGCGGCTCGACCTCTTCCTGGACCATGGTCGAGATTTCGGACGCCTTGACCCGCTTGAACTGCGCGTGCGGGAAGCGCAGCACCCGGTCGATCAGCTCGAAGCGCAGGCGGCGCAGCATGTCTTCGCCGAGCCGCCCCTTGTAGGTGTTGATGTAGTACTTGAACAGGCCGTTGATCACCACCAGCAGCAGGAACATCGCGCTCAGCGCGAACAGCGCGCCGTAGCGGTCGAGCTCGAACCCGGGGAACAGCACCAGCGTCCCCGAGGGGTCGAGCGCGTGCGGCACGTCGATCGCGATGCGCAGCCAGGTCGTGTGTGCGTCGGCGTGCTCGAAGCCCTTGCCCAGGATCGGGCCGTTGACGATCTGCTTGGGCAGGTCGAGCGACAGGAAGTAGGTCGGCAGCGACACGACCACCACCAGGAGGATCCAGATCTGCTGCGGGCGCGAGTGCGTCCAGATGTAGCGCATCAGGCTGGCTTGCAGCGCCCCGCCCGAGCCGTTGCGCCGGCCGCCGCTCGTCGCTTCGTCCATGCCGTTCACCGCCCTCGTGCTTGCCGGCTGCGCGCGCGCAGCCTAAACAGAGTTTCCGACGATCACTGTAGCCGACGCCCATGCCCGACCGCACGCCCGACGCCGAGTACCTCCACGACCTGCTGCGCGGTGTGGCCGCCTACACCGCCAGCCCGCTGGTGGCAGCGCTGGCTGCGACCGCGGCACGCCACCCCGAGGCCGCACTCGACCTGGCCTTCAACCACAAGCAGATCGCCTGCAAGACCTGGCTGCGCGATGCGCTGCACGACACGCTGGGGCCGGTCCACGGGCGCATCTGGGTGCTCGGCGGCTGGTACGCGGTGCTCGCCGCGGTGCTGCTCGACGACCCCAGGCTGACGATCGCCGAGATCGTCAGCGTCGACCGCGACCCGGCCTGCGCGCCGGTCGCTGCGACGCTGAACCGCCGCGCCGCCGCCGAGGGGCGTTTCCGCGCGCTGAGCGCCGACATGAACGCGCTGGCCTATGGCGGGCCGGATGGCCCCGGGCTGGTGATCAACACCAGCTGCGAGCACCTCGCCGACCCCGGTGCCTGGCTGGCGCGGCTGCCGGCGGGCCTGCCGGTGGTGCTGCAGTCGAACGACTACTTCGCCGAAGCCGAGCACGTGAGCGCGGTGCCGAGCCTCGATGCCTTCGCCGCGCAGATGGCGCTGTCCGAAGTGCGCTACGCCGGCGCGCTGCCGCTGAAGCATTACACGCGCTTCATGCTGATCGGGCGGCGCTGAAATCCGCGACGCTCCAGCCACTGGCGCAGGATGCGCGCGGTGCCGGCGGCGCCGGCCAGGTCGAGGCCACCGCCGGGCGGCGGTTTCGGCGCTGCCATGGCCGCGGCGATCGCGGCGGCGAGGGCGGGGCCGTCCAGCGTCCGCGGCTCGAGCACCGTCGCCAGCCCGCGTCCGGCGAGCAGCGCCGCGCGCCGCGGCTGCTCGGTTTCGCCGCCCTCGGCGTACGGCACCAGCAGCGCGCGGCAGCCCGCGCGCAGCACGTCGGCGACGGTGTTGTAGCCGGCCTGCGACAGCGACAGCTCGGCGCCGGCGAGCAGATCGGCGAAGTCGGCGCGGAAGCGCTGCACTTCGACGCCTCCGGGGGCGCGGGCGGCGAGCGCGCGCAGCCGCGCATCGGCCAGGTTCGGTCCGGTGAGCAGGCACCAGCGCGCATCGGCCAGCGCGCCGGCGGCGCGCGCGGCGAGCGCCGCGCGCAGCAGCACCTCGCCGACGGCGCCGCCGCCGGCGGAGACGACCACCTCAAAGCGTTCGAGCGCGGGCTCGGCGCGGGGTCCGGCGACCAGGCCGGTGTACGCGATCGGTACCTCGATCGCGTCGGCGAGCGCAAAGCTCGCTCCGAGCCGGCACAGGCGCGGGTCGCCGTGCACCAGCACCCCGTCGAAGCAGCGGTTCAGCGTCGCCACCGTTTCCTCGGCGCGCCCGGGCTTGCTGCGCTCCTGCACGATGTCGCGCACCGAACAGGCCACCAGGGGGCGCGGTGTGCGCGCGCGTGCCGCTTCGAGCAGCGCCAGCAGCTCGAAGCGCAGCGGGCGGCGGCCGAAGGGGAAGGTTTCGACGATCAGCACCTGCGGATCGATCCGCTCGAGTGCGGCGAGCAGCGCCGCGCACCGCGCCTCGAGGCAGGCGGCATCGGCGGGATGGCCGGCGGCGTCGACGAGCCGGGTGAAATCGCCGTCGGCGGCGCGCAGCGCCGGGAGCTGGATGCGCTCGACCCCCGGCTCCGGGAAGCCCGGCACCGGCATGCCGCCGGACACCAACGTCACTGCGAAACCGTGTCCGGTCAGCGCCGCGGCGATGCGGCTCGCGCGCGCCAGGTGGCCGATGCCGAGCAGGTGCTGGACGTAGAACAGCACGCGGGGGGCGTTGCCCAGTGATGAGGAATGGGCGATGGGCAATGGGTGGAGGGTTTCATCTCCCATCGCCGGTTCCCCGTCGCCGATCACCCCCATGTCCGAACAGCCGCAGCAGCCCGGCGAGGCAGGCGTGGTGGCTGAATTCGCGCACCACGCGCGCCTGCGCGCGGCGACCGAGGCGCTGGCGCAGCGCCGGGTCGGTGATCGCGCGTTCGAGCGCGGCGGCCAGCCGCCCGGCGTCGTCGGGTGGCACCAGCAGCCCGGTGTCGCCGTCGGCGAGCAGCTCGGGGACCCCCGACACCGTGGTCGAGATGCACGCCAGCCCCTGGCTCGCGGCTTCGACCAGCACGTTGGGCAGGCCGTCGCGGTCGCCGTCGGCGGCGATGCGGCAGGGCAGCACGAACAGGTCGGCGGCGCGGTAGCGCGCCAGCACGGCGTCTTGCGGTTGCGCGCCGAGCCACTCGATGCGCTCGGCCAGCCCGAGCGCGCGCGCCTGGGCCTGCAGCGCCGGCAGACGCTCGCCTGCGCCGATGTGGCGCAGCCGCCAGGCCAGCCCCGGCGGCAGCCGCGCCAGCGCTTCGAGCAGGCGATCGAAGCCCTTCTTGTCGACCGCGCGCCCGACCGCGAGCAGCTCGACCGGTGCGCCGCGCCCGTCGCGCGGCGGGCGCGGGTCCGTGAATGGCGCGAAGCGTTCGAGGTCGAGCCCGTGGTAGCTCAGGTGCACGCGCCCCGGGTCGGCAGCGAGGCCCTGCAGCCGCGCGTGGCCGGCGCGCGTACAGGCGACCGCCCAGCGCGCGGCGTGCAGCTTGTCGGCCAGTTCCCAGGCCGGCGAGGTCCAGATGTCCTTGGCGTGCGCCGAGCAGCTCCAGGCCAGCCCGGTCAAGAGGCTGGCGTAGTGCGCCACGGTCGCCGGCGTGTGGATGAAGTGTGCGTGCAGCCGGGTGATGCGCGGGTCGAGCTCGGCGGCGAGCACCAGCGCCTGGCCGAAGCGGCGCACGCGGCTGCGGCTGGGATCGCGTTTCAGGTCGGCGAAGAAGCGCGCCCGCGCCGCCGGGTAGCCGGGCAGGCGCCGCGCGCGCCACCAGCCGCGCACGACGCGCGGGATCGCCTCGTGCAGGTATTCCGGCAGGTAGCTGACCGGCGCGCGGATCTCGGCGTGCACCGGGTGCGTCGCCGCATCGGTGGGTCGGCGCAGCGACACGATCTCGAGTTCGAAGCCGGCGCGTTCGAGCCCCAGCAGTTCCTGGGCGATGAAGGTTTCCGACAGGCGCGGATACCCCTTGACGACGACGGCGATCCTGCCGCGCACGGGGAGCGGCATCACGCGCCGCGCTCGGCGGTGCGCCGGCTGCGATCCTCGAGCCAGCCGCCGACCAGCTCGCCGATCGTCTCCAGCCCGTCGCAGTGCACCGCCGCTGCCGCCTGCGACGGCGGCATCCGCTCGGGCAGCGCGCGCAGCATCGCGGCGAGGCGCGCGACGTCGTCGGCTTCGTCGGGGTGCAGCCACTCGACCAGCCCCAGCTCGGCGGCGCGGCGCGTCCTGATCAGCTGCTCTTCGCGTGGGCGCACGCGCGGGATGATCAGCGCCGGCTTGTCGAACGACAGGATTTCACAAAAGGTGTTGTACCCGCCCATCGCGACGATCGCACGCGCGCCCATCATCAGCGGCTCGATGCGGTTGTGGAACTCGTCGACGTGCACGCGCGCGAGCGCCCGCGCGCGCCGCGCCAGGTGCTCGCGCTCCTCGGCCGGCATGAACGGGCCGAGCACCAGCCGCGTGTCGAAGGGCAGATCGCGGTCGTGCTCGAGTGCAGCCAGCACCTGCGCCATCAGGCGTGCGCCGTCGCCGCCGCCGCCGACGGTGACCAGCACGTAGTCGCCGGCGGGGGGTTCCTCGACGCTGGGCTGGGGCGGTGTGGCGGCGCGGCGCAGGTAGCCGGTGTAGGTGATGCGCCTGGCCAGCCCCGGCGACAGCTCGAAGCCGCTCAGCGGGTTCCAGAAGTCTTCGGGGCCGTACACCCAGATCGAGTCGTACAGCGCGTCGATCTTGCGCAGCGCGTCGGTCTTGGCCCACTCGGCACGCAGCCGGTGCGGCGAATCCATCACCTCGCGCAGCCCCAGCGCCAGCGTCGTGCCGCGCGCCTTCAGCGCGCGCAGCGTGTCTTCCATCTCGCCGCGCAGGCCGAGCGGCTCCTTGTCGACGATCACCAGATCGGGCGCGAACGATTCGGCGGTGTGGCGGATGATCGCGCGGCGCATCGCCAGCGTCTCGCGCAGGTCGATGTGGCGGTCGAGCGAGGTGTAGTCGCCGTTGTAGAGTTTGATCACGCTCGGCACCTTGACAAAGTCGACCCGCGCGCGGAAGTCGAAGGCACCGGCGATCGACGAACCCGAGACGATCAAGACGTGCAGGCCCTTGAAGCGCTCGACCAGCGCATGGCCGATCGCGCGGCAGCGCCGCAGATGGCCCAGCCCGAAGGTGTCGTGGCTGTACATCAGGATGCGCGCATGGTTGAGCCGCTGCATGGGCGTGTCGTCCTCTCGGTCAGGGGTTTCGTCGGGTCTGCATCCTGCGTGACCGGCGGACACGCGTACCCGTAGGGTGCCACGGGCGGGGGAACGCCGTCACGGGGAGGACGGCGGGTGCCTCAGGCCTTGTACGGATCGGCGGCGTCGCGCAGCCCGTCGCCGAGGAAGTTGAAGGCGAGGATCACCAGGATCACCGGCACCACCGGCAGCAGCAGCCAGGGGTACAGGGTGATCACGTTGATGTTCTGGGCTTCGGTCAGCAGCACGCCCCAACTGGTGATCGGTGGGCGCAGCCCCAGCCCGAGGAAGCTGAGTGCGGTTTCGCCGAGGATCATGCCGGGGACCGCGAGGGTCGCGCTCGCGATCAGGTGCGACAGGAAGCCCGGTACCAGGTGGTGCGACAGGATGCGCACGGTGCCGGCGCCCATCAGCTGCGCGGCGAGCACGTAATCCTCCTCGCGCAGCGCCAGCAGCTTGCTGCGCACCGCGCGCGCGAGTCCGGTCCAGTGCAGCAGGCCGAGGATCAGCGTGATGCCGAGATAGACCAGCAGCGGGCTCCACGTCACCGGCATGATCGCCGCGAGCGCCAGCCACAGCGGGATGCTCGGCAGCGCTTGCAGCACTTCGATGATGCGCTGCACCACCAGATCGAACACCCCGCCGTAGTAGCCGGCGAGCCCGCCGATGACGATGCCGAGCGTGAAGCTGACGGCGACGCCGATCAGTCCGATCGTCAGCGAAATGCGCGCGCCGTAGATGATGCGCGACAGTACGTCGCGCCCCAGCCGGTCGGCGCCGAGCAGGAACAGCGTGCCGCCCGCGGCCGGGCATACCAGGTGCCGGTCGGCGTCGACCAACCCCCAGAGGCGGTAGGGCTCGCCGCGGCAGAAGAAGCGCAGCGGCTGCACCGCCTGCGGGTCGGGCGTGTACACGCGCTTGAGCTTCGCCATGTCGAGGCTGTAGCGGGTGCCATAGACGAAGGGGCCGACGAAACGCCCCTCGTGGAACAGGTGCACCGCTTGCGGCGGGTGGTAGATGTGCTCGATGTGGCGCGAGGCGAGCGCGTAGGGGGCGAGGAACTCGCTGACCAGGATCGAGGCGTAGAGCAGCGCCAGGAACACTCCGCTGGCGACGGCGAGGCGATGGCGTCTGAAGGCCCAGCCCATCAGCTTCCACTGCGAGGCGAGGTAGACGCGCTCCTGCGCCGAGCTCAGCCGCTCGATCGACTGCGGATCGAACGGCGCCGGCGACACGTAATGGGACAGTTCGGCCTCGGGCGGTGGCAGCGGTGAATCGGTCTTCATTTGGTCCGCCCCCCCTGCAGCCGGATGCGCGGATCGAGCAGCGCCAGCGCGAGGTCCGAGATCAGCACGCCGATCACCGTCAGGAAGGCGAGGAACATCAGGAACGAGCCGGCGAGGTACATGTCCTGGCTCTGCAGCGCGCGGATCAGCATCGGGCCGGTGGTCTCGAGCGACAGCACGATCGCGGTGATCTCGGCGCCCGAGATCAGCTCGGGCAGGATGCTGCCGATGTCGGAGATGAAGAAGTTCAGCGACATCCGCAGCGGATACTTGACCAGCGCCCGAAACGGCGGCAGGCCCTTGGCGCGCGCGGTGACGACGTACTGCTTGTGCAGCTCGTCGAGCAGGTTGGCGCGCAGCCGGCGGATCATGCCGGCGGTGCCCGAGGTGCCGATGATGATCACCGGGATCCACAGGTGCTCGAGGATCGAGCCCGCCTTGGCCCAGCTCATCGGCGCGTTCAGGTACTCGGGGTCCATCAGGTGGCCGATCGAGATGCCGAACCAGAGGTTGGCGAAATACATGAACACCAGCGCCAGCAGGAAGCTGGGGATCGCCAGCCCGAGCAGGCCGAGGAAGGTCAGGCCGTAGTCGCCCCAGCTGTACTGGTGCGTCGCCGAGTACAGGCCGATCGGGAAGGCGACGATCCAGGTGAACACGATGGTGACGAACGACACTAGCACCGTGAGCCAGAGGCGGTCGCCGACCACGGCGTTGACCGGCATCTGGTACTCGAACGAGTAGCCGAAGTCGCCTTGCAGCATGCCGGCGACCCAGTGGAAGTAGCGTTCGACCGGCGGCTTGTCGAAGCCGTACTGCTTGCGCAGCGCCTCGATCTGCTGCAGGTTCACGCCCTCGCCCTGCGCCTGCAGCTCGGCGACGTAGCTCTCGAAATAGTCGCCCGGCGGCAGCTCGATGATCGTGAACACCAGCGCGCTGATCAGTACCAGCGTCGGCACCATCACTGCGCAGCGCCAGAGCACGTAGCGGAGCATCTCAGCGGGCCTCGTCGGCGAACCAGAAGGTATCCGGAAGATAGATGCCGAAGTAGGCACCCGGATCGAAGTTGAGCACGGCGCGTTCGGGCACGTTGCGCAGCCGGCGCGACACCACCACCGGCTGCAGCGTGCCGTTGACGATGCCGATCGAGAACACTTCGTCGGTATACAGCGCCAGCATCGCGTGCCAGGCCGCTTCGCGCTCCTCGCCGCTGGCGGCGCTGCGCCAGGCGCCCAGCAGCTCGAGCAGCTTGCGTGCGGCGGGCAGATCGGGCGCGCTGCCGTGCTGGCCGCCGCTCTGGTAGTGCATGCCCCACTGCGGCCACTGCAGCTGCGCCTCCGAGGTCGGGGCGAGCTCGCGCGGGCTCATGTCGCGCGTCGGGATGCCGTTGTCGAGCCCGGCCCAGACGCCGAACACGGTCTGCCCGCCGATCATGCGGCTGCGGAACACGTCGCGCTGCGCGGCGCGCACGAACAGCGCCAGTCCGACCGCCCGCCAGTGGTCGGCGACCAGCGCGAGCACGTCGGTTTCCTCGGTGCTCTCGCCGGCGGTCTCGACGATCAGCTCGGCGCGGCGGCCGTCGGGCAACAGGCGTATGCCGTCGCGGTCGCGCCGCCCCAGACCGACTTCGTCGAGCAGCGCGTTGGCGCGCACCGGGTCGTGCCGGCTCCAGGCTTCGGCGTACTCGGAGCGGTACAGCGGGCTGCGCGGCAACACCGTGTCGGCGCTCTCGCGCGCCAGACCGAAGTACACCGCCAGGTTGATCTCGTGGCGGTCGATCGCCAGCGACAGCGCACGGCGGAAGCGGGCGTCGTGCACCAGCGCGCGCCAGCCCGGGTCGGCGACGTTGAGGTTGGGCAGGATCGCGAGCTTCGAGCCCTCGCCCTTTTCCCACAGCCGCACCGTGAAGGGGTGGCTGTACTCGGCCTCCTTGAGGAAGGTGTAGTCGTCGAAGCGGATGTAGCGCGCCTGCAGGTCGGCGGCGCCCGAGCCGGTCTTGACCGGGATCAGCGAGCTCGAGCTCATGTCGAGCGTGAAGCCGTCGAGGTAGGGCAGTTGCCGGCCCGCGGCGTCGACGCGGTGGTAATAGGGGTTGCGCTCGAACACGAAGCGCTCGGCCGGCGGCGCGGTGGTGTTGCGCCAGGGGTCGAGCGTCGGCAGCTCGGGGTTCTCGGGGCGGTACCAGCGCGACATGCGCGTGTGCAGCCCGACCCAGTCCTTGGCCCGGTAGCGCTTGAGCAGCGCCCCGAGCGTCGCGGCATCCTGGTAGCGGCGGTGGAACTGCTTCAGGTAGTGCGCCGGCAGCATCAGCATCAGCGGCTGCGCGCCGGCCAGCGCGAGCAGGAACTCGGGGTTGGGCGCATCCCACGTATAGCGCAGCGTCAGCGGATCGAGCACCTCGAAGCGCGGCGGCTTGCCGTCGACCAGCAGTTCGGTCGGCAGCCCCACCGGCGACAGTTCGGTGTCGAGCAGCACGTCTTCCCAGACGTAGCGGAAGTCTTCGGCACTGAGCGGCTGACCGTCGGACCAGCGGTGGCCGCGGCGCAGGTGCAGCGTGAAGCGGCGCCCGTCCTCGACCTCGAAGCGCTCGAGGATGTCGGGCACCAGCTCGAGGTTTTCGTCGAAGCCGACCAGCCGCGCATAGCCGTAGATGGTCATCATGCGGATGTCCTTCTGGCCGCCGAGCAGCATGCGCGCCGTGCCGCCGTGGCGGCCGGGCTCGCGGCCGTGCGCGGCGAGGTCGATCACCCGCGGTGTCTCGGGCAGCCGCTCGGCGATCGGCGGCAGCTCGCCGGCCTCGACGCGCGCGCGCAGCGACTCGGTTTCGACCCAGTCGGCTGCCGCGGCGCTCGCCGCCAGCAGCAGCGCGAGCGCGAAGCCGCCCAGCATGCGCCCGATCACGACGCCAGCCTCTGCGGATCGGCGTCGGCGCGGGCCAGGACCCAGTGCTCGGCGTCGAGCGCCAGCGCGGCGAGCGGCGCGCCGTCGTGGCGAAACGGCGTCGGCCAGCCGCTCGGGTCGGAGGCGCCGATCGCGAGTGTGTCGAAGTCGAGCGGGCGGGCGAGGTCGGGGTAGGGTACCGCGGCGAGCAAGGTGCGCGTGTACGGGTGCACCGGGTCGCGGAACAGGCGCTCGCGCGGCGCCAGCTCGACGATGCGGCCGCGGCACATCACCGCGATGCGGTCGGCCATGTAGTCGACCACCGCCAGGTTGTGCGAGATGAACAGATAGGTCAGCCCGAGCGCGCGCTTCAGGTCGTTCAGGAGGTTCAGGATCTGCGCCTGCACCGAGACGTCGAGCGCCGACACCGGCTCGTCGCAGATCACCAGATCCGGGCCCAGCGCCAGCGCGCGCGCGATGCCGATGCGCTGGCGCTGGCCGCCCGAGAAGCTGTGCGGGTAGCGGCTCAAGAAGCGCGGGTCCAGGCCGACCGCGCGCATCAGCCCGCGCACGCGCTCGGCGCGTTCGGTGGCGCTGCCGAAGCCGTGGATCTTCAGCGGCTCCCCGAGGATGCGCGCCACCGTCATGCGCGGCGACAGCGAGCCGACCGGGTCCTGGAACACCATCTGGATGCGCGTGCGCAGCGCCTTCAGCGCCGGGCCGCCGGCGGCGAGCACGTCGACCGGGCCGCTGCCGTCGTCGAACAGCACGCGGCCGCTGCTCGGCGTCAGCGCACGCATGATCAGCTTGCTGACCGTGGTCTTGCCGCAGCCGCTCTCGCCGACCAGACCCAGGCACTCGCCGCGGCGGATCTCGAACGACACTGCGTCGACGGCGGTGATGCCGCCGGTGCCGCCCCGGCGGGTGCCGAAGCGCTTGACCAGCTCCTCGACGCGCAGCAGCGGCCGGTCGCTCGCCGCCTCGCCCTTGTGGCTGCCGCCGAGCAGCACGCCGGCATCGACCCGCACTTCGCGCAGCGCCCGCAGGCGCTCGCCCGGGTGCATGTCGAAGTGCGGCACCGCCGCCAGCAGCGCCTTCAGGTAGGGGTGGCGCGGATCGCCGAAGACGTCCTCGACCGTGCCGGCTTCCATGATTTCGCCGTGGTAGATCACCACCACTTCGTCGGCCATGTTGGCGACCACGCCGAGGTCGTGCGTGATCAGCAGCACCGCCATGTCCAGCTTGCGCTGCAAGTCCTTCAGCAGCTTCAGGATCTGCGCCTGGATGGTGACGTCGAGTGCGGTGGTGGGTTCGTCGGCGATCAGCAGCGCAGGGTGGCAGATCAGCGCCATCGCGATCATCGCGCGCTGGCGCAGCCCGCCCGAGAGCTCGAACGGGTACATCTCGTAGGCGTGCCCCGGGTTGGGCAGACCGACCATGCCGAGCATCTCTTCGGTCAGCGCGCGCGCTTCGCCGTGCGGCACTTCGCGGTGCAGGTGCAGCGCTTCCTCGATCTGGTCGCCGACCGTGTGCAGCGGCGACAGCGAGGTCATCGGTTCCTGGAAGATCATCGCGATGCGCCCGCCGCGCAGCTCGTGCATCGCCGTGCCGTCGGGGTCGAGCGCGGCGATGTCGCGCACGGCTCCGGGCGTTTGCGGATCGGCGAACGCGATGCGCCCGCCGGCGATGCGGGCCGCGCGCGGCAGGATGCCGAGGATCGCCTGGGCGATCACCGACTTGCCCGAGCCCGATTCGCCGACCAGCGCCGTGACCCGCCCGGCGCGGATGCGGAAGCTCGCGCCGCGCACGGCTTCGACCAGACCGCCGTGGAGGCGGAAGCCGATGTGCAAGTCTTCGATGCGCAGGAGGTCGGCCGGTACCGCCACCGCGGGGCTACTCGCCATCTTCGCCTTCTCTCGGTCGTTTCGCCCGCGGGGGGCGCGTACAGGCGCATCGCGCGGTGGCGATGCACTCGCTTAACGATAGTCACTCGACGGGCGGAAATGCGAGGCGGGGTAGCAGAAAGGCGGACGCCGACGGCTGGAGCGCACAAAGAAAAAGCCGCCCGGCGGGCGGCTTTCGTGGTTTCGCGAAACGGGGTGCTTACGCGGCGGTCTTGCGCGGCGCGACGGCCTTGGCCTTCTGCGCGAACTCGCTGCCGGTCTCACCGACCAGCTTGTCGAACTCGGCCTTGAAGCCGGCGCTCAGGTCGGCCAGCGCCTTGGCGTCGTCGAGCAGCTTCTGGCGCACGACGTTGGCGGTCTCGACCTGGCCGCGCAGGTAGGCCTGCAGGCTCTCGGCGTCGCTGACCTCGGCGGCGGCCTTCAGCTGCGCCAGACCCAGGTCGGTGTACGAGCGCAGCGCTACCAGCTGGAACTCGGCCAGCTTCTCGAGGTTGGCGACGAACAGCTTGTTGGCCTTGACCGCCGGCGCGGTGTAGGTGCCGAGCTTGGCGAAGTATTCGTTGAACAGTTCGACGGACATGGTTGAGCCTCCTCACGTATGGGTTGGTAAACCCTGTTGCGACGCAGCATAGCAAGGTCCTTGATGCACCGCAACAGCCGGAGTGGGTTCCTCTGTCAAAAACTTAGGCTCTTCCGGAGTTCCCGTGGTGACGATCCCAGGTGCGAGCTCATGCTCGCGGGAACGCCACCAGGTGCTCGGCCTCGATCCGCACCCGCACCGGGTCGCCGGGCAGGTGGTCGAGGTGGCTGGGGAACAGCGACAGCAGCTCGGTGTCGCCGATGCGCAGCGTGTACAGTGTTTCGGCGCCCTTGAAGGCGCGGTCGGTGACGACGGCGCACAGCGGGCCCTCAGCGTCGGGCACCACGTCGTCGGGACGCAGCAGCACGTCGAGCGCGGTGCCGGCGTCGTACAGGAAGGCGCGATTACCGCGGATCGGGCCGAGCGCGGTGTCGAGCGTGTCTTCGGTGAGCAGCCGGCCGCGCAGGAAGCGGCCCTGACCGACGAATTCGGCGACGAAGCGCTCGGCCGGCTCGTGGTAGAGGTTGTACGGCGTGTCCCACTGCAGCAGCCGGCCTTCGCGCATCACGCCGACGTGCTCGCCGACGGCGAAGGCTTCCTGCTGGTCGTGGGTGACGAGGATGCCGGTGGTGTCCTGCGACTTCAGGATCTCGCGCACTTCGCGCGCCAGGCGCTCGCGCAGCTCGACGTCGAGACTGGAGAAGGGCTCGTCGAGCAGCACCAGTGCCGGGCGGGGTGCCAGCGCGCGCGCCAGCGCGACGCGCTGCTGCTGGCCGCCGGACAGCTCGTGCGGGTAGCGCCGGCCGAGGTCGGTCAGCCCGACCAGCTCGAGCAGTTCGTCGACGCGGCGCGCGCGCGCACCGGCCGCCGCGCCGCGCAAGCCGAAGCCGACGTTGTCGGCCACCGCCAGGTGCGGGAACAGCGCGTAGTCCTGGAACACCATGCCGATGCCGCGGTTCTCGGGCGGCACGCACCAGCCCGGGGCGCTGACCACGGCGCCGTCGAGGCGGATCGCGCCGGCGTGGATGGGCTCGAAGCCGGCGATCGCACGCAGCGCCGTGGTCTTGCCGCAGCCCGAGGGGCCGAGCAGGCAGGCGAGCTGCCCCTTGCGCAGGTGCAGGCTCAGGCCGTGGACCACGCTGCGTTCACGGTAGCGGCATTCGATCTGGTCGAGTTCGAGCAGGAATTCCATCATGGTTCCGATGGCCCCGCGCGGTTGGACGGGGCAGGGGTCTGTGTCAAACTGCGCGCGCCTCGGACCCGGGACGCCCGCTCGAAGGCGCGTCGCGCGGTGGCAGCTTCGCCGCCGGGAGCCGATTAAGTATCACGAAGGGGGATGGCCGGGCCAGCGCCCGCACCTGTACGGGGCCTGAGATGGAAAAGCGCGTCGAAACCCTGCTCTCGCTCGAGCTGCCGTACCGCGAGCGGATGCGGCTGGTGCGCAGCCTCTACCGCGGCAGCGGCGAAGGGCCGCGCGTGGCGGTGGTGTCGGGCATCCACGGCGACGAGCTCGAGGGCCTGTACCTGTGCCACCGCATCGCCGCCTGGCTGGAGGCGCTCGAGCGCAGCCACCCGGGCGCGCTGCGCGGCCAGGTCGAGCTGTACCCGGGCATGAACCCGCTCGGGCTCGATACCCTGAACCGTCTGGTGCCGTCGTACGGCATCGACTTGAACCGCGCCTTCCCCGGCCATCCGCAGGGGCTGCTGCCGCAGCGCATCGCCGCCACGGCGATGGCGGCGCTCGAGGGCGCGGCGCTGGTGGTCGACGTCCACGCCAGCAACATCTACATCCGCGAAATCCCGCAGGTGCGCGTCAACCACGTGTTCGCCGAGCGGCTGCTGCCGCTGGCCGAACGCATGAACGTCGACGTGATCTGGCTGCACGGCGCGGTCACGGTGCTCGAGGCGACCATCGCCCACAGCCTCAACGCGCGCGGCATCCCGGCGCTGGTGGTGGAGATGGGCGTCGGCATGCGCCTGACGCCGGCCTACACCGAGCAGCTGCTGGTGGGGCTGGTCAACGTCTGGCGCGAGCTCGGCGTGCTGGCGCCGGAGCTCGAGCTGCCGCCGGTCACGCACGCGCCGCTGCTCGCGCACGAAGACAACGTCCATTACCTGAACGCCGCGACCTCGGGGGTGTTCGTGCCCGAAGTCGCGCACTGGGAGGCGGTGTGCGAGGGCGAGCGCCTCGGCTGCATCGTCACGCCGTTCGAGGGCCAGACGCTCGCCGAGGTGTGCTCGCCGGTCGACGGCATCCTGTTCACGCTGCGCGAATACCCGCTGGTGTACGAGGGTTCGCTGATGGCGCGCGTGGTCGCGAAGGCGAGGGAGGCTTGACGGTGGAAGCGAAGACCCTGCTGCGGATGAGCGCACCGCTGCGCGAAGACTTCGACATTTCCTACCACGACATCGGTCCGCAAGACCGTCCGCCGCGCGTGGCGCTGGTCGGCGGCGTACACGGCGAGGCGCTGAACGGCGTGTTCGTGCTGTCGCGGCTGGCCGGCTTCCTGCGCGATCTCGCCGCAGGCAGGCGTCCCGGTCTCGAGCTCGCCGAGCGCGTGCTGGTGATCCCGGCGGTCAACGTGCTCGGGCTCAACGTGCACAGCCGCGCCTGGCCGTTCGACAAGATCGAGATCAACCGCATGTTCCCCGGCTACGAGGCCGGCGAGACCACGCAGCGCGTCGCCGCCGCGGTGCTGAAGCTGACGCGCAGCGCCTACTACCGCATCGACATCCACAACTCGAACGCCGACCTCGAGGAAATGCCGCAGGTGCGCCTGTACGCGCCGAACGACGACGAGCGCGCCAGCGCCTGCCTGTTCGGCCTGCCGGCGGTGGTCGAGCGGCCGATGAACACGATCTTCACCACCTCGTTGGCGCACGCCTGGCGCGCCTGCGGCGGCGAGAACTTCGTGCTGCAGGCCGGACGCGCCGGCGAGCTGCAGCCGCGCCACTGCGAGGAGCTGTTCCGCGCGCTGGTGGCCTTCTTCGACCGCACCGGCGTGGTCAGCGGCGTCCAGCTCGCCGACGACGAGGAAGACCTGCATTACTACGGTCTCAGGCAGAGCTTCGCGCTGCTGTCCGACCATGCCGGTTTCTTCGTCTGCCGGCTCGAGGTCGGACGCTGGATCCACGCCGGCGACCTGGTCGGGCACATCTACGACGGCTTCAGCGGCGAGATCCGCGCCGAGGTGCGCTCGCCGGTGTCCGGCCTGGTCGGCAGCGTGCGCCGCCACCCGCTCGCCTGCGAAGGCGATCTGCTGGCACGCATCTTCACGCTCGACGAGTCCGGCAACGACGTCGAGGCGATGCTGCACGACCAGGGGCAATAAACCAGGTGCGAGGTCGGAGGTTCGCGGGAGGCGTCCCGAGCCTCGGACCTCGAGCCTCGTGCCTCGCACCTTTCGGAAGGAGACCACGATGGATATCGACGACCGGACCCGTACCGAGCTCGAGGCCGCGGCCTTCCGCCGGCTGGTCGAGCACCTGCGCGAGCGCACCGACGTGCAGAACATCGATCTGATGAACCTCGCCGGCTTCTGCCGCAACTGCCTGTCGAAGTGGTACCGCGCCGCCGCCGAAGAGCGCGGCCTGGCGATGGACTACGAGCAGGCGCGCGAAATCGTCTACGGCATGCCCTACGCCGAGTGGAAGGACAGGCACCAGAAAGAGGCGAGTCCCGAGCAGCAGGCCGCCTTTGCCGAAGCGATCAAGAACGCCAAGGAGTGAGGCCCGAACCGACGAACGCCGGCCGCGGTGGGCAGCGGACACTCTACGGGTTCCAGAAAATTTCCGCTGATCGGCCAGCTCCGCCGCAATGCGCGCAAAATTCCTGGACTCCGTATCACCGGATTTTCCCTATGCCTTGCCGAACGCCGCGCGGCGGTCGTAGAAGGGCAGCAGTTGCGTCACCAGCATGCCGGCGAGCATCAGCGCGCAGCCGAAGACCGCGCGGCCGCTCAGCGTCTCGCCGAGGATCAGCCAGCCGGCGAGCGCCGCGAACACCGCCTCCAGGCTCAGGATGATCGCCGCGTGCGTGGCGATCGCATCCTTTTGCGCGACCACCTGCAGCGTGTAGCCCATGGCCACCGACAGCAGCCCGCCCCAGGCGATCGCCGGGGCTGCGGCAACGATGCCCGCCAGCTCGATCGGCTCGAAGGCAACGGCGGCGACCAGGCACAGCGTCGCGCATACGGCGAACTGCAGGCACGCCAGCCGCACCGCGTGCGTGCGCGGCGCGACGTGATCCAGCACCAGCACGTGCGCGGCCCAGAACACCGCCCCGGCGAGCTGCAGCGCGTCGCCGAAGGCGAGCGTGAAGTCGGCCTGGATACTGAGGAAGTACATGCCGAGCACCGCTAGCAGCACGCCCAGCCAGGTGCCGAAGGCGATGTGATGGCCGAGGAAGCGGCCGAACAGCGGCACGAAGATCACGTAAAGCCCGGTAATGAAGCCGGCGTTGGCGACCGAGGTGTAGAGCAGGCCGACCTGCTGCAGCGAGGCGCCGGCGAACAGCAGCACGCCGGCGGCGAACCCGCCGGCGAGTAACTGCCGCGGCGTCAGCGGATCGGCGTGCGGGCGGCGGTCGGGGGCGAACGCCAGCGGCAGGATCGCCAGCGCGCCGAGCCCAAAGCGCAAGCCGTTGTAGAGCATCGGCCCGATCGAATCCAGGCCGAGCCGCTGGGCGACGAATCCCGAGCCCCAGATCAGGGCGGTCAGCAACAGCAGTGCATCGGCGCGCAGGGCACGGGCTTGCATCGGCGGGATTCCCCTTCTTGGCTCTATCCAGTGTGGAACACGGTGCGCTAGCTTGCCCGAGGCGCGCACGTGCGCCAAGGCTCGCCGCTCCCTCCTGCGTCCGCGTTTCTTGACTGGGCGCAAGCGCGGCCGAGGGCGACCGTGCTAGCCTGCGGGCGTGACCGGTCGCGGTGAGCGGCCGAACTGGCGTATAAATAGGCAGCGCGGCGCATCGAGCCCTGCGGCGCGCTGCCCGCAACGGCGCGAGGTGCGCCGACCGATCGAGACGAGACCCGACGTGGTGAACGACACCGATACCTCCCCCAAGCTGATCGACCGCTTCGGCCGGCATGTGAACTATGTGCGCCTGTCGGTGACCGACCGCTGCGACTTCCGCTGCGTCTATTGCATGGCGGAAGACATGACGTTCCTGCCGCGCGCGCAAGTGCTGACGCTCGAAGAGCTGGCGCAGCTCGGGCGCGCCTTCGTCGAGCTCGGCGTGCGCAAGATCCGCCTCACCGGCGGCGAGCCGCTGGTGCGCAAGGATGTGATCCGCCTGTTCGAAGACCTCGGCCGCCTGCCGCAATTGAAGGAACTGGTGCTGACCACCAACGGCACCCGGCTCGAGAAGTTCGCGGTTGCGCTGCGCGCAGCCGGCGTCAGGCGCATCAACGTCAGCCTCGACAGCCTCGAACCCGAGCGCTTCCGCCGCATCACGCGCGTCGGCGAACTCGAGCAGGTGCTGCGCGGCCTGCGCGCGGCGCAGGTGGCCGGCTTCGAGCGCATCAAGCTGAACGCGGTGATCCTGAGGAACCGCAACGAAGACGAAGTCGTCGACCTGGTGCGCTTCGCGCTGGCCGAAGGCTTCGATCTGTCGTTCATCGAAGAGATGCCGCTGGGGGTGATCGGCGACCACGACCGCGCCGAGGCCTATTACTCTTCGGACCAGATCCGTCGCGACATCGCCGAGCACTTCGAGCTGATCGCGACCACCGAGACCACTGGCGGACCGTCGAAGTACTACTGCATCCCGGGGCACGCGGCGCGGATCGGCTTCATCTCGCCGCACAGCCACAACTTCTGCGGCGACTGCAACCGCGTGCGCGTGTCGGCCGAAGGCAGGCTGCTGCTGTGCCTGGGCCAGGAGCACTCGGTCGACCTCAAACACGTGCTGCGCGCCCACCCCGGCAACCTCGAGCGCCTGAAGCGCACCATCAGTGATGCGATGAACATCAAGCCCAGGGGCCACGACTTCGACCTGAAGGCCAGACCGGTGATCCTGCGGCACATGAACGCGACCGGCGGCTGAGCGGCACCATAGCCGACCGAACCTCTCGTCGACTCTCCGACCGGGCGCCGTGACGCCCGGTTTTTTCTTGGCGCGGCGGGCGCCGGAAAGCACTTTTCGGGCCATCGGCTAAGCTATGCAGGACCGTGCATATTAAGAGACACGGCAGCCAGGCGGTGCGACACCGGCCCAGCCAGAGATGAGGAGAGGACCCATGCAGCGATCGCTGTATCTCGATCCGCAAAAGTGTACCGGCTGTCTGCAATGCGAGATGGCCTGCTCGTTCGAGCACGAGGGCGTGTTCAACCCGGCCAAGTCGCGGATCAAGGTGTTCCCCTTCCACGACGAGGGGAGTTTCGTTCCCTACACCTGCACGCAGTGCGCCGAAGCCTGGTGCCTGCACGCCTGTCCGGTCGAGGCGATCAGCCGCAACCGCATCACCGGCGCGGTCGAAGTGGCCGACTCGGTGTGCGTCGGTTGCAAGGTCTGCACCATCGCCTGTCCGTTCGGCACCGTGAACTACAACGAAGTCACCGGCAAGGTCATCAAGTGCGATCTGTGCGGCGGCGACCCGGCTTGCGCCAAGGCCTGCCCGACCGCAGCGATCACGTATGTCGATGCCAACTGGACCGGGCTCGAGCGGATGCGCGCCTGGGCCCAGAAAGCCAACGCCGCCCCGCGCGCGAGCGCCTGAACAGGAGAGCCGCCATGGGTTGGACCCGCAAGATCCTGCGCGTGAACCTGAACACCGGCCGCTGCACGCCGGAACCGCTGAACATGGACTGGGCGATGCAGTACCTCGGCCAGCGCGGGCTGGCGAGCAAGTACCTGGTCGAAGAGATCGACCCGAAGGTCGACCCGCTGTCGCCCGACAACAAGCTGATCATGACCACCGGGCCGCTGACCGGCACCGCCGCCTCGACCGGCGGGCGCTACTCGGTGGTGACCAAGAGCCCGCTGACCGGCGCGATCGCCTGTTCGAACTCGGGCGGTTTCTTCGGCGCCGAGATGAAGAACGCCGGCTGGGACATGATCATCTTCGAGGGCCGGGCGCCGGGTCCGGTGTATTTCTTTCTGCACAACGACCACGCCGAGCTGTTGCCGGCCGACGCGATCTGGGGGCATTCGGTGTGGGAGACCGACCACTGGATCCACGCCAGGCACCAGGACCCGCAGATCCGCATCGCCGCGATCGGCGTCGGCGCCGAGAAGGGCGTGCTGTTCTCGGGGATCATCAACGATCTGCACCGCGCCGCCGGGCGTTCGGGCGTGGGCACGGTGATGGGCTCGAAGAACCTGAAGGCGGTCGCGATCCGCGGCGAGCTCGGGGTGCGCGGCATCCGCGACCCGAAGGCTTTCATCGCCGCCACCGAGGCCGGCAAGAAGATCTTGCGTGAAAACCCCGTCACCGGCGCCGGCATGCCCAAGTACGGCACGCAGGTGCTGATGAACGTGATCAACGAGATCGGCGCGATGCCCACCCGCAACTGGCGCGACGTCCAGTTCGAGGGCGCCAGCGCGATTTCGGCCGAGGCGATGCACGAGCCGCGCGCGTCCGACGGCAAGCCCAACCTGGTGCGTAACGCTGCCTGCTTCGGCTGCACCATCGCCTGCGGGCGCATCTCGACCATCGACCCGACGCACTTCTCGGTCCAGGGGGAGGGCAAGGAGCGCTACCGCGTCGCCTCGGGCGGACTCGAGTACGAAGCCGCGTGGGCGCTGGGCTGCGACACCGGCGTCGCCGACATCGACGCGCTGACCTATGCCAACTTCATCTGCAACGAGCAGGGCCTGGACCCGATCTCCTTCGGCGCGACCATCGCCGCGGCGATGGAGCTGTACGAGATCGGCGCGATCACCAAAGCGCACACCGGCGGACTCGAGATCCCCTTCGGCAGCGCCGAGGCGCTGTGCCGGCTCACCGAGCTGACCGGCCGCGGCGAAGGCTTCGGCCTCGAGATCGGACTGGGCTCGCGGCGGCTGTGCGCCAAGTACGGCCACCCCGAGCTGTCGATGACGGTCAAGGGTCAGGAATTCCCGGCCTACGACGCGCGCGCCATCCAGGGCATGGGGCTGACCTACGCCACCAGCAACCGCGGTGCCTGTCACCTGCGCTCGTACACGGTGTCGTCCGAAGTGCTCGGCGTCCCGGTCAAGACCGACCCGCACGTCACCGAGGGCAAGGCCGAGCTGGCCAAAGCCTTCCAGGATGCGACCGCGGTGGTCGACTCCAGCGGGCTGTGCGTGTTCACGACCTTCGCCTGGTCGCTGGCCGACATCCAGCCGCAGATCGCCGCCGCCTGCGAAGGCGACTGGAGCCTCGACAAGCTCAACGAGGTCGGCGAGCGCATCTGGAACCTCGAGCGCCAGTTCAACCTCGACGCCGGGCTGAGCGGCGCCGACGACACGCTGCCGCCGCGGCTGCTGCACGAACCCGCCAACACCGGCCCGGCCAAGGGCCTGGTCAACGGGCTCGACAAGATGCTGCCCGAGTACTACCAGGTGCGCGGCTGGACGCCGGACGGCCGGCTGACCCCCGAGATCCGCCAGCGCCTCGGCGTCTGAAAATCCCCCCTCGCCCCCCTTTCCCGAAGGGGGGATGTTCTGTGGCGGGGGCGGGCGGTGTTTCTCGTCCGCCTCCCTGTCAAGGGCAGGAAGAACCGAATGAAACGCTACGTCATCATCGGCGCCGGCCCGGCCGGCGTGATCGCCGCCGAGACGCTGCGCGAGGCCGACGCCGCGGGCGAGGTCGCGCTGATCGGCGACGAGCCCGAGCCGCCGTAGTCGCGCATGGCGATCCCCTACCTGCTGATCGAGAAGATCGGCGAAGACGGCACGCACTTGCGCAAGGGCCGGGACCACTACGCCAGCAAGGGCATACGCGTGTTGCGCGATCGCGTCGTGCGCGTCGATGCCGGGGCCAGGCGCGTGCACCTGGCGAACGGCGGCGCCGCCGACTACGACCGGCTGCTGGTCGCGACCGGCTCGCATCCGCTGAAACCGCCGGTGCCCGGCGTCGAGCTCGAAGGCGTGCACACCTGCTGGACGCTGGCCGATGCGCGCCACATCATCCGCCAGGCCCGGACCGGGGCGAACGTGGTGCTGATCGGCGCCGGCTTCGTCGGCTGCATCGTGCTCGAGGCGCTGGCGCTGCGCGGCGTGAAGCTGACCGTGCTCGAGATGGGCGACCGCATGGTGCCGCGGATGATGAACCACGCCGCCGGCCAGATGATCCGGCGCTGGTGCGAGACCAAGGGCGTCACCGTGCACACGTCGACCCGCGTCGCCGAGATCCGCCCGGGCTCGGGTGGGCACGCGCTCGCCGTGGTGCTCGCCGACGGCCGTGCGCTGGCCGCCGACCTGGTGGTGTCGGCGGCCGGCGTGGCGCCGAACGCCGACTTCCTCGTCGGCACCGGCGTCGAGCTCGAGCGCGGCATCCTGGTCGACCATCACCTCGAATCGAACGTCCCGGGCATCTACGCTGCCGGCGACGTCGCGCAGGGGCGCGACTTCTCGAGCGGCGGGTTCGAGGTGCACGCGATCCAGCCGACCGCCTCCGAGCACGGCCGCATCGCCGCGCTGAACATGGCGGGTATCGCGACCGAGTATCGCGGCAGCTTCAACATGAACGTGCTCGACACGCTGGGCCTGATCTCGAGCTCGTTCGGGCTGTGGATGGGGGTGGACGGCGGCGAATCGGTCGAGCTGCACGACCCCGAGCGCTACCGCTACCTCGAGCTGCAGTTCGCCGGCGAACGCCTGGTCGGTGCCACCGCGATCGGGCTGACGCAGCACGTCGGCGTGCTGCGCGGGCTGATCCAGGGCCGGATCGACCTCGGCCCGTGGAAGGCGAAGCTGATGCGCGAGCCGATGCGGGTGATGGAGGCCTATCTGGCGCGCGTCGGCACCGCGAAGGCGGCGTGAGGCATGCGGATCACGCTGAAGCTCTACGCGACGCTGTCCGAGCATCTGCCGCCGGGCGCGGTGCGCAACGTCGCCACGCTCGAGGTCGACGCGGGCGCGAGTGTCGCCGAGGTGGTCGAGCGCCTGGCGCTGCCGAGGCACCTGGTGCACCTGGTGCTGGTCAACGGCGCCTACGTCCCGCCCGAGGCGCGCGCCGACACGCGCCTGGTCGAGGGCGACGCGCTCGCGATCTGGCCGCCGGTGGCGGGTGGATAGCGTCATCGTCTGCGCAAAAGCGTGCCGGCTCGGCGCGGGCTTCAGCCGGTCCGGTACGCCTCGGCGTAGATCGCCGTGTGCGGCACGCCGTCTTCGCGGACGAAGCCGCGGTACATGCCCGCGCAGTTGAAGGGCAGCGCGATGTGGCCCGTGCGGTCGACCGCGACCAGACCGCCCGAGCCGCCGAGCGGGCCGAGCTCGTCGACGACGACCTCATGCGCGGCCCGCGCCAGGCTCTGCCCGGCCAGGCGGATGCGCGCGGCGATCTCGTGCGCGACCGCGTGGCGGATGAACCACTCGCCGTGGCCGGTCGCCGAGACGGCGCAGTCGCGGTCGTCGGCCCAGGTGCCGGCGCCGATCACCGGGCTGTCGCCGACGCGCCCCGGCGCCTTGTGGGTCATGCCGCCGGTCGAGGTCGCCGCCGCCAGGTGGCCGTGCGCATCGAGCGCGACCGCGCCGACGGTGCCGTGCCTGCGCGCTTCGTCGGCTTCGTCTTCCTCGGGCAGGCCCAGGCGCAGGCGCTCCCGCTCCCGCAGCAGCGCCTGCCAGCGGTGCTCGGTGAAGAAGTACGCGTCGTCGGCGAACGCCAGCCCCTGCTCGCGGCAGAAGCGCAGCGCGCCCGGGCCTGCGAGCAGCACGTGTCCGGAGCGCTCCATCACCGCGCGCGCGGCCAGCACCGGGTTGCGTGGACCGCAGACCCCGGCGATGGCGCCGGCAGCGCGCGTACACCCGTCCATCACCGCGGCGTCCATCTCGTGGCCGCCGTCGGCGTTGAACACCGCGCCGCGGCCGGCGTTGAAGCGCGGATCGTCCTCGAGCGCGACCACCGCGGCGGTGACGGCGTCGAGCGCGCTGCCGCCGTCGGCGAGCACGGTGTGCCCAGCGACCAGCGCCGCGCACAGCCCGGCGTGGAAGGCGTCTTCCTGCTCGGGCGTCATGCGGTGCTTCAGGATCGTGCCGGCGCCGCCGTGGACGGCGAGGGCGAAGTGGGGTCGGGTCATGGTGGGGTTCCGTTCAGCGGAGGAAGGAAGAC
>JBDHRG010000194.1:0-7088 GCA_039807445.1 Candidatus Competibacteraceae bacterium
GTTGACGACTTTCTCCGCCGTGCCGGTTTTTCCGCCGATATAATAGCCCGGCACATCGGCCTTCCGCGCGGTGCCTTTTTCGACATTGAGGCGCATCAGATAGCGCATCTTCTCGCTGGTCTCGGCGGCGATCACCCGTTTGCCGAGCTTGGCCGCCTCTTCCGGCGTGCGTTTCAGGAAGGTCGGCGGGATCAGCATGCCGCCATTGACCAGCGCGGAAATGCCCATCACCGCCTGCAGCGGCGCGACCGAGAGGCCGTGGCCGAACGCGATGGTCACCGTGTTGATCTCGCCCCAGTGCTTGGGCACCAGCGGCTCGGCGCTTTCAGGCAACTCGGTGCGCAGCCGGTCGAGCTGACCGAGCTTTTTCAGGAACCATTTGTGGTAGTCGACGCCGAGCGTACGCGCCTCCTCCAGGGCGTCCTGGTTGCTGATGTCGGCGGTGTAGCGCGAGGGCAGCGACACCGCCTCGACCTTGTCGGCGCCGAGCGCATCAACGGCGACCGCCAGCACCAGCGCCGAATCGATGCCGCCCGACAGCCCCAGCACCACACCCGGAAAACCGTTCTTGCGCACGTAGTCGCGCGTGCCGAGCACGATGGCCCGGTACACCGCCGCCTCGAGCGAGGGCTCTTCGGCCATCGCGCCCGGCGCGGGGACCGCCTTGCCGTCGGCCAGCGCGAAGTCGACCGGGTACAGCCCCTCGTCGAAGAACGGCGTGCGCACCGCGATCTCGCCACTGGCATCGACCACCATCGAGCCGCCGTCGAACACCAGCTCGTCCTGCCCGCCGACCAGGTTGACGTAGACGATCGGCAAGCCGGCCTCTTTGGTTCGCGCCTGGAGCACGCCGAGGCGCTCGCCGCCCTTGCCGGCATGGAACGGCGAGGCGTTCAGGTTCAGCACCAGCTGCGCGCCGGCCTCGGCGCACTGCGCGACCGGTCCCGGGTGCCAGATGTCTTCGCAGACCGTCAGCCCCAGCTTCACGCCGTGCCACTCGAACACGCACGGCTGGTGGCCAGCGACGAACCAGCGCTCTTCGTCGAACACGCCGTAGTTCGGCAGCTTCTGCTTGGCGTAGGTGGCGTGCACGCGACCGTCGGCGATCAACGCCGCGGCGTTGATCAGTCCAACCGGCGTCGCCTGCGGAAAGCCGAGCACCGCGGCAAGCCCTTCGGGCAGTTCGGCCCGGACGCGCGCCAGCGCCACCTCGGTGGCGCGCACGATCTCGGGGCGCAGCAGCAGGTCTTCAGGCGGGTAGCCAGTCAGCGTCAGTTCGGGGAATACCACTACGTCAGCCACCAGACGCTCGCGCGCCTCGTGCGCGGCGTCGAGCACGCGCTGGGCATTGCCGGCGATGTCGCCGACCAGGAGGTTGATCTGGGCCATCACGACCCGGAGCTGACTACTCATGGCTTTCGTTCCCCAGAAACGACGAGGGCGGGTGATGATCGCCCGCCCCACGATTCTACCGTCCCGCCATCGTGGCAGGCAGGTCACTCAGCCGGCGAAGAACTCGTTGATCGCCGCACCGATGTCGGCCGGCGAGCGCACGGTCTTGACGCCCGCGGCTTCCAGCGCCGCGAACTTGTCCTTCGCGGTGCCCTTGCCGCCGGCGATGATCGCACCGGCATGCCCCATGCGCTTGCCCGGCGGCGCGGTGACACCGGCGATGTAGGCAACCACCGGCTTGCGCACGTTGGCCTTGATGAATTCGGCCGCCTCTTCCTCGGCCGAACCGCCGATCTCGCCGACCATCACGATACCCTTGGTCGCGCTGTCGGCTTCGAACATCTCGAGCACGTCGATGAAGCTCATGCCGTGGATCGGGTCGCCACCGATGCCGACGCAGGTCGACTGGCCCAGACCGATCTTGGTGGTCTGGTGCACGGCTTCGTACGTCAGCGTGCCCGAGCGCGAGACGATGCCGATCTTGCCCGGCAGGTGGATGTGACCGGGCATGATGCCCATCTTGCACTCGCCCGGGGTGATCAGCCCGGGGCAGTTCGGACCGATCAGCTTGACGTCGGAGCCCTTCAGCGCCGACTTGACCTTGAGCATATCCATCACCGGGATGCCCTCGGTGATGCAGCCGATCACCTTGATGCCGGCGTCGGCGGCCTCGAGGATCGCATCGGCGGCGAACGGCGCCGGCACGTAGATCATCGACGCGTGGGCACCGGTGCCCTTGACCGCTTCGCCGACGGTATCGAACACCGGCTTGCCGAGATGGCTGCTTCCGCCCTTACCCGGGCTGACGCCGCCGACCAGGTTGGTGCCGTAGGCGATGCACTGCTCGGAGTGGAAGGTGCCCTGCGAGCCGGTGAAACCCTGGCAGATCAGCTTGGTGTTCTTGTCGATCAGGATGCTCATTGGAATTCCTCCGGACTTACTTGGCGGCGGCGACGGCGGCCTTGGCCGCCTCGGTCAGATCGTCGGCGGCGATGATGTTCATGCCGCTCTCGGCCAGCATCTTGCGGCCGGCCTCGACGTTGGTGCCCTGCAGGCGCACCACCACGGGGATGGTCAGACCCACTTCCTTGACGGCGGCGATGATGCCTTCGGCGATCAGGTCGCAGCGGACGATGCCGCCGAAGATGTTGACGAAGATCGCCCGGACCTTGTCCGAGGACAGGATCAGCTTGAACGCCTTGGCGACGCGCTCGGCGGTGGCGCCACCGCCGACGTCGAGGAAGTTCGCCGGCTCGCCGCCGTGCAGCTTGACCATGTCCATGGTCGCCATCGCCAGGCCGGCGCCGTTGACCATGCAGCCGATGCTGCCGTCGAGCGCGACGTAGTTCAGCCCGATCTCGTGGGCGTGGTTCTCGCGCTCGTCTTCCTGGCTCGGATCGCGCATCTCGGCGAGATCCTTGTGGCGGTACAGCGCGTTGTCGTCGAGGTTGACCTTGCCGTCGAGCGCCAGCAGACGGCCATCGCCGGTGACGATCAGCGGGTTGATCTCGACCAGCGCGGCGTCCTTCTGCACGAACATCTGGTACAGGCCGCTCATCACCTTGACCAGATGGTCGACCTGCGGCTTGGCCAGCCCGATCGCGAAGCCCATCTCGCGCGCCTGATAGGCGTGGAAGCCGGCGGCCGGATTGACGCCGATGGTGATGATCTTCTCGGGGGTGCTTTCGGCGACTTCCTCGATGTCCATGCCGCCTTCGGACGAGCCGATGAAGGTGATGCTCTTGCGGCTACGGTCGACGAGCACCGACAGATACAGCTCGTTGACGATGTCCAGGCCTTCCTCGACCAGCACGGCGTGGATCGGCAGGCCTTCGGGAGCGGTCTGCTTGGTGGCCAGGCGCGAGCCCAGCATCTGGCCGGCGATATCCTCGACCTCCTGCAGGCTGCGGGCGAGCTTGACGCCGCCGGCCTTGCCGCGGCCACCGGCGTGAACCTGCGCCTTGACCACCCAGACCGAGCCGCCGAGTTCCTTGGCGGCACCGACGGCCTCCTTCGGCGACGTAGCCTTGATGCCGCGCGGAACGGCGACGCCGAACTGGCGGAAGAGCTCCTTGGCTTGGTACTCGTGAAGGTTCATGTTGTTTGCCACCCCCTCTTGAAGGAGGCCGTATTCTACACGGCACCGCAAAAAACTGCGTCCGACCACGCCTTGCGGTCCGGTAATATCTCGGGCGCCCACGCAAAAATCCGTCTCGACCGCGGCTCGCGCTCCGGTAATCTTGAATCCCCCATCGACGAGATCCGCACGATGCTCCGTACCCTGCTGTTGCTCGCCCTGGTCGCCGTCGCCTTGTGGTGGCTGAGCCGCCTCGGGCGGCGGCTGCGGCAGGCGCGCGAGCGCAGCCGCGGCTTGCGTGAGACGTTCCAGCCGATGGTGCGCTGTGCCCGCTGCGGGGTGCACCTGCCGGCGACGCAGGCACTGACCGGCGCCGACGGCCAGCCGTACTGCTGCGCCGAGCACCGCGACCAGCCGGGCTAGCGGTACGCCGGCCATGCGCCCCCCCCTCCCCCAGAGTGGCATCGCCCCCGGCGGCGACCCGCTGCGCGGCCGGCCGGTGCTGCGCGCCTACAGCCTCTACCGCCTGGTGATCGCCACGCTGGTGCTGGCGGTCGCACTGCTCGGCGCGCAGGGGCAAGTGTTCGGCGTGGTGCACGGCGAGCTGTTCGGCTGGGGCGCGCTCGCCTGGTTCGTCACCGTGGCGCTGGCCCTGTCGACCAGCCTCGCCCGCCACCCCGGGCTCGACGCCCAGGCGCTGTTGCAGGCGCTGCTCGACGTCGCCGCCTTCGGGCTCCTGATCGCGACCGCCGGCGGCTGGTCATCCGGACTGGCCATCCTGCTGGTCGTGGTGGTCGCCGGCAGCGCGATCGTGCTGCCGCTGGCGCGGGCTGCGCTGGTGGGCGCGCTGGCTTGGGCCGTCGCTGCGGGCTTGTGGCTGCACGGCGCCTGGAGCGCCTTCGCCGCGCGTGCCGGCCACGGCGCCGAGTTCCCCCACCCGGCGGAGCTGCTCGACTTCGCCGCAGACGCCGGCTACCTGCCGCTGCGGCTGGCGCTGCTCGGGTTGGCACTGGCCGCCGCGATCGCCACCGCCTGGCTGCTCGCCGAGCGCGCGCGCCGCAGCGAGGCGCTGGCAGCCGAGCGCGCGCTAGCGCTACGCGAGCTGGCCGAACTGAACCAGCGCATTATCCAGCACCTACAGTCGGGCATCATCGTCGTCGACCGCGGCGCGCGCGTGCGGCTGATGAACCAGGCCGCTGCCGAACTGCTCGGCATCCGCGGCACCCCCGAAGACACGCCGCTGGCGGCGATCGCGCCGGCGCTGGCGGCGAGCCTCGAGGCCTGGCTCAGCGCCCCCGGCACGCCGCCGCTCCCGTTCCGGGCGGCCGCGCACCTGCCCGAGCTACTGCCCGAGTTCACCGCGCTGTCGGGTCTGCGCGCGCGCGAAACGCTGGTATTCCTCGAGGATTCGGCACAAGCCGCGCAGCGGCTGCAGCAGCTCAAGCTCGCCGCGCTCGGGCGGCTGACGGCCAGCATCGCCCACGAGATCCGCAACCCTTTGGCCGCGGTCAGCCACGCCGCACAACTGCTCGACGAGGCCGCCATCGATCCCGCACTGCGGCGGCTGACCAAGATCGTCCACGACAACGCCGTGCGCACCAACCGCATCATTGCCGACGTGCTCGAGCTATCGCGGCGTGACGGTGCCCGACCCGAAGACATCGCGCTCGGCCCCTGGCTCGAAGAGTTCCGTCACGATTTCCTGCGCAGCCGCACCGCACCGCTGCCGACGCTCGAGCTGCGAGTCGAGCCGCCGACGCTGCGCGTGCGCTTCGACCCCGGCCAGCTGCGGCAAGTGCTGTTGAACCTGTGCGACAACGCCTGCCAGCACGGCACGCGCCCGGGCGACACCCCGAGGCTACGCTTGCGCGCCGGTCTCGAGCCCGGCAGCCTGCGGCCGCTGCTCGACGTGGTCGACTCCGGCGCGGGCATTCCCGAAGCCGACGTGCCCAAGGCCTTCGAGCCCTTCTTCACCACCAGCCCGCGCGGCACCGGCCTCGGCCTTTACATCGCGCGCGAGATGTGCGAATCGAACCGGGCACACCTCCAGTACCTGCGCGACGCGGTCGGCGGCAGTTACTTCCGCCTGGTGCTCACCGCGCCCGAGCGCCACCAAGACGTCTGATGGAAGCCTGCACCGCCCTGATCGTCGACGACGAAGACGACATCCGCACGCTGATCGAACTGACGCTCGCGCCGATGGGGGTGCGCTGCGACGCGGCGGCGACGCTCGCCGAAGCCCGCGCCCGGCTCGCACGGCAGACCTACCAGTTCTGCATCGTCGACATGCGCCTGCCCGACGGCAACGGCCTCGAGCTGGTCGCCCATCTGCAGCGCCACCATGCGGACGTCCCGGTCGCGGTGATCACCGCCCACGGCAACGTCGAGAGCGCCGTCGAGGCGCTCAAGCTCGGCGCCTTCGACTTCGTCTCCAAACCCTTCGACATCGCCACGCTGCGCAGCCTGGTCGCCACTGCGCGCAAGCTGGGCCGCCCCGGCGAAACCCGCGCAGGCAGCCCGGCAACGCGCCCCGGGCTGATCGGCCGCTCGGCCGCGATCGAACGCGTGCGCACGCTGGCCGCACGGCTGGCGCGCAGCCAGGCGCCGGTACTGATCACCGGCGAATCGGGCACCGGCAAGGAAGTCGCTGCACGCCTGATCCACGCCGCAGGGCCGCGCGCCGACCAGCCCTTCGTGCCGGTCAACTGCGGCGCGATTCCGCCGGATCTGATGGAGAGCGAGTTCTTCGGCTACCGCAAGGGCGCCTTCACCGGCGCCAGCCAGGACAAGCCCGGGCTGTTCCAGGCCGCCGACGGCGGCACGCTGTTCCTCGACGAGATCGCCGAGCTGCCGCCGCACATGCAGGTGAAGCTGCTGCGCGCGATCCAGGAGCGCGCGGTTCGGCCGATCGGCGCGGCGCACGAGCTGCCGGTCGACGTGCGCATCCTCAGCGCTAGTCACCGCGAGCTCGAGCGGCTGGTCGCCGAGGGCCGCTTCCGGCAGGACCTCTACTACCGCCTGAACGTGATCGAACTGCACGTGCCGCCGCTGCGCAGCCGCTCCGAAGACCTTCCCGAGTTGTGCGAGCACCTGCTCGACCGGCTGGCCGCCGACAGCAGTCTGCCGCGCCCGCACCTGACGCCCGAGGCGCTGGCCGCACTCGCCCGCTATCCCTTTCCCGGCAACGTCCGCGAACTCGAGAACATCCTCGAGCGCGCCTTCACGCTGTGCGACGACAGCGCGATCAGCCCTGCCGACCTGAGCCTGCCCGCCCCGGCGCCAGCGGCCACCGTGGCCGTGGAGCGGCCGGCGGCTCCGGTGTCGGATCTCGAAGCTTGGCTCGAAGAACTAGAAAGACAAGCCATCCTGCGCGCGCTCGAAGCCTGTGGCAACAACAAGACCGCCGCCGCCGAAAGCCTCGGCATCACCTTCCGCGCACTGCGCTACAGGCTGAAGAAGCTGGGGCTGGAGTGAGGCGCGGCTGCATAAAAAACCCCCGCGGCCTGTGGCGGCGGGGGTGGGGGTGGGGAGCCTGGCGGTGACCTACGTTCACATGGGG
>JBDHRG010000195.1:0-7059 GCA_039807445.1 Candidatus Competibacteraceae bacterium
CCGCGCGCCTCGGTCCGGCGCGCGCGCAGCTCGCCGCCGCCGTCGCCGGCCTGCCCGCGGGAGCGCGGCGCGATGCGCTGAGCGCGGCGCTGGAACGGCTCGATCTCGCGTCCACGCTCGGAGGGCTCGCGCGCAACCGCGAACGCCTGTTCGCGGCGCTCGAGGACGCCGCGCGCCGCGCCGACGCCCTGGCCCGCACCGGGCTGTCGGAAGTCGACGCCACCGTCGATCGCCTGCGGCAGGCGCTCGCGCCGCTGACCCGCGTCACCGCGCTGCTGCGCGGCCTGCTGGCGCGGCTCGGCCTGCCGCCCGATGCCGGGCTGAAGCAGGTGCTGGGCGAAGTCTTCGCGGTACTGAGCCCCGAACGCGCCGCGGCGATCCTCGGCCCGGTCGCGACCGCGCTGCGCGCGCGGCTGGCGGCGCTGCTCGAGGCGCTGGTCGCGCCGCTGAAGGACGGCGTGCGGCGGCTGATCGCGCTGATCGAGGCGCTGAGCCTGGAGCCGCTGCGCGAAGCGCTCGCCGGCGTGCACGCGCAGCTTCGCGCCGAGATCGAGGCGCTTTCCCCCGAGCGCGTGCTCGGCGAGGTACTCGCCGCCTTCCGTTCGGCGCAGGCGCGGCTCGCCGGCTTCGACCCGCTGGCCGCGCTCGAGGCGGCGCTGACCCGGCTGCGCGACAGCGGCGTGCGCGTGCTCGGCAAGCTCGACCCGGCGAAGATCCTGGCCACGCCGCTCGCGGTGTACGACCAGATCTTCGCCGCGCTGGTCGCGCTCGACCTCGCGGCGCTGCTGGCGCCGCTGCTCGAGCAGCTCGACGCGATCGCCGCGCAGGTCGACCAGGGGCTGGACGACACCGTGACCGCGTTCGAGCGGCTGCAGGCGGCGCTGCCCGAGCGCGTCGGCTCGACCCCGCTCGCCGCGTCGGTTTCGACCTAGAGGAGACAAGCCGCGATGCCCGCCGTGCTGACCCACAAGGCGATCATGCTGCTGGCGCGCGAGCGGCTGGCGACCATCCGCGCCCAGTTGCGCGCCAAGGTCGCCGGCGGGCGCAACGTCAGCGACCTCGAGCACCGCGTGCTGCACCTCGCCGAAGCCGCGCACGCGATGCTGAGCGTCCCGCCGCACCCCTCGACGGCGCTGCCCGGCCTGCCCTACTTCACCCCGCTCGGCCAGGACGTGTCCAAGTTCGCGGTGATGGGGGCGATGGGCCCCGACATCCCGGCCTTCGCGGCGCTGTTCGATCCCGGCCAGAGCTGGGTGTTCGACAACGTGCACAAGGGCTATCCGGCGACCGACCGCGAAGCGGTGATGGCCGAGACCTGCGAGTTCGCACTGGCGCTGTGGCGCCACGTCGAGCGCTCGGGCGCCGACGCCGCGACGCGCGACCGGCTGCGCGCCTACGTGCTCGGCCACCTGTGCCACGTCGCCGGCGACGTGGTCTCGCACCCCTACGTCAACGACATCGAGTGGCACCAGGGCCTGGTCGGCCGCGAGAAGTTCTCGCACGAAGGCGCCGAAGGTCCGCTCGACGCCAAGGTCGCGCGCCAGGTGCTGCTGCGCGCCAGCACGCGCGAAGGCGAAGCCTGGGAAGCCTGGTGGCCGACGCTCGACGAAGTGCCGCCGATGCTGTTCGACGCTTGGGCCGAAGCGCTCGAGCAGGTCTACTCGGCGCGCAGCCGCCGGCGCACCGGCTTCGCCGAGTTCGAGGAGCACCTCGCCGCGCTCGGTCCGCCGGTGGCCGACGCCGCCTTCATCCGCGACGGCTACGGCTTCTACCGCGAAGCGGTGATCGAGGTCGGCTACCGCTACGGCTACTGGCGCTGGTGGGCGGTGCTGCTGCCGCTATTTCTGGTCGCGCTGGCCTTGCCGCCGCTCGCGGCCTACGCGCTGCGCTCGCGGCAGCTGTTCCACGCACCCAAACCCGACGACGACCTCGAGCGCGCGACCTTCGAGTTCGTCACGCTGCCCTTCGCCGCGGCGTCGCCGCTCGCGCTCGGCTACGGTGCCTGGGTCGCGAGCCTGAGCACAAGGGGCGTCGAAAAGCGGGCCGGCGCCGGCATCGGCCTGGCCATCGTCGCGGTGCTCGACGCGATCGCCTTCTTCGTGACGCTGGCGTTCGAGCCGCCGGGCTGGGTGCGCTGGCTGCTGCTGTTCGGCATCCCGGCGGCGATCGGCCTGGGCTTCACGATCCCCGCGCTGGTCGACCTGGGGCGCGACGGCCACGGTGCGCGCGGGGGCCTGACGCTGATGTTCGGGCTGCCGCTCGCACTCGCTGCCGCCTTCCTGCTGTGGTTCGGCGTGTTCCTGGCGCTGCCGAACAACGCCGGCGGCGCCGAGGGCCGCGACGACGTCGACCTGCCGTTCGGCTTCCTGTACGGGGTGTGGGCGATCGCCTGCCTGGTGCTGCACTTCGTGCTGCCGCCGAAGCTGCGCGATGTCCGCATCCCCGAGCAGCCGGTGCCCTTCCCGGCCGACTTCAACCACCACGTGCGGCTGTTCGACGACGCGACGCTGTTCCTCGACCCCGGCGTGCCGGCGCGCGGCGCGGCCGGCGGCTTCGCGCAGCGCTTCTACCCCTCGGGCCGGCGCAAGCTCCTGAAGCTGTGGTGGGAGGGCGAAGGCACGCTGTCGCTGCGCCCCGACCGCTTCCAGCTGGTGTTCCGGCTCGAGGGCCAGCCCGAGCAGGTGGTGGCGGCGCCGATCGCGCCGATGCGCGCGCAGGAATACGCGCGCCTGCTCGAGCGCTCGGTGCGCGATGCCGGCGGCACCGCCGGCAAGCTCAAGGCGGCGCTGGTCTACCCCGCCGACCCCGATTACGAGCTGCCCGCCGGCGCGAGCTTCGCCGACCACGGCGACGACCAGGCCACACAGGCCGATCACGACGCCAAAGCGGCCGAGTTCCGCGCGATCGGCACCTCGGCCGACGACGCCTACCTGCTGTTCCACGCGCCCAAGGCGGCGCAGGCGATCCGCTTCGGTCGCCGGGGGCCGGTGGCGCAACCCTTCGACCAGAGCGAAGCCGCCCTCGCCGCGATCGAGGCCGACAACGGCGCGAACCCCGGCTACGCCTACGTCCACGACCCGGCCGCCGGAGCGGGCGGCACGCTGATGGACCTCGCCGCCGATCTGGCCGCGCTGCTGTGCCTGGGCGGCGCCTCGCACATGCTCGGCGGCGCGACCACGGTGTCGCCGCCCGAGCGCATCGCGACCACCGTCGGCAGCCTCGCCGGCCGGCAGCTGGTCCAGCCCGACGGCAGCGCGGTCGCCGCCGACCCGGCGCTCGCCAAGGTGCACCAGGTGTTCCGCAACTGGAACCTCGACCGCCGCCGCGTCAACGAATGGCGCATGCTGCTCGCCGGCGGTGCGGTCAGCGAGAAGGGCGGCGCCCCCGATCGCGCCGATTCGCTGATGCTGCGCCCGCTCGACCCCGAGGGCTGGCGCGCGCCGCTGTCGAGCGCCGGGATCGATGCCGTCGCCGAGGGCGAAGCCACCGCGCGCACGCTCGGCTGGGTGCCGCTGCTACGCGCGTGGCTCGACCTCGCACGCCGGCCCGGCGCCGACCCGCTGTCGCCCGAGCCGCTCGACCCGAACCTGCCGGGCAACCGCGCGCTGTCGCGCGGCATCGCCTTCCTGCTCGACCTGCCGGACCCCCGGCCGGTGCGCTGAGGCCGCCCACCATGGTCGAGGACGAGCTCTTGGACGCCGTGATCACCGCGCTGACGCCGCGGCTCGCGCCGGCGCGCGTCGACATCGCCGAACCCGCGGCTGCCATCGAGCTGCCGGTGCTGGTGCTGGCACTCGAAGACGTGCGCCGGCTCGGTGCCGGGCTCGGCGAGCGCGCCGAGCTGGTGGTCGACGGCGCGCTGCGCGTGCATGCGCGCATCGACCTCGCCGACCCGACGCTGCCCGGGGAACCGGGCTTCAGCCTGCTGTCGCCCGACCGGCTGACGCTGACGCTGCCGCACGGCGGGCTGGTGCGCGCCGACGCAAGCCAAGGGCCGCTCGGCCCCGCCGACCTGACGGTCACGGTCGCCGGCACGCCGCGGCCGGTGGTCGCCGGCACGCCGAGCGGACTCGAGCTGCGCGCCGAACCGCTGGTCGGCCAGCTGGTATTCGCGACTGCGCTGCCGGCGAGCGGAGCCGTCGAGGCCGAGTACTTCCTCGGCCAGTGGGAGCGGCGCCACGTGCGCCTGAGCGGGGTGCTGCGGTGTGATGCGCGCGCCGCCGGGCTCGACGACGTGCGCAGCATCGCCGCGGCGGCGCTGGCGGCGCTGCCCGGGGCCGTCGCCGGCCTGCGCATCGCGCAGCTGGCCGAGCTCGGCCCGATCACGCCGCCCGACCCGCTGCTCGCGAACTCGCGCGGGCGGCGGCTGCGGCTCGGCTTCGACTACGAGGGTACGATCGATCGTCCCGAATCTTCCGGCGGGATCATCCGGCGCATCCCGCTCGTCACCCACGTCGAGGGTGCCACCGAACACAATGCCTGAGGGCGGCGGCCGGCCGCGAGGAGAGGGCCATGAGCGAAACGATCGCGGAAATGATACTGCCCGGTACCTACATCGAGGTCCGCGCGGAAGGCTTGATCGGCGTCGGCGGCATCAGCACCGGCAACCTCGGCGTCGTCGGCACCGCGAACCGCGGCCCGCTGAACCAGCCGGTGATCCTCGGCAGCTATGCCGAGGCGCTCGACACCTTCGGCGCCTACGACCGCTGGCCGGGTAGCGCCGCACAGCCGGCGCTGACGCTGACGCGCACGCTCGAGCAGGTGTTCAGGGGCGGCGGCTCGACCGTGTACGCGGTGCGCGTCGCCAACCTGGCCCCCGACGCCGAGATGGCCGCGCGCGGCTGGCGCGTCAACGACGCCGCCACGCCGGCCAATACGCTGTTCACCTTGACCGCCACCTCGCCCGGCACCTGGGCCAACGCGATCGAGGCGACGCTGACGCCGCCGGCGGAAGCCGGCGCGGTCGCGACGCTGACGCTGCGCTTCGGCCGGCTCAAGGAGAGCTTCGAGGGCGCCACTGCGCAGGCGCTCGCGGCGGCGGTCAACGAAACCAGCCGCCTGGTGCGCGCCAGCGTGCCGAGCGCGGCCAACGCCGGCATCGCGCCGGCGGCGGTGGTCGCCGGCGCCGACGGCGGCCCCGACGGCGCCGCGGCGACGGCGACCGAGATCGCCACCGGGCTGGCGCTGCTGGCCAACCAGCCGGTCAACCTCGTCGCCGTCGGCGGGCTCGATGCGAACACCGTCGCCGGCACCGTGCTCGCGCACCTCGAGGCGACCGAGAACGACGGCCGCGAGCGCCTGGCGGTGCTCGGCGTCTCGGGCGATGCGCTGAGCGCGATCGACAACGACGTCTCGCGCGGCTCGAACCCGCGGCTGATCCTGGTCGCGCCCGGCATCAGGGCCGACGACGCCGCGCGCGTCGGCGAAGCGAACAAGCAGGTGGCGCTGAGCGCGCCCTACGCCGCGGCGCTGGTCGCCGGCCGGCTGGCGACGCTGGCGCCGCACGTCAGCCTGACCAACAAGGACGTCGCCGCCGACGACCTGACGCGCGAGTACACCCGCGCCGAGCAGAAGCAGCTGCTCGGCAAGCGCGTGCTGGTGCTGCAGAGGAACCTCGGCATCCGGGTGTTGAAGGGCATCACCACCGACGACGGCGCGTTCAAGCAGATTTCGGTACGGCGAATCGTCGACTACGCCAAGGCCGGGGTGCGCATCGGCGCCAACCCCTACATCGGCCGGCTCAACAACTCGCGCGTGCGCGCGGCGCTGAAGGCCACGCTCGACGGCTTCCTGTCGGGGATGGTGCTCGACGAGATGCTGATCGGCTACACGCTCGAGGTCAGCGCCACGCGCGCGCAGGAGATCGCCGGCCAGGCGCTGGTGACGATGACGCTGCAGCCGACCTTCTCGATCGACTTCATCAAAGTGATCATGAACCTGGAGTGAGGCAGCCATGGCCAACAACGTCTATCGCGGTTCGGACGGCACGCTGGCGGTGGCGGTCGAGGCGGGCGCCGAGGGCGACGCCGCGCGCGCGATCGCCGACACTTTCGCGCTGACGCCGATCGGGCGCTGCACCGGCGTCACGGTGCGCGTCACCAACGAGGTCGAGCCCTTCCACGAGCTCGGCCAGCGCATCGCCACCGAGCTTCGCCCCGGCAACATCAACGTCTACGGCACGATCGAGCGCGCCTACATCAACGGCGCGCTGCTGCGGCTGATGCTCGGCGAAGCCGCCGACAGCCGCCCGGCCGGCACCTTCGTCAACCCCTCGTTCAACCTGAGCCTGCGCCTCGAGAACCCGGCGATGCCCGGCAACAGCGCGACGCTGACGGTGATGGGGGTCAAGTTCGAGGACTGGAGCTACGGCCTGCCCGAGGACGACTTCGCGATGGAGAAGGTCGGCTTCCGCGCGCTGTGGGTCAAGGTCGAAGACCAGACCGCCTGAGGTGACGCCGATGCCCCGGACCCTGAGCGCGGACGAGCTGCTGGCCGGCGCCGCGAACACCTATGCGGCCACCGTGCCGGCGGCGCTGCTCGCCCCCGACGGCGGCGGCGAAGACGGCGAGGTACGGCTGCGGCCGCTGACGGTGCGCGACATCCAGCGCATCCAGCAGGCGGCCAGGGAGCAGCGCGTGCTGGCCTCGGTGCTGATGGTGCAGCAGGCGCTGGTCGCGCCGAAGCTGAGCGTCGAACAGGTTTCGGGGCTGCCGGCCGGGCTGGTGCAGCACCTGCTCGAGCGCGTCAACGCGCTGAGCGGGCTGGGCCTGGGCGAAGACGCGCTCGAGACCGCGGTGCGCGCGCCGCTGACGCGCGCCTGCTTCGTGCTGGCGAAAGAGTTCGGCTGGACCCCGGCGCAGTGCGCCGAGCTGACGCTCGGTCAGGTGCTGCTCTACCTCGAGATGCTGGCGCGCGACGAAGCGCCGCCGGCGGCGGAGGCACCGTGATGCACGCGCCGCACCCGGACCTCGCCCCCCTGCTGCGCCTCGCCGGTGCGCCGGCGGCGCTGCTGGCGCGGCTGCAGGCGCCCGAGGCGCGGCTCGCGCGCCTGGACCCGCC
>JBDHRG010000196.1:0-7009 GCA_039807445.1 Candidatus Competibacteraceae bacterium
ACGTGTTCGTGCGAATTGAGGAAGCGGATCGTCAACCCCGCATCCAGGCAGCGGCGGATCTGCGCCTCCCACTCGGCACGCACCGCCGCCAGCGGAATGCGACCGCGCGCGACCGCCGCCATCAGCGCGAACTTGCCCGGAAACACGCCGCCCGCCAGCCGCGCCGCCATCGCGGCGCTCAGCGGACGGCCCTGGCTCAGGTTCAGGTGCACGCCGAGGTCGAGCGCCGGCGCATCGGCGAGCCAGGCCACGGCTCGGTCGAAGGCCGGGCCGTTGGCCATCAGCCCGGTCGCGGTGACGATGCCCTCGCGGTGCGCGTCGAGGATGCCGCGGCTGACGCTGCCGAAGTAGCCGTAATCGTCGGCGTTGACGATCAGGCGGATCGCGTGGTTCATCGGGCGGTGGGGTTGCGGTGGGGCTCCGGGCCGGCATCATGCCGCAGCCGCCGAAGCGGCGCCAAGTGTCGGGCGCGGCGTCACCAGAGTTCACCGATCGCGCGCCGGCCCGCGCGACCGCCCGTCTCAGCGACCGCCGCAGACCGGGCACGCCGGATTGCGCGGCAGGCGCAGCTCGTTGAATTCCATCGTCCGCGCGTCGATCAGCAGCAGGCGACCGGTCAGCGTCTCGCCGGCACCGACCAGCAGCTTGACCGCCTCGATCGCCTGCAGCGACCCGACGATGCCGACCACCGGCGCCAGCACCCCGCCGTGGACGCAGGTCTCGTCGGGCGCCTCGTCGCCGCGGTACAGGCAGCGGTAGCATGGTGCCTCCGGCACGTCCGGACGCCACACCATCAGCTGGCCTTCCATGCGGATCGCCGCACCGACCACCAGCGGTACGCGCGCCGCGACGCAGGCGGCGTTGATCGCCAGCCGGGTCGGCAGGTTGTCGGTGCAGTCGAGCACCACGTCGGCGCGCTCGACCAGGGCGTGCAGCTCGGCGGCGTCGGGCGCGTGCGCGAGCGCCTCGATCGCCACGTGCGGGTTCAGCGCGCGCAGCGTGGCGCGTGCCGATTCGACCTTGGGCTTGCCCAGGCTCGCGGTGGTGTGCGCGATCTGGCGCTGGAGGTTGGAGAGCTCGACCGCGTCGAAGTCGACCAGCGTCAGCCGGCCGACGCCGCTGGCCGCCAGGTACATCGCCGCCGGCGAGCCGAGCCCCCCCAGGCCGACGATCAGCGCGCGCGCGGCGCGCAGCCGCTCCTGCCCCTCGATCTCGATCTCCGGCAGCATGATCTGCCGGCTGTAGCGCAACAGCTCTTCGTCTTCCACGGCTCGCCATCCCAGGGATTCCGCTGCGCAGCTTAGCGGAAATCGCCCTGGTGGCGGTTCCATGCGATTCGCACTGAAAATATCTTTACACAATAAAAATACAGTGCTAGTTATATTTTCATAATCAAGAGGTGCCGCGCAGCGCTACCGGAGGAGGCCGTGATCAGCAGTCCCACCCGAGAACGTTCGCTGATGGCGCGCATCGGCCGCGAGCTGCCCGAGCGCTCGCCCGCCCACCGCAAGGTAGCCGAGTTCGTGCTCGCACACCCCTTCCGCGCCGCGACGATGAACATCGACGAGCTGGCGGCGGCGGCCGAAGTTTCGGTGGCGACCGCCAACCGTTTCGCCCGCGCACTCGGCTTCGCCGGCTACCCGCAGTTCCGCGCCGAGCTGCTGCGCGTGTTCGAGTCGAGCTTCGCGCCGGTCGAGAAGCTGCGCGCCGAGCTCGATCGCAGCGCCAGCCACGCGCAAGTGATCGCCGAATCGCTCGAGCTGGCAGCGACCAATGTGCAGTGCACGCTGCAGCGGCTGGCGCCCGAGGTCTGCGAGCGCGCGGTCGAGCTGATCCTCACCGCGCGCAAGGTGCTGGTGGTCGGGTTCGGCATCAGCGCGGTCCACGCCCGCTTCGTCGCCGAAACGCTCGAGCCGTACTGCACGATGGTGCAAGAGATCACCGGCTTCGGTGGCCCCGAGCGCTGCATGCGCAAGGTGATGCACCTCGGCTGCGAAGATCTGGTGATCGGCATCACGCTGCCGCGCTATTCGCGCCAGACGGTCGATTTCCTGCGCCAGGCGCAAGAGCGCGGCGCGCGCCTGCTGGCGCTGACCGACGCGCCGAGCTCGCCGATCACGCCGCTCGCCGACGCGGCGCTGTTCGCGGTCGCCGAGCACCGCGTGCTGCACGGTTCGAGCGCCGCGCTGATCGCGCTGATCGAAGGCCTGGGCGCGGCGCTGGCGCGCACCGCGCGCGGCACGGTCGACGAAGCCACCGAGCTGACCGAGCGCATCCTGCCCTACCTGTACATCGACGAACCGGCCGCCGCCCGTGCGCGGCGGCGTCACGACGACTGAGCGAGGCCCTGCTGATGACGACTGCCTACTGGAACGGCGACTACCTGCCCCTCGAGCAGGTGCGCATCTCGCCGCTCGACCGCGGTTTCCTGTTCGCCGACGGCGTCTACGAAGTGGTGGCCGCCTACGGCGGGCACCTGTTCGAGCGCGATGCCCATGTCCGCCGGCTCGAGCGCAGCCTGGCGGCGCTGCGGATCGAAACGGACTTCGACGCCGAAGGCTGGGCGCGGCTGCTCGAGACCCTGGTCGCGCGCAACGGCGGCGGCGATCTCGCCGTTTACCTGCAAGTCACGCGCGGTGCCGCGGCGACCCGCGGCCATGCCTTCCCGAGCCCCGAGGTCCGGCCCAGCGTGTTCGCGAGCGCCAGCCCCCTGATGCGCCTGGCGCCCGATACGCTGGCGCAGGGCCTGGCCGCGGTGACGCTGGACGACATCCGCTGGCTGCGCTGCGAGATCAAGTCGATCGCGCTGCTCGGCAACGTGCTCGCCCAGCAGCACGCGCTCGAGCACGGCGCCACCGAAACGATCCAGGTCCGCGACGGGCTCGTCAGCGAAGGCGCGTCGACCAACGTTTTCGTCGTCCGCAACGGCGCGATCGCCACCCCGATCGCCGACCACCGCATCCTGGCCGGCATCACCCGTGCAGTGGTGATCCGACTGGCATGCGAGCACGGCTTGCCGCTGGCCGAGCGCGACGTGAGCCGCAGCGAACTGGAAAGCGCCGACGAGATCTGGATCGCCAGTACCACCAAGGAAGTCGCGCCGGTCACGCGGCTCGACGGACGCCCGGTCGGCGACGGCCAGCCGGGGCCGGTGTGGGCGCGGGTGCGCGCGCTGTTCGAGCAGGTGCTGCCGGCATGACGACGGCCGCAACCCTGCCGGGCGCGGCGCTGCCGCTGCTCGAAGTCGAGGATCTCACCGTCGAGTTCCCGACCGACGACGGCTCGTTCACCGCGGTCGACGGGCTCGGCTTCGCGATCGCGCCGGGCGAGACGGTGGCGATCGTCGGCGAGTCGGGCTCGGGCAAGTCGGTGACCTCGCTGTCGCTGTTGCGGCTGGTCGACTACGCCGGCGGGCGCATCACGCGCGGCGCGGTGCGCTTCCGCGGCCGCGACGGTAAGGTCAGCGACCTCGCGCAAGCCTCGCCCGAGGCGATGCGCGAGCTGCGCGGCAACGAGATCGCGATGATCTTCCAGGAGCCGATGACTTCGCTGAACCCGGTGTTCACCGTCGGCGAGCAGATCGCCGAGGCGGTGATGCTGCACCAGGGGCTGGACCGCCGCGCCGCGCGCGAAGAAGCGTTGCACCTGCTCGAGAAGGTGCGCATCCCCGAACCGGCGCGGCTGCTCGACCGCCATCCGCACCAGCTCTCGGGCGGCATGCGTCAGCGTGTGATGATCGCGATGGCGCTCTCGTGCCGCCCCAGCCTCTTGCTCGCCGACGAGCCGACCACCGCGCTCGACGTGACGATCCAGGCGCAGATCCTGCGGCTGATGCGGCTGCTGCAGCACGAAATGGGCATGGCGATGATGTTCATCACCCACGACATGGGCGTGGTGGCCGAAATCGCCGACCGCGTCGTGGTGATGTACAAGGGCTGCAAGGTCGAGGAAGGCTCGACCGAGCGGATCTTCGACGCCCCGCAGCACCCGTACACGCGTGCGCTGCTGTCGGCGGTGCCCAAGCTCGGCAGCCTGCGTGGTCAGCTGCTGCCGCGGCCCTTCCCGTTGCTGAGCCTCGACGGCGGCGAACCGGTGCCCCCGCCTGCGCCGCAAGACACGGTGCGCCCCGGCGCGCCGCTGCTCGAGGTGCGCGACTTGAGCACGCGCTTCGAAGTGCGCAAGGGGCTGCTCGGCCGGCTGCAGGCCAAGGTGCATGCGGTCGAGCACGTCAACTTCGCGCTGCAGCCGGGCGAGACGCTGGCGCTGGTCGGCGAATCGGGCTGCGGCAAATCGACCACCGGGCGCACGCTGATGCAGTTGCTCGAGGCGAGCGGCGGCAGCATCCGCTTCGAAGGTCGCGACATCGCGCAGGCCGACGCCGCCGGGCGCCAGCGCCTGCGCCAGCAGATCCAGTACGTGTTCCAGGACCCCTTCGCCTCGCTGAATCCTCGCATGACGGTGGGCTTCAGCATCGCCGAGCCGATCTTCACGCACGGGCTGGCGCAGGGACGTGCGGTCGAGGCGCGCGTCGCCGAGCTGCTGACCCAGGTCGGGCTGAAGCCCGAGCACGCCAGACGCTACCCGCACGAATTCTCCGGTGGCCAGCGCCAGCGCATCTGCATCGCCCGCGCGCTGGCGTCCGACCCGAAGCTGATCATCGCCGACGAAGCGGTCGCCGCGCTCGACGTGTCGATCCAGGCGCAGATCGTCAACCTGCTGATGGAGCTGCAGGCGCGCCGCGGGCTGGCCTACCTGTTCATCTCGCACGACATGGCGGTGGTCGAGCGCATCAGCCATCGCGTCGCGGTGATGTACCTGGGCCAGATCGTCGAGATCGGCCCGCGCCAGGCGATCTTCGAGAACCCACAGCACCCGTACACGCGCAAACTGATGGCCGCGGTACCGATCGCCGACCCGCGTCGGCGCGACCGCAGCACCGAGCTCTTGACCGGCGAAATCCCGAGCCCGATCCGCGTGCTCGGCGACGAGCCGAAGCTCGAGCCGCTGGTCGAGGTTGGCCCCGGCCACTTCGTCGCCGAGCACCCGGTCGGCGGTTTGTACTGATCCATCCGAGGAGGAAGAGACCGATGTTCGACTACAAGAAGCGCGCCATCGCCGCCGCCCTGCTCGCTGCGTTCGTCGGCCCCGCGCTGGCAGCCAAGGACGTCGTGATCGGCGTGCCCGACAACCTGACCGGGCTCGACCCGCAAGACATCAACGACACGCTGTCGATGTCGGCCACCCGCGCGATGCTGCAAGGCTTGTTCGGCTTCGACAAAGACATGAAGCTGGTGCCGCTGCTGGCCGAGAGCTACCAAGCCAACGCCGATGCCACGGTATTCACGATCCGCCTGCGCCAGGGCGTCAAGTTCCACGACGGCAGCGATTTCGACGCCGCCGCGGTCAAGGTCAACTTCGACCGCCTGGCCAACCCCGACAACCGCCTGAAGCGCCACAGCCTGCTGGCGATGGTGAAGCAGACCGAGGTCGTCGACCCGTACACCGTGCGCCTGCACCTCGACAAGCCCTTCGGTGCGCTGATCAACAACCTCGCCCACCCCGGCGCGATGCTTCACAGTCCGAAGGCGCTCGAGCAGCACGGCAAGGAAGTCGCGCGTCACCCGGTCGGCACCGGGCCGTTCAAGTTCGTCAACTGGTCGGCCGACACGCTGAAGCTGGCGAAGAACGAGAGCTACTGGCGGCAGGGTCTGCCGAAGGTCGACAGCCTGACCATCCGCAGCGTGCCCGAGAACGGCAGCCGCGTCGCGATGCTCGCCGCCGGCGAGGCGCAGTTCATATACCCCGTGCCGCCGGAAATGGTGAAGGTCGTCCAAGCCAACGCCAAGCTGCAGTTGCAGAACGAGCCCTCGATCGTCGTCCGGTACGCGGCGATGAACAACCTGAAGAAGCCCTTCGACGACGTGCGCGTGCGCCAGGCGCTGAACTACGCCGTCGACAAGAAGGCTTTCGTCAAGGTGGTCTACAGTGGCTACGCCGATCCGCTCGACGCGCCGCTGCCGCCCAGCCTCGGTTTCTACGCCAAACAGGGCGAATGGCCGTACGATCCGGCGAAGGCCAGGGCCCTCCTGACCGAGGCCGGCTACCCGAACGGTTTCGAAACCGAAGTGTTCGGCAAGAACAACACCACCGCGACCCGCGCGATGCAGTTCCTGCAGCAACAGCTGGCGCAGGTCGGCGTCAAGCTCAAGGTCAGCCCGCTCGAGGCCGGCGTCGAGGCGGACAAGGTCTGGGGCGTGCAGAAGCCCGAGGATTCGACCGTGCAGATCCAGTACGGCGGCTGGTCGGCCTCGACCGGCGACGCCGACTGGGGGCTGCGGCCACTGCTGTACGGCGAAGGCTTCCCGCCCAAGCTGTTCAACGTCGCCTACTACCAGAACCCCTCGGTCGACGAGGCGATCCGCGCCGGCATCTCGACCGCCGATCCGGCCAGACGCGCCGAGGCCTACAAGGCCGCGCAGGCGCAGATCTGGCAGGACGCGCCGTGGATCTTCCTCGCCGTCGATCGCCTGCTGTCGGCGCGCAGCAAGAACCTGAACGGCTTGTACCAGCTGCCCGACGGCTCGCTGGCCATGGAAGAAGTCGAGCTGCATTGACTTCCTCCCCTCCCTGAAGGGAGGGGATTCCCGGCCTCGCGGCCCGGACCTTTCTGCTTCACCGAGCCCTGCCCATGCCTCACCGAGACACAGGACTGACAGTCTCTCCACAGACTGACACCGCCAGCCCGGCGGCCAAGATGTTGCGTGCCGCGTTCACGTCGCGGTCGTGGTGGCTGCCGCATTCGGGGCAGGTCCACGCGCGCACGCTCAACGGCAGCTTCGAGAGCGTGTATCCGCAGTCCGAACAGCGCTTGCTGGACGGATACCAGCGGTCGATGCCGATCAGCATGCGCCCGTACCAGCGCGCCTTGTACTCGAGCTGGCGCAGGAACTCCGCCCAGCCGGCATCATGGATCGACTTCGCCAGGCAGCGGTTGCGCTTCAGGTTGCGG
>JBDHRG010000197.1:0-6885 GCA_039807445.1 Candidatus Competibacteraceae bacterium
CAGCCCCCATGACCGCGACGTGAACGCAGCGCGCAACATCTTGGCCGCCGGGCTGGCGGTGTCAGTCTGTGGAGAGAGCGTAAGTCCGGTGTCTCTTTGAGGCATTCGGCAGCACTCGGTGAAGCAGAAAGATCCTGGTCGCGAGGTCAGGAATCCCCTTCCTTCAGGGAGGGGAGGAGGTCAACGCGCGATCGCCCTGCAAGGCGCGCGTGGCCGCTTGGCCGGCGGCGCGGCCAGCCGCTAAGCTCGCGAGGCTCCACGCCAACCACGATGGGAGACCCCGCATGTCGCATCCCGAGCAGATCGGCCCGGTCGCCGTGCCCTGCAAAGCGAACGTCTATTTCGACGGTCGCGTGATCAGCCACACGCTGCTGCACACCGATGGCAGCCGACAGACCCTCGGCCTGGTCTACCCGGGCGAATACCGCTTCGACACCGCCGCCGCCGAGCGCATGGATATCGTCGCGGGCCGGTGCCGCGTGCGCGTCGCCGGCGCCGCCGACTGGCGCGCGTTCGAGGGCGGATCGGGCTTCGACGTGCCGGCCGACTCGCATTTCGAGATCGCCGTCGAGCAGGGGATCTGCGAATACCTGTGCAGCTTCAGGTGAGTAGCGGTTGAGGCTCGGGCATCCGCCGTCAACTATGCTTGCCGGCGGATGCCTTGATGGGCGGTGGTGCGGCTTGTCTAGCCGGCGAAATTCGGGTGAAGTTGCGCCCGGCCCCCGTGGGGGTCGGGGCGATCCCCCGAAGAACAGCGAGATGCCGGCGCCGACCGAGCGCCGTGCCACCGAAGCGAAGAAACGCAGCCTCCCACACTCCGCGCGGCTGCGAACAACGAGGAGAAATCCGCATGAAGCTTTCCCGCTCTGTCCTGAGCCTGGCCGTGGCGACTGCGCTCGGCGCCGGCACCGCGCACGCCGCAGACCTCAAGATCGCGATCGCCACCGCGGTCACCGGCCCGGTCGCGCAGTACGGCGACATGCAGCTCGCCGGCGCGCGCAAGGCGATCGAAGACATCAACGCCAAGGGCGGCGTCAACGGCATGAAGCTGGTCGGCGTCGAGTACGACGACGGCTGCGAGCCCAAGCAGTCGCCGACGGTCGCCAACAAGGTCATCAACGACAAGATCCACTTCGTCATCGGCCACCTGTGCTCGGGCGCGTTCAAGCCCGCCGCCAAGATCTACGACGAGAACGACGTGCTGATGATCACGCCGGCCTCGACCGCCGACGAGATGACCGCGCAGGGCTACAAGGCGCTGTTCCGCACCATCGGCAAGGACAGCCAGCAGGGCCCGGCCGCCGGCGACTACATCGCCGGCAAGCTCAAGCCCAAGGCGCTGGCGATCATCCACGACAAGCAGACCTACGGCCAGGGTGTGGCCGAGCAGGTCAGGAAGACCGTCGAAGCCAAGGGCATCAAGCCGGTGATGTTCGAAGGCATCAACAAGGGCGACACCGACTTCTCGGCGCTGATCACCAAGCTGAAGCAGGCCGGCGTCGATGCCGTCTACTACGGCGGCTACCACCCCGAGCTGATCGTGCTGCTGAAGCAGGCCAAGGAACAGGGCCTGGCCGCGAAGTGGATGGGCCCCGAGGGTGTCGCGGTATCCGACGTCAAGGGCGAGCCGGCCGAGGGCCTGCTGGTGACGCTGCCGCCCGACTTCTCGACCGATCCGGCCAACGCCAAGCTGGTCGAAGAGTTCAAGGCCAAGAAGCAGGACCCTTCGGGCCCGTTCGTGCTGACCTCGTACGCCGCGGTGCAGGTGGTCGCCGATGCGGTCGGCGCCACCAAGAGCACCGACCCGCTCAAGGTCGCCGATTACATCCACAAGAACAAGTTCAAGACCGCGATCGGCGAGATCGGTTTCACCGATACCGGCGACCTCGCCAGCGCCCGCTTCGACATCTTCGAGTGGCACAAGGACGCGACCAAGACGCTGGCCAAGTAAGCGCAGGCTAGCCGCGCCGCCCGGCGCGGCGCGGGCATCCAGGGCGCCCCCGACACGCCGGGGGCGCCCCGTCTCCCACGGGGTCGCCGTCCATGAGTGATTTCTTTCCGCAATTCCTCCAGCAGGTCATCAACGGCCTGAGCCTGGGGGCGATCTACGCGCTGATCGCCATCGGCTACACGATGGTCTACGGCATCATCGGCATGATCAATTTCGCCCACGGCGAGATCTACATGATCGGCGCCTACGTTGGCCTGATCACGCTGACCGCGATCGGCACCGCTGCCGGCTACCCGGTGTGGCTGATGGTGTCGGTCGCGGTGGTGCTGGCGGTGCTCGTCACCTGCGCCTACGGCTGGACGATCGAACGCATTGCCTACCGCCCGCTCAGAGGCGGTCCGCGGCTGGTGCCGCTGATTTCGGCGATCGGCATGTCGATCTTCCTGCAGAACTACGTCGTCATCTTCCAGAATTCGCGCGACCTGCCGGTCCCCGACCTGATCTCCGGCATGCTGTTCACGATCGACTTCCCTGTTTTCACGGTCGGCATGTCCAACTCGCGTGCGCTGATCCTGTTCGTCACCGTGGCGCTGATGATCGCGCTGACGCTGTACATCGGCCGCTCGCGCATGGGCCGCGCCTGCCGTGCCTGCTCGCAGGACATGGGCATGGCGTCCTTGCTCGGCATCGACATCAACAAGGTCATCGCGCTGACCTTCGTGCTCGGCGCGGCGCTCGCTGCGGTCGGCGGCGTCCTGATCGGGCTGTCGATCGGCAAGATCAACCCCTTCATCGGCTTCGTCGTCGGCGTCAAGGCCTTCACCGCGGCGGTGCTCGGCGGCATCGGCAGCATCCCCGGCGCGATGCTCGGCGGCGCGCTGCTCGGCATGACCGAGACCTTCGCTTCGGCTTATCTGCCGACCGAATACAAGGACGTGGTCGCGTTCAGCCTGTTGGTCTTGATCCTGCTGTTCCGTCCGACCGGGCTGCTCGGGCGCCCCGACGTGGAGAAAGTCTGATGAGCGCGAATCCGAATACCTCGTCGCTGAAGGATGCCGCGATCGCCGCGGTGGTCACCGCGGTGCTGACGGTGCCGATGCTCGGGCTGAAGCTGACTCCCGCCCCCGAGGGGCTGGTGTTCGACAAGCACTTCCTGCTGGTCGCATTCGCGGTGCTGGCGGTGTTCGTGGTCCAGCTCGCCAAGCCGTACATCAGGCTGCCGAAGTTCGGCGGCGTCGGCCTGCGCACGCCCGAATCCTTCGTCCAGCACCCGGGGCGCTGGTGGGCGATCGCGATCGGCCTGGCCGCGGTGTGGCCGTTCGCGACGCAAGTCCTGCCCTTCCTCGGCGGGCGCGGCGAGATCGACATCGCCACCGCGGCGCTGACCTACGTGATGCTGGGGCTGGGGCTCAACATCGTGGTCGGCTTCGCCGGGCTGCTCGACCTCGGCTACGTCGCCTTCTACGCGATCGGCGCCTACACGTACGCGCTGCTGAGCCTGTACTTCGGCCTGTCGTTCTGGGAGTGCCTGCCGATCGCGGGGCTGCTCGCCGGCACCTTCGGCATCCTGCTCGGCTTTCCGGTGCTGCGCCTGCGCGGCGACTACCTGGCGATCGTCACGCTCGGCTTCGGCGAAATCATCCGCCTGGTGCTGAACAACTGGGACAGCCTGACGCACGGCCCCGACGGCATCGGCAACATCCCCAAGCCGGGGCTGTTCGGCCACGAGATCGGCCGGCGGGCTGCGGAAGGGGGCACCACGCTGTGGGATGCGCTCGGCATCCCGTTCGACGGCGCCTACCCGGTGATCTTCCTGTACCTGGTGGCGCTCGCGCTGGTCGCGGCCTCGCTGTTCGTGATCAACCGCCTGATCCGCATGCCGGTCGGACGCGCCTGGGAAGCGCTGCGCGAGGACGAGATCGCCTGCCGCTCGCTCGGGCTGAATCCGACCGTGATCAAACTGACCGCATTCGCGCTCGGGGCCACCTTCGCCGGCTTCGCCGGCAGCTTCTACGCGGCGCGGCTGGGGTCGATCAACCCCGAATCGTTCGTGTTCATCGAATCGGCGACGATCCTCGCCATCGTCGTGCTCGGCGGCATGGGCTCGCAGCTCGGCGTGATCCTCGCCGCGCTGGCGCTGACCATCCTGCCCGAGCTGGCGCGCGGCTTCTCCGAGTACCGCATGCTGGTGTTCGGCCTGGTGATGGTGCTGATGATGATCTGGCGTCCGCAGGGTCTGGTGCCCGTGACCCGCCCGCGCCTGGAGTTGCCCGAATGAGCCTGCTCGAAGTCTCCGGTCTGCAGATGCGCTTCGGCGGCTTGGTCGCCGTCGACGGCATCAACTTCACCGTGCAGCCGCGCCAGATCTACGCCGTGATCGGCCCCAACGGCGCCGGCAAGACCACCGTGTTCAACTGCGTCAGCGGTTTCTACAGGCCCTCGGCCGGCAGCATCCACCTCGAGGGCCAGGAGATCGCCGGCCAGTCCGGGCACCGGATCGCCCGCCGCGGCCTGGTGCGGACCTTCCAGAACATACGCCTGTTCCGCAGCATGACCGCGGTCGAGAACCTCTTGGTGGCGCAGCACACCAAGCTCGAAACCGGGCTCTTGAAGGGGCTGTTCAGCGTGCCCGCGTACCGCGCCGCCGAGAAGCACGCGCTCGAGCGCGCGGCGTACTGGCTCGACCGGGTCGGACTGCGCAGCCTCGCCAACCGCGAGGCGGGCAACCTGTCGTACGGCCAGCAGCGCCGGCTCGAGATCGCGCGCTGCATGATCACCGAACCCAAACTGCTGCTGCTCGACGAACCGGCCGCCGGGTTGAACCCGCAGGAGACGCGCGAGCTCGACCACCTGATCCGCGACCTGCGCGACCAGCACGACGTCGCGGTGCTGCTGATCGAGCACGACATGAGCCTGGTGATGGAGATCTCCGAGCGCATCCTGGTGATGGAGTACGGCCGGCCGATCGCCGAGGGCACACCCGAAGAGATCCGCCACGACCCGCGCGTGATCAAGGCTTACCTCGGAGAAGCGTGATGGCCGAGCTCATGCTCAAGTTCGAAGATGTGCATACCCGCTACGGCCAGATCGAGGCGCTCAAGGGCGTCTCGCTCGAGGTCAGGCAGGGCGAGATCGTCACGCTGATCGGCGCCAACGGCGCCGGCAAGACCACGCTGCTGATGACGCTGTGCGGCTCGCCGCGCGCCGCCAGCGGGCGCGTGCTGTTCGAAGGCGAAGACATCACCCGCAAGCCGACGCACCTGATCATGCAGAACGGCATCGCGGTTTCGCCCGAAGGCCGGCGCATCTTCCCGGCGCTGACGGTGCTCGAGAACCTGCAGATGGGCGGGTTCTATGTCAGCAAGGAACAGATCGCCGAAGACGTCGAGCGCGTGTTCGCGCTGTTCCCGCGGCTCAAGGAGCGCATCGGCCAGCGCGCCGGCACGATGTCGGGCGGCGAGCAGCAGATGCTGGCGATCGGCCGCGCGCTGATGAGCCGCCCGCGGCTGCTGCTGCTCGACGAGCCTTCGCTCGGGCTGGCGCCGATCATCATCGCGCAGATCTTCCAGATCATCGAAGAGATCCGCTCGCGCGGCGTCACCGTGTTCGTGGTCGAGCAGAACGCCAATCGCGCGCTGGCGCTCGCCGACCGCGGCTACGTGCTCGAGAACGGCCGCATCGTGCTCGCCGACACCGGCCAGGCGCTGCTCGCCAACGACGAGGTACGCCGCGCCTACCTCGGCGGCTGAGCGCCGGAGCAGGGGGCGGAAAAGTTCCCTGCCCGGCCGATGAGGAATTCTCAGCCCGACGTTTAGAAACCTTCGTTTGCCGGTCCGTGACGCCAGCGCCTAATCTGGCCGCGTTTCTCCTCCAATCCTCCTTGGGTGGTTTCTCAATCAAGGCCGGGCCTCAGGGTCCGGCCTCTTTTTTTGTTTCACCCTTAAACCTCTCGGATCGGCACAGGCGCGGAAGCCCCGGCCTTCAGACCGGGGCGGAAGCGCCCCAGGCGGTTGCATATAGACAATGTTTGTCTATAGTGGCGCGGATGAAGCTGACGCTGCAGACCCAACTGCTGCCCGAGCGAGCTCAGGTCGAAGCCCTCGAGGCGACGCTGCGGGCGTTCAATGCCGCTGCCGACTGGCTGGCAGGGGAAGCGTTCGCCCGAAAAACCGCCAACAAGATCGCGTTGCAGAAGCTGCACTACCCTGAACTGCGCCGCCGGTTCGGTCTGTCCGCGCAGATGGCGGTGCGCTGTATCGCTCAGGTCGGCGAAGCCTACAAGCGCGACAAGTCCAGGCGCCCACACTTTCGTCCGCTGGCGGCCATGCCCTACGATCAGCGGCTGATGTCCTTCAAGGGCCTCGACCCGGTGCGCGACAAGCCTCGGCCTTCAGGCCGGGGAAGGATAGCGCGACGCTTGTGGTGGCTCGATGCCGCCACAAGCGTCTAATGCGGCGTCTGTTGTTGCTCGATGTACTGGCGGATGATCTCGATGGGTGCGCCGCCGCAGCTGCCGGCGAAGTAGGACGGCGACCAGAGCGCGCCGGCCCAGAGTTTCTTGCGGATGCTCGGGTAGTTCTTCTTGCGGATCATCCGGCTGGAAACGCCCTTGAGGCTGTTCACGAGCGCCGACACCGCGACCTTGGGCGGGTAGTTCACCAGCAGGTGAACGTGGTCGTCCTCACCGTCGAACTCCACCAGTTCCGCTTCGAAGTCGGCGCAGACGCTGGCGAAGATGCCGCGCAGGTTGTCGAGGATGTCCTTGGTGAACACTCCGCGACGGTATTTGGTCACGAAGACCAAGTGAACATGCATCAGAAAGACACAATGCCTGCCGTGGTGAATGTCGTTGTCGTTGCTCATAGGCCAAACTTATTGGCGCCATGCAACGCCTCCAAGCCTTCAAGTACGAACTGATGCCGAGCGGCGAACAG
>JBDHRG010000198.1:0-6854 GCA_039807445.1 Candidatus Competibacteraceae bacterium
CTCGGGAAAAAGGCCGCCATTGTAACCGCCCCGAGCGGGCGGTACACGCGCGCTTGCGACAAGCCCTCGTGGCCGCCGTATAGTTGTCTCAGCTTTTTTTGCTCGCGTGGAGGCCACCATGTCGGCGAACCGCCTGATCCACGAGACCAGCCCCTACCTGCTCCAGCACGCGCATAACCCGGTCGACTGGTGGCCCTGGGGCGAGGAAGCCTTCGCCAAGGCGCAGGCCGAGGACAAGCCGGTCTTGCTGTCGATCGGCTATTCAGCCTGCCACTGGTGCCACGTGATGGCGCACGAGTCGTTCGAGGATGCCACGGTCGCCGAGGTGATGAACCGGCTGTTCGTCAGCGTCAAGGTCGACCGCGAAGAGCGCCCCGACCTCGACCGCGTCTACCAGCACGCGCACCAGCTGCTGAACGGTCGCGGTGGCGGCTGGCCGCTGACCGTAGTGCTGACGCCCGACGACCGCGTACCCTTCTTCAGCGGCACGTACTTTCCGAAGGAACCGCGCTTCGGGCTGCCGGGGATCGCCGAGATCCTCGAGCGCGTCGCAGCCGTGTACCGCGAGCGCGGCGACGAGGTGCGCGCGCAGAATGTGCAGCTCGCCACCGCGCTGCGCGCCGACATCCCGCGTCACGGCGCCTCGGGCTACGGCGTCAACCCGGCGCCGCTCGGCGCCGTGGTCGATGCGCTGCTCGCAGACTTCGACCGCGAGCACGGCGGCTTCGGCGGCGCGCCGAAGTTCCCGCAGACCGGCGCGCTGTCGGGCCTGCTGCGCCACGCGCACGCCGCGCGCGTTGCCGGCAAGCCCGACGCCGCGACCGAGCACGCGCTGCACTTTACGCTGCTGAAGATGGCCGACGGCGGGCTGTTCGACGCGCTCGGCGGCGGCTTCTTCCGCTACGCGGTCGACGCGCGCTGGGAGATCCCGCACTTCGAGAAAATGCTGTACGACAACGGCCCGCTGCTGGCGCTGTACGCCGAGGCTTACCGCTACTTCGGCGACGCGCGCTTGCGCGAAGTCGCCGAGGCGACCGCCGACTGGGTGCTGCGCGAGATGCGCGCACCGGGAGGGGCGTTCTACGCCACGCTCGACGCCGACTCCGAGGGCGAGGAAGGCCGCTTCTACACCTGGACGCCCGATGAAGCCCGTGCCGTGCTCGATCCGGACGAATACGCCATCGCCGCCGCCTGCCTCGGCCTCGACGCCGCGCCGAACTTCGAAGGCCGCTGGCACCTGCGCCGGCAGTGCAGCCCGGCGGATGCCGCCGCGCGGCTCGGCCTCGCCGAAGACGCTGCCGCCGCGCGCTTCGCCGCCGCGCACGCGAAGCTGCTCGCGGCGCGCGACGCGCGTCCGCGCCCGCACCGCGACGAAAAGATCCTGACCGCCTGGAACGCGCTGATGATCCGCGCGCTGGCGCTCGCCGGTCGGCTGCTCGCTCGCCCCGACTGGCTGGCCGCCGCCGAAGCGGCGCTCGGCGCCATCCGCCGCACGCTGTGGCGCGACGGGCGGCTGTACGCTTCGCTGAAGGACGCCCGCCCCGGCGCGCCCGGCTTCCTCGACGACCACGCCTGCCTGCTCGAGGCGCTGCTCGAGCTGCTGCAGTCGCGCTGGCGCGGCGAGGACTTCGCCTGGGCGCGGGCGCTGGCCGATACCCTGCTCGCGCGCTTCGAGGATCCACGCCGCGGCGGCTTCCACTTCAACGCCACCGATGCCGAGGCGCTGATCCAGCGGCCCAAGCCGCTGTTCGACGAGGCGCTGCCCTCGGGCAACGGCGTCGCGGCGCGCGCGCTGTCGGCGCTCGGCCACCTGCTCGGCCACCTGCCGTATCTGGTCGCCGCCGAGCGCACGCTGAAGTGGGCCTGGCCGGTGCTCGAGCGCCAGCCGACGGCCACGGCGGCGCTGCTCGACGCGCTCGAAGAGCACTTCTTCCCGGGGCAGCGCGTGCTGCTGCGTGCCGACGAAGCCGCGACGCTCGAGCGGTGGTGCGCGCGCGCCGCGGGCCGCTTCGCGCCGCGACGCTTCACGCTCGCGCTGCCGCCGGATGCCGCCGGCTTCCCGAACCCGCCGCCCGCCCCGGCGCAGGGCGTGGCCGCCTTCGTCTGCCGCGGCGCGCAGTGCGCACCGCCGCTCGAGCGCTTCGAAGACTTCGACGCGGCGCTCGCCGCCGACGAGGCGAGCGCCGCGTGATGCCTGCGCCCGCTTCAGCCGCCCGCGCTCGCCAGCCGCTCGAGCTCGGCGGCGAGTGCGGCGAGGTCGGGGATCAGCGCCGTGGTCTCGGGCAGGCGCACGCGGCGCAGCACGCCGGGCGGTGGCGGTTCGGCGTCGTCGGCGGCGAGCCAGCGCCGCTCGACCGCGATCAGCTGCGGCACGCCGGCGGCGAGCAGCGCGAGCTGGCGCGCATCGCTGGCGAGCACGACGATGCGCGCGCGCGCAGCGTCGGCCGGCGCGTCGGCAAGCCCGAGCAGGCGCTCGACGCCGATCAGCGGCACGCTGCGCCCCTGGCACAGCACCGTGCCGAGCAGCCACGGCGGCGCCCCCGCGGCCGGCGGCTGCGGCGCGACGCAGGGCAGCACCTCGACCACCGCGCCGCACGGCACCAAGAGCCGCGCACCGTGCACGCCGATCAGCAGGCAGGACAAGGACTCGGCGTCCATCAGCCTTCCCCGCCTGCCGGCCCGAGCAGGCGCCGGATCACGCCGATCAGCTCGTCTTCCTGGTACGGCTTGCCGAGGTAGGCGTCGACGCCGAGCCGGGCGGCGCGCTCGCGGTGCTTGGCGCCGGTGCGCGAGGTGATCATCACCACCGGCACGTGCTGCAGCCGCGCCTGGCCGCGGATGTGCGCGATCAGCTCGAAGCCGTCCATCCGCGGCATCTCGACGTCGAGCAGCACCAGGTCGGGCACGCGCGCATCGAGGCAATCGATCGCCTCGACGCCGTCCTTGGCCAGCATCGCCTCGATGCCGTGGCGCGCGAGGAAGCGTGCGGTGATCTTGCGCATCGTGACCGAATCGTCGACCACCAGCGCGAGCGCCGCCGTCGGCGACCGCGCCGGCTCGGGCAGCGCGTGCACCACGGCGCGCCCCGCGCCGCGCGCCAGCGCCGGCAGGTCGAGGATCAGCACCAGCTGGCCGTCGGCGAGCACGGTGGCGCCGGCCAGCCACGGCACGCCGGCGAGCTGGCCGCCGAGCGGCTTGACCACGACTTCCTGGCGGCCGAGCACGGCGTCGACCTGGACCGCCACGCGCGCCTCGCCGCTGCGCGCCAGCAGCAGCGGCGGGCGCTCGCCGGCCGCACCCGCGGCGGGCAGGCCGAGCCCGAACTGCAGCGCCAGGCTGCACACCGGCCAGCTCGCGCCGCCGTGCGCGTACACCACTTCGCCGCCCGCCAGGCAGTCGCGGTATTCGAGCGGACCGAGCCGGCCGACCGCCTCGATCGCGAGCAGCGGCACCGCGTAAGTCTCGCCGCCGGCACGCACCAGCAGCGCGTGCGCGACCGACAGCGAGTACGGCAGCCGCACCGTGAAGCGCGCGCCCTCGCCGGCGCGCGACGCGATCGCGAGCTTGCCGCGCAGCGACTCGACCGCGTGCGCGAACACGTCGAGGCCGACGCCGCGCCCCGACACTTCGGTCAGCTCGCGCGCGGTGCTGAAGCCCGGAGCCAGCAGCAGCGCCGCCAGCTCGGCTTCGTCGGCGTCCCGCGCGGGCAGGCCGCGCGCCTCGGCGGCGGCGCGGATCGCGCCGTAGTCGAGGCCGGCACCGTCGTCGCCGGCTTCGAGCACCAGTTCGGCGCCCTCGCGGCGCACCGCGAGCGTGACGCGGCCGGTCTCGGACTTACCGGCGGCGGCGCGCGCCTCGGGCGGCTCGATGCCGTGGCTGACGGCGTTGCGCAGCACGTGCTCGAGCGGCGCCAGCATCGCCTCGAGCAGGCCGCGCTCGAGCTCGGTGTCGGTGCCCTCGAGCGCCAGCTCGGCGCGCTTGCCGGTCTCGAGCGCGGCCTGGCGCACGACGCGCCGCAGTCGCGCTGCGACGCTGCCGAACGGCAGCATGCGCGTGCGCAACAGGCCCTGCTGCAAATCCGACTCGACCTCGGCCTGCTGCTCGAGCAGCCCGTGCAAGTCCTGCGCCTGCGCTGTCAGGCTCTGCTGCAAATCGGCGAGGTCTTCGGCGGTCTCGCGCAGCGAGCGCGCGAGCTGCTGCAGCTCGCCGAAGCGGTCGAGCTCGAGCGGATCGAAGCCGTGCCCGGGCGGCGCCGCGGCGCCCGGCGGGCGTGCAGGGATGCGCGTCTCGGCCTCGATCTCGACGCGCCGCAGCTGCGACTGCAGCCGCTCGACCGTGCGCGCGAGCTCGCCGAGGTTCAGCCGCGAAGCGCCGAGCCCCTGGCTGACGCGCGCACGCAGGATGCGGCTCTCGCCCATGCGGTCGACCAGCGCATCGAGCAGGCGCACATCGACGCGCAGCGTTCCGGCGGCCGAGGGGCGCCAGGCCGGCGCGGCGTGCCCCTCGACCGGGCTCGCCTCGGCTGCGCTCGGGACAATCGCCGCGCCACCTCCGGCTTCGCCCGGGACGGGCTCCTCGATCGGCCCTGCCGCGGCCTCGGTCGGAACGGGTCCTGCGCCGCAGCGCGCGAGCTCGTCGAGCTCGGCGATCAGCGCGTCGTCGGCGCCGGGCGGTTGGTCGTGGCCGGCGTCGGCCAGCATCTCGCCGAGGCGGTCGAGCGCGCGCTGCACGCCGTCGAGCGGGGCATCGCCGGCCGCGCGCTCGTCGCGGACCAGCGCATCGAGCAGCGATTCGGCGGCGTGCGCGAGGCGGCCCATCGCCGGGATGCCGGCGGTGCGCGCCCCGCCCTTCAGCGTGTGCAGCTCGCGGCGCAGATCGTTCAGCACCGAGCTGTCGTCACGGGCTTCGCGCAGCCGCACGAGCGCTGCATCGGCAGCGTCGAGCCGCTCGCCGGCCTCGGCGGCGAACACCGCCGCGAGCTCGTCGCGCCCCTCGGCCACGGGCACCGGCACGCGCCCGGCGTCGCCGTGCCGGGTCTCGTCGCGGGGTTCGCTGCGCGCAGCGTCCGGGGCGCCGTCGCGAGCGCCGCCGAGGGGAGCCCGGTCGAGGGCGGCGAGCTGCGCCGCCGCGGCATCGAGGCCGGTGTGGTCGCCGTCGGCCAGCCAGGCGACGATCGCGGCTGCGGCGCGACCGGCCGCCGCGCGCAGCGCCGGGGTCCAGTCGTCCGCGCCGTCGAGCACGCGGGTGCAGTGCCGCTCGGCGCCCCAGGCGAGCTCGGCGGCATCGAGCTCGCCGACCATGCGGCCGCTGCCCTTCAGCGTGTGGAACGCACGCCGCACCTGCGCCAGCGCCTCGCGGTCGCCGAGCGCGGCGTCGAGCCGCGCCAGCCCGGCCTCGATCGTCGCCAGCGCTTCGCCCGCCTCTTCGCGGAACACCTCGTGCAGTTCGGCCGCGGTATCGTCCGCCAGCGCCGGTGCGGCGCCCGCGCGCGCCTCGAGCAGCTCCGGCGGCAGCGTCGGCTCGGGCAGCACTGCGACAGCGTCCGCCGCGAGCCGCGGGCGTTCGGTCGCGGCGGGCGCCGCCGCGGGGGCCGGCGGCTCGGCTTGTGCCTCTTCGCCCATGTGCGCCTCGAGCTCGGCTTGCGCGCGCGCCAGCCAGCCCTCGTCGGCAGCGCGCCCGGCGGCCAGGCGCTCGAGGTAGAACTCGGCCACCACCATCGCTTCGGCGATCACCGCGACGAAGGGCTCGAATCGCAGCCGTGCCGGCTCCTCGGCGAGCCGGCCACAAGCGGCTTGCAGCGCCTCCAGCAGCCGCTGCGCCTGGCCACAGCCGAGCACCGCGAGCGCCGCGGCGATGCGCCCGAGCGCCGCCTGCGCCTCGCCCCAGACGCCGTCGCCGCCCTCGCCCTGCAGCCGCGCGTCGACCCGCGTGCGCACCTGCGCGAGCTGCGCCTGGGCTTCGCGTGCCGCCACCGCGCGCGCCTGGCGCGCGTCGAGCTCGGCCGCGGTCTGCGCCGGCGGCTCGACGCCGCGGCCGGCGAAGGCGAGTTCGACGAGGCTCTCGCAGCCGCGCTCGAGCAGCACCAGGTCTTCGGCCAGCCGGCACAGCGCATCTTCGTCGAGCGCACCGCCGCGCTCGAGCAGCAGGGCCAGGCTGCGCCGCCACTGCTCGAGCAAGGCCGACTGCGCCTCCATCTCGAGCAGGCCCAGCACGTCGGCCGCCGGCTTCGCCGCGGCGAACGCCGCCGCGAGCGCCGCCAGCGCTTCGCCCCCGGCGCCTTCGAGCTCGCGCTCGCAGGCATCGAACGCCGACTTGCACGGCGCGAGCTGATCCATCAACAGCCCGGCCAGCACCGTCAGCGTCGCCGGCTCGGCCAGCACCGCACCTCGCCCGGCCGGGCGGTAATCGGCACGGCTGCGCAGCCAGTGCCGGCCGAGCGGCGAGGCGGCGACCTCGGCCTCGAGCCGCGCACCGAGCGTGCCGGCGCCCTCGCCGTAGCCGGTCTCGGCGAGCCGCCGCAACTGCTGGTCGAGCTCGCGCAGCAGCAGGTGCTGCGCGCGCCGTGGCGGCAGCGCGGTCTGGCGCAGCACTTCGGCGAAACCCTGCGCCCGCCACCACAGCTCGTAGTCGGCGCCGCGACCACAGGCCTCTTTGACCTCCAGGCACAGCGCCGCCAGCCGTGCGAAATCGCGCTCGAGCGCATCGTTCTGCATCAGGCCGAGCAGCGTGCGCGCGAGCAGCGGTCGCAGCCGCGCCGCGGTCGCGCGCCGCGCCGCCTCGGCGGCCGGGTCCGGCGCCGCGTCGGCGCCTGTGTGCGTCCAGGCGAGCTCGCGCGCGAACGCCAGCGTCTGCTC
>JBDHRG010000199.1:0-6854 GCA_039807445.1 Candidatus Competibacteraceae bacterium
CGTGCCCACGCCACCCGATGCTTCCGCCACCGGGCCCGCCGCCACCGCGCCCAGGCCGGCGACGCCCGGGATCCCCGCCGCGCCGAAGCCGGCTGTGGCCGAGGCGCCCGCCGCCGCGAAGCCCGCCGAAGCCGCGGCGATCGACCTCGACGCCCCCGAGTGGTACCTGAACCGCGAGCTGACCTGGCTGGCGTTCAACCGCCGGGTGCTGTTCGAAGCACAGGATGCGCGCACGCCGCTGCTCGAGCGCATCAAGTTCCTCGCCATCGTCAGCGCCAACCTCGACGAGTTCTTCATGAAGCGCATCGGCGGCCTCAAGCAGCAGATCGGCGCCAACGTCAGGACCCCGACCGTCGACGGCCGCACGCCGCAGCAGCAGCTGAGCGAGGCCTGCGCCGGGGTGCGCGAGCTGCTCGAGACGATGCGCGCGCTCGCGCTCGAGCTGCACGGTCTGCTGAAGGCGCAGGGCATCTTCGTGCGCAGCTACAAGCGTCTGAGCGAGGCGCAGCGCGCCGAGCTGCGCGCGTACTTCGTCGCCAACATCTTTCCGCTGGTGACGCCGCAGGCGATGGACCCGGCACACCCCTTCCCCTTCATCTCGAACCTGTCGCTGAACCTGCTGGTGTCGCTGCACTATCCGAACGACGACCAGATCTCGCTGACGCGGATCAAGGTGCCGATCGGTCAGGGCATCCCGCGCTTCCTGACGCTCGAGGGCGGCACGCTGTTCGTGCCGCTCGAAGACGTGATGGCCAACAACCTCGACCTGCTGTTCCCGGGCATGGTGGTCGAGGCCTGCGACGCCTTCCGCGTCACGCGCAACGCCGTGGTCGAGCTCGCCGAAGAGCAGGCCGACGACCTGCTGGTGCTGATCGAGAGCGAGCTGCGTGACCGCAAGTTCGCGCCGACGGTGCGCCTCGAGGTCTCGGCCTCGATGAACCCGCTCTACCGCGGCATGCTCGCCGCCGAGCACGGCCTCGACGAAGCCAACGACGTGTTCGAGGTCGGCGGCATGATGGCGATGCGCGACCTGTTCGAAGTCGCCGCGCTCGACCGCCCCGAGCTGCACGACCCGCCGCACGCGCCGCTCGATCACCCGCGGCTGGGCCTCAGCCCCAACATCTTCCACGCGATCCGCGAGGCGGGCACGATCCTGCTCGCCCACCCCTACGAATCGTTCGCGACCTCGGTCGAGCGCTTCGCGCGCGAGGCGGCGCGCGACCCCAAGGTGCTGGCGATCAAGATGACGCTGTACCGCACCTCGAAGGATTCGAAGATCATCGACTACCTGGTCGAGGCCGCCGACAACGGCAAGCAGGTCGCGGTGGTGGTCGAGCTGAAGGCACGCTTCGACGAGGCGGCCAACATCCGCTGGGCGGAGCGGCTCGAGGAAGCCGGCATCCACGTCAGCTACGGCGTGGTCGGGCTGAAGACGCACAGCAAGGTGATCTTCGCCGTGCGGCGCGACTACAACGGCCTGCGCCGCTACGCCCACATCGGCACCGGCAACTACCACGCCGGCACCGCACGGCTGTACACCGACCTCGGCATCCTGACCTGCGACCCGGCGATCGGCGAAGACCTGACCGAGCTGTTCAACTACCTGACCACCGGCTACACGCCCAAGCGTCACTACCGCAAGCTGCTGCCGGCGCCCAAGCAGCTCAAGCCCGGCCTGCTCGACAGGATCGAGCGCGAGGCCAAGATGCACTCGGCCAAGAACCCCGGGCTGATCCAGTTCAAGATGAACGCGCTCGAGGATGCCGACATCGTCCGTGCGCTGTACCGCGCCTCGCAAGCCGGCGTCAAGGTCGACCTGATCGTGCGCGACACCTGCCGCCTGCGCCCGGGCATCCCGGGGCTGTCGGAGACGGTGCGCGTGATCAGCATCGTCGGGCGCTTCCTCGAGCACCCGCGCGTGTTCTACTTCCGTAACGGCGGTCAGGAGGAGTACTTCATCGGCTCGGCCGACTGCATGAAGCGCAACCTCGAGAGCCGGGTCGAGGTGGTGGTGCCGGTCGAGGCGCCGGAGGCGCGCGCCGAGCTGCGCGCGATGCTCGACATCCAGTTCGCCGACCACCGCAGCGCCTGGGAGATGCAGCCCGACGGCCGCTACGTGCAGCGCGTGCCGCTCGAGGGCGAGGAGGCGCGCGGCACGCACGCGCTGCTGATCGACGCCGCCGAGCGCCGGCAGAAGGAAGCCTCGCGGCTGAAGAAGCGCAAGCCCAAGGGCATCGCGCGCCGCGCCTCGCTGTAGACCCACGCGTCACGGAGTCCGCTGCCCGGGATGGGTTCCAGCGCCGCCACGCTTGCAGCTCGGCGCCAGGGCGATTACCTTCGCGACGGGAAGAAACCATAACTCTGCACGCAGGGACCGCCCGGCGCCCCGATGACCGTGATCCGCTGCCTGACGCTGGCGCTCGGCGGCCTGCTGGCCTGGCCTGCCGCCGCTGACATCTATGCCTACCGCGACGCGCGCGGCGTGGTGCACATCACCAATGTGCCCAACGACCCGCGCTTCGCGCGCGTGATGGCGACGCCGCGCTACGTACCGCCGAAGCCCAGGCCGATGCCCTTGCCCGTCGCCGTGCCCGTCGCGGCCTCCGCGGCGGCTTCGCCGCTGCTGCGCGGCCGCGGCGCGTTCGAAGCCAACCGGCTGCGCTACGGCGATGCGATCGCCGGCACCGCGCGCGTGCACGGGCTCGACCCGGCGCTGCTGCACGCGGTGATCCACGCCGAATCCGCGTTCGACCCGCTGGCGGTGTCGCCGGCCGGCGCGATGGGGCTGATGCAGCTGATGCCGGCCACCGCGGCGCGCTTCGGCGTGGTCAACGCCTTCGACCCGCGCGCCAACCTCGACGGCGGCGCGCGCTACCTGCGCGTACTGCTCGACCAGTTCGGCCAGCTGCCGCTCGCGCTGGCCGCGTACAACGCCGGCGAAAACACGGTGATCCGCAGCGGCTACGCGATCCCGGCGATCGCTGAGACGCAGACCTACGTCAGCCGCGTGCTCGATTTCTACGCGCGCTACCGCCGCCAGGGCCCATGACCCTCCGTCCCCGCACCGCCCCGCTGCGCGCGGCGCTCGCCGCGCTGCTCGCCTTCGCCGCCGCCGCGCACGCCGACGAGGCGGCGCAGCGCACCGCCTTCCTCGCTGCCGAAGCGGCGATCGCCGCCGGCGACACCGCGCGCGCACGCACGCTCGAGGCCGGGCTCGCCGGCTATCCGCTGTTGCCCTACCTGCACTTGGCCGCGCTGGGCCGCGACCTGAAGGCGGCCGACAGCGCCGCGGTGCGCGCCTTCCTCGAGCAGCACCGGGACACCCCGCTCGCGCCGCGGCTGCGCACCGCCTGGCTGAAGGCGCTGGCCGGGCAGCGTCGCTGGGACGAGCTGATCGCCGACTACCGCCCCGGCGCCGGCGCCGAACCCGAATGCGCGTGGCGCCGCGCGCTGCTCGAGCGCGGCAGGCCAGACGAGGCCGTCGCCGGGCTCGAGGCGCTGTGGCGCAAGCCGCAGCCGCTCCCCGCGCTGTGCGATGCGGTGGTCGAGGCCTGGGCCGGGCGCGGCGGGCTGAGCCCGGCGCTCGCCTGGGGGCGGCTCGCCGCGGCGTTCGCGGCCGGCAGCACCACCGCGGCGAGCGAGACGCTGCCGCGGCTGTCGACGGCCGACCAGCCCTGGGGCCGACTGTGGCTCGCGGTCGACGCCGACCCGGCCAGGCTGCTCGAAGCGCCCGAGCTGCGCGGCGCCGATCCGCGCGCGCAGGCGATCGTGCTGCACGGACTGGGGCGCTGGATCGAGCGCGACTCGGCCGCTGCCGCACCGGCCTTCGACACGGTGCACGGTTGGGGCAGCCTGACGATCGCGACGCTGGCGCCGCTGGCGCGCCGGCTGGCGGTGCTGTTCGCCGCGCGCAACGATGCCGACGCCCGGCGCCGACTCGACGCCCTCCCCCCCGGCCTCGACGACGAGGCCAGCCGCGAGTGGCGCGTGCGCCTGGGGCTGGCGCAGGGCGACTGGGCCTACGCGCTCGCCGCGCTCGGGCGCATGCCGCCCGAACAGGCCGCCGACCCCGCCTGGCGCTACTGGAAGGCGCGCGCGCTCGAGGCGGGCGGCTCGCCCGAGGTCGCCATAACGCTGTACCGTGAGCTCGCCGGGCTGCGCGACTACTACGGCTTCCTCGCCGCCGAGCGCCTGCACCTGCCCTACGCGCTGAACGCGCGTCCGCTGGCACGCGACCAGGCGCTGGAAGCGCAGCTCGCGCAGCGGCCGGCGCTCGCGCGCGCGCGCGAACTGGTCGCGCTCGGGCGCAGCCGGGAAGCGCGCGCCGAGTGGGCTTTCGCGCTGGACCAGGCGTCCGCGGCCGAGCTCGCTTCCGCCGCCCGGCTCGCCGGCGACTGGGGCTGGCACGGCCAGGCGATCGTGACGCTGGCGCGCGCCGGGGTCTGGGATGCGCTCGAGCTGCGCTTCCCGACGCCGTGGCGCGACGAAGTCACGGCGGCCGCGCGCGCGACCGGGCTGCCCGGCGCCTGGGTGTACGCGATCATGCGCCAGGAGAGCGCGCTCGCCCCCGACGCGCGTTCGGGCGCCGGCGCACTCGGGCTGATGCAGCTCCTGCCCGGCACCGGCCGCGACGTCGCCGCCAGGGCCGGGCTGGCGTTCGCGGGCTCGGCGACGCTGCTCGCGCCCGACGCCAACATCGCGCTCGGCGCGCGCTACCTGCGCGAACTCGCCGAGCGCTTCCAGGGCGATCCGGTGCTGGCGACCGCGGCGTACAACGCCGGCCCGAGCCGCGTGCGCCAGTGGCTGCCGGCGGTCCCGGTCGACGCCGACGTCTGGATCGAAACCATCCCCTACGCCGAGACGCGCACCTACGTGAAGCGGATCTGGGAATACCGGGCGATCTACGAAGCCCGCCTCGGCCAGCCGCCGCGCGGCTTCGCGCTCGAGCGCATCGGCACGGCGGCATCGGGCTGATGCACCGCCCGAGCCGTGGCGAGCCGGATCAACCGTCGGCGTACAACTCGTCGACCCTGGCGGCCATGATGAAGTCGTTGTCGTGCAGCCCGCCGATCTTGTGGGTCCAGAACGTCACTTCGGCGTAGCCCCAGCCGAAGGCGATGTCGGGGTGGTGGCCCTGCTGCTCGGCGACGTCGCCGACGCGGTTGACGAAGGCCAGCGCTTGCGCGAAGCCTTTGAAGGTGAAGCGTCGGCGCAGGCGGGTGGCATCGTCCGACAGCGTCCATTCGGGCACCTCGGCCAGGCGCGCCCTGGCCTCCTCGGGCGTCAGCGGCGGTACGCCGCCGCGGCAGGGGACGCAGGATTGCTGACTCAGGCCCATGGCTTCGCCCTCCTCGTTCGCGTTACCGTTCTGCCAGTCTAGCCGCCCGAGAGCACCTGCCGATGCCACGCACCTGGTTCGCACACCTGACCGTCGCCACCGTCGTCGAGCGCGGCGGCACCTTCCTCTTGGTCGAAGAGGACAAGGGCCAGGGCCCGGTATTCAATCAGCCCGCCGGCCACCTCGAGGACGGCGAGACGCTGCCCGAGGCCGCGGTGCGCGAGACGCTCGAGGAGACCGGCTGGGACGTCGCCCCCGAGGCACTGGTCGGGCTGTACCAGTGGCGCGCGCCGAACGGCGAGACCTTCGTGCGCGCCTGCTTCGCGGCGCGGGCGCTGGTACACCACCCCGAGCGCGCGCTCGACGCGGGCATCGTCGCCGCGCGCTGGCTGACGCGCACCGAGCTCGCCGACGGCGGGTATCGCCCGCGCAGCCCGCTGGTGCTGCGCGCGATCGACGACTTCCTCGCCGGACGGCGTTACCCGCTCGAGCTGCTGCAGCACGTCGTCTGAGATGCCGCCTCAGCGCTGGCGCACGATCTGGTAGCCCTGCCGGCCCAGGTACCACACCGGGGCGCTCCAGATGTGCACCAGGCGCGAGAACGGGAACACCAGGAAGATGGTCATCCCCAGCAGCAGGTGCAGTCTGAACAGCAGGCCCACCCCCTCCAGCGCCTCGACCGCGCCGCTGCGGAAGGTGACGATGCGCTGGGCCCAGTCGGCCAGCTTGATCATGTTGCCGCCATCGAGGTGGAACAGCGACACCGGCAGGGTCAGCAGCCCCAGGATCAGCTGCGCGTAGATCAGGAACAGGATGAAGAAATCCATCCGCGTGGTGTTGGCCCGCACCCGCGGGTCGGTCAGCCGCCGGCGGACCAGCAGCGTCAGGCCGGCGAAGCACATGGCGCCGAAGACGCCGCCGGCAATCACCGCCATGAGCTGCTTGCTGGTCGGCGTCAGCCCGAAGTAGGGATACCACGAGTGGGGCATCAGCAGGCCGACGAAGTGGCCGACGAACAGCAGCAGGATGCCGACGTGGAACAGGTTGCTGGCCAGGCGGAAGCCCTGGGTGCGCAGCATCTGGCTGGAGTCGGCCTTCCAGGTGTACTGGTCGCGTTCGAAGCGCACCAGACTGCCGAGCAGGAACACCATGCCCGCCACATAGGGGTAGTAACCGAACAGCAGTTGGTTCAGGTAGGACATGCCACCCTCCCGGTAGAGCGATGGTTGACGTCGGCGCGCGCCTAGCGGTGCGGGGGTTCGACCCGGATCGGGATCGCCTTGCCCATGTTGGCCTTCTTGACGCTGAACAGGTTGGCCCGGCTGGTGCCGTTGGCGCAGGCGTTGCCGAAGCTGAAGCCGCAGCCGCCGCGCTCGTTGAAGGCGTCGTAGGTGCTCGATGCGTACTCGCGGTGGGTGGTCGGGATCACGAAGCGGTCCTCGTAGTTGGCGATCGCCATGTAGCGGTACATGCTCTCGACCTGGTCGAGGCGCAACCCCACCTGGTCGAGCACGTC